>JAJFFE010000280.1 GCA_021776775.1 Planctomycetota bacterium | reverse complement strand
AGCTCTGCTGCAGAAAAAGACCATCTCGGCGGAAGACGCGTTCGAAGCGGCGACCAACAAGGAACACTTCGCGAACTTCCTGACACATATCCCGGAAGAGTGGCGCGAGATGCTAGAGCCGCAAAAGACCGCCGAGACAGGTCCGGCCGGCGCGGGCCAGCGTTACGCGACGACCCGCTGAAAGGGGCACGATGTCTGACGAGAACGCGCCGCCACCGGCTGAGAACAGCCCGATCGAATTTTGGCCAGCCGGTACGCCACAGCCGCCCGAAGTAGACGAACCGGCCTCGATCACGTCGGGGTCCGAGGCTACCCCGGCCGGCGTCACTTCTGCCGTCATTCAAGCGAGCCGCCCGGCCCCCGTCGCCGGCGATGGAATGCCGACCCAGTTGCTCTCAGGAGCTACACCGACGCAGGTCTTGGGTTCCGAGCACCCAATGCCAACGCAAGTCATGCCCGTTCAGTCGCCGGCTCAAATGGCTCCGTTGCCAACCGCCGGGATTCGCGACGAACGACCGCAGGCGTCGACGTCAGCGCCGTTCGCGGCCGCCTTGGCCGCAATCATCGACACCTTTGGAAGGGTTTCAGATGTCAACCTTACACCGGGGCGGAGAGCCCAAGTCGAAGTCGATGGGTTGTTGCAAGAGGTGGAAGTCGGGGCATTGGGAGAACGTCTCACGCCGCATGACACCGTCACCATCGCCAATGAAATCCTCGGAGGCGACGTCCGACTCCTCGAGATCTTGGAGGCTACGGGAGCGGCCGACTGCGCCTACACCGTCGACAACGGAAAACGATTTCGGGTCAACATCTTCAGATCACGAGGCGTGCTCTCCATTGTCCTTCGTGTCCTTGCGAGCGAAGTTCCGAGCCTGGAATCGCTGAGCTTTCCGTCGATCATCGGGGAGATACCGAAGTTGCTGAACGGCATGGTGCTCGTTACGGGGGCGACGGGGAGCGGCAAGTCGACGACGTTGGCCTCCATCGTCGATCGGATCAACCAAACTCGTGCGGTTCATGTTGTCACGCTCGAAGACCCCATCGAGTTCGTGCACAGCCACAAGTTGAGCACTGTCAATCAACGGGAGTTGGGCAGCGACTACTTCGAGTTCGCCGACGGGTTGCGGGCTGCACTCCGCCAATCCCCCAAGGTCATCCTTGTCGGTGAAATGCGAGACCGAGAAACGATGGAGATCGGGCTCAAGGCAGCGGAAACCGGGCACCTTGTCCTGAGTACTCTGCACACCGTCGACGCCGGTCAGACGATCAGCCGGATCACGGGGATGTTCGAGAAGGAAGAGCGTGGATTGGTCCGTAGTCGACTGACCGAAGTTCTGCGGTTCGTCGTCGGGCAGCGACTGCTCCCGCGCAAGGACGACGGGCGTGTCGCGGCGCTGGAGATCATGGGTTCGAGTTTGCGAAGTCGCGAGCTGATTCAGAACGGGCAGACTCCCGAAAAGACGTTCTATCAAGTGATTTCCGAGGCCAAGCCGCACGGTTGGCAGACATTCGATCAGCACATCCTCGAGTTGTACCAAACGTTTGTCATCACCGAGGAGACCGCGATCACGTACTGCTCGGATCGTTCCGTGGTCAGCCGTGAGATCGACCGAATAAGAAACGCGCGAGGGCAAGTGACGTCGGACCTCGGCGAACTAGAGATGGCCGCGATGCCGGCCCGACGGAGGAAGTAAGATGGCAATCTTCGGCAAGAGCGATCCCCTTCCGGCCCTGTTGAAGCGGTTGCGGTCGCCTGGCCCGTTCGTCGCAGGAGAGCTAGCGGAGTTGTGCGACCGAGTGTTCGCTGACCCCGATCTGGATCTCGTCTCGAACGTGTGGCTGTTGACTCACGGCAAGCGTCCCGTTCGGGAGGCTGCGATGAGTTGCGTCGCCGCGAGCACCCAGCAACATCGCGTTATCGAGAAGGTGCTGAAGACTCTGAGTCGTGTCGAACCCGAGATTCGGCGAGACCTCGCTAAGATGATTGCGCGCGTCGCTCCCGATAAAATAATGGCGCAGCTTCCAGCGCTTGTGCACCACAAGAATCAAGCTCGACGCGAAACTGCGCTCGATCTCATCATGGCGTCGGCGTCATTGAGTGGTTTCTTTGGGTATCTCAAGGCGCTGCTCAAAGACGAAGTCGTCGCGATTCGAATGCGGTGCGTTCGTGTCTTGTCGCGCGAGACCGAGAACCCGACGGTTTGCATGATCCTGCGCAGCTTGATCGACGAGGAGAACGACCTCGTACGCGCCTCGGTGATCGAGGCGCTCGCGAAGCGTCCCGATCCAGACATGATTGAGCCGTTCTTCGAGCGCCTTCCAATGGAGACGGCGGAGACTCGCAACCTGATCATGAACGCCCTTCGTCGGTTGGTGCACGAACGGCCGTCGCAGATCGAAGCGAAGCTCCTGCCGATTCTCGGCGACGAGAACACCGAGATGCGTGACATCGCCGTCAAGATGCTTCGCGATATGCCCAACCCGACCCAGACGCTTCGGTTGTTCATTCAGAGTTCGCAGGGACTCGTCTCGTGGGTTCAGCAGCGGAGTATCGAAGCGATTCGCCAAGTCAGCGACGACCTCACCGCTTCCCTGATCGAGCTACTCGGCGACCCGGAGACCGAAGTTCAGGTGGGGGCGATGGCAATTGCCAAGGGAATGACCGATCGTCGCTTGATCGCGCCGCTCGTGGCGATCGTTCGATCGGATCACGACTGGTGGATTCGATCCACCGCGGTCGATCTGTTGTCGTCCTTCTCGGATGATTCCGTGACCGCGGTGTTGGTCCAGCACCTCGACGACGGCGACCTGAAGTACAGTGCCGTAGCTGCCCTCGGAGCGGTGGGTACGCCGCTCTCCCTCGAGCACCTCCTGAGTTGCCTCGGCAATCCGTGCCCGGCCACCCGCCGTGCAGCCTTGGAAGCGTTGTCGAAGTGCGCAACTCCTCAGGTCGACGATGCGCTCCGCTACGTCGCGCTCGAAGATCCAGACCACTCGGTGTCGAACAAGGCGTCCGCAATTTTGGAACTACGCAACGCCCTCGACGACACGACACGGGCGGAGATCAACGCCAACCACACAGTCACGCTGGACCCATCTCTGATCGAACTCGAGATGGTCAACGACGGACTGAACGGCGGCCCCTAACCAAGTCGACGACTACGAACTCGCGGATGCGTACGCCTTCAAGCCGCGGTTCCAGATCACGAGCGTCACCAAGAAGACCATCGGGGTCGCGACTGCCAGCGGCACGACCAGTTCCCAGCTTGCTCCTTCGAAGAGGATGTAGGTGGGAACCGAGATCACGCAGGCGAGCGGGAGAATGCTGAGCAGCAGCTTGCCGACGACTCCGCGGTAGATCTTGTGTGGCCGTTCTGAGAACACTTCCAACGCGAAGAAGAGCTGCCGCAAGCCGGTGCTCGTGTGTAACCAGAACACGGGCAGAATGAACCACATGTGCAGATTCCACGTGATGAACACGCCGACTAGGAGTAGCGCGATGTGAACCGCGATGGACGACGCCGCTAGGTCAGCGGGATGGCGAAGCATGGCCCAGAACAGAATGCCGGCAGCGATGATCAGATTCAGAAATGAGTTGGCCGCGAAGTCTCGCAAGCTTACGAAGAACAGCGTCGACACCGGCCGTATTAGGTAGTAGTCGAGGTCTCCCTTGTTGATCAGGAAGGGGAGCCACCACGTATTGTTCGAGAACAGCGTCATATGCACTGCGTCTGCAAACAGGTATCCCGCCACGAAGACGTAGACCTCGTCGATGCCGAAGCCACCGAGCCCGCCGATATGTTGGAACAGAATGTGAAAGAACGCGAGGTTCGTGACGTAGAACGCGCAGTCCATGACGATGCGAAAGAAGAAGTCGACGCGGAATTCCATGGCCCGGCTGAACGAAAAGCGCAAGAAGTGCAGGTAGAGACGTAGGTATCGTTTCATATCCCCACTCCTGTGTAACGCAGCTCGCCGCGCCGCCAGACAAGCGCGCCACAGAGCCCAATGCCCACGCACCACGCCAACCCGATGAGTAGCCCCTGCCCCCAAGCGACGATCGAGACCTCACCGAGCAGGGTTTGCACGGGCAGGTAGAAGAGGGTTGGGAACGGCGTGTAGGGCAAGACGTCACGCCACACCGCGGGGAACATCTCCAGAGGCAGCATGGCTCCGCCGAGCAGAGACGTCACGAACCGGAGTAGGATGATCAAGCTCCAGACGTTGTCCGCCCAGAACGAAATCAGCTGCAATGGGTACGTCAGTAGGAAGTAGAGCAAGTTCGCCACGAGCAGTGAGGCAGCCGTCATGGCCACCGTCGTCGCGGTGATCTCGACGCCGGCCGGCAACCCCAGGGCGAAGAAGAAGATCACGCCGAAGCCGACCATTTGCACGAGGTTCGGCACCATGGCTCCGAGTTGCTGTGCGTACTTAAACGGCAGATAGCGCGTCGGGTAGAGCAGGTAGCGGTTGAGTCCGCCTTCGTAGATGTCGCTCGATATCGACAACGGAAGGTCCGAGCCGCGGACGACTTTTGAGATCAGCGCGCACGCTATGTAGTAGGCGATCATCTGGCCGAATGTTCGACCGCCGATGAGCAGCGTGTCGTCGCCTCCGCCCTCTGCCTGGAAGATCCACGACCACATGAAGTAGGGGATCGCGATTCCCGACAGGAGACCGCCGATGACGTTGATCCAGAAGTCGGCGCGATAACTCATCGTGCGCTTTGCTTCGATGATGAACACGTCGGCGAAAAGCTTGGCTCTCACTTTTCGGCCCCAGGTTCAGTTCCACCGTCGCGCCGGATGATGCGTTCGATGATCGTTCCGATGTCGGGCTCTTCGATAGACAAGTCGGCAACCGGATAGTGTGCGAGTAAGGCGCTCGACGCTTCGGCCACGCGGTCGCGGGGCACGCGCAGACGAACTTCCAAGTCGTCGATCGATTCGTACTCGGCGATCAGCGAAACTTCATGCCGGCGTTCGACCGAGTCCGGTGTCTTTCGCAAGTGGGCGATGACTCGCTTGTGTTGCGCGTACTTCTTGACGACGTCGCTCAACGCGCCGTCGTAGATGAGCTCGCCTTCGCGCAAGATAATGATGCGTTCGCAGAGCCGTTCGATGTCCTCCATGTAGTGGCTGGTCAGAAGCATGGCCGGTCGGTGCAGCTCGCGGTACGACAGCAAGAAGTCGCGGATGGCGCGCTGCGCGGTGAGGTCGAGTCCTATCGTGGGCTCGTCGAGATACACGACTCGGGGAGTGTGGAGGAGCGCTGCGATCAGCTCCATTTTCATGCGCTCGCCGAGCGATAGCCGACGAATCTGCACGTTGATCTGGTCTCGGACGTCTAGGACCTCGGTCAGGTAGTCGAGCGTCTCCCGGTAGCGCTTCGCATCGAGTTGGTAGATCTCCTTGAGTAACAAGAAGCAGTCCGCGGCCGGGAGGTCCCACCAGAGCTGCGCCTTCTGGCCCATGATCAGCGCCACGTGCTGCCGGAAACCGTCGTGTCTCTCCCACGGTCGGTGCCCGAGAACGGTCGCGTCGCCCGCCGTCGGGTGAATGATTCCGGCGAGCATTTTCACCAGTGTGGTCTTGCCGGCGCCGTTCGCGCCGATGAGCCCGACGATCTCGCCCTCGGCGATTCGGAAGTCGACCGACTTCAGCGCGTGCTTCTCGATTTTCTCCCGGCGAACGAGCGACCGCAGCGACCCGAGGAGGCCGGGTTGCTTCTTGTGCACCGTAAACGTCTTCGAAAGCCCCTGAACCTCGATCACATCGACTCCGGTATTCTGCCGTAGCTACGGTGCTCGTCCCGGCTTGGGAGGACTTGGGCGCGGCCGTTCTTGGCCTTGCACGCACCGGCTACGGTTTTTATAATCCCTGACCATTTTTCGATTTGTGCGAACCGCCGTCCATTTCGGGACGCGCTCGACTCCACCCCCAGGCCGCGCTGATTCGGCGGATCTGGGGCTCCGGAGTGGAAGCGTGCCGACACGGACACGTCTCGCCGCGGATTATGCCTGAAGTTCGCCCGCAGCGGATCGCCTTCGCGCGGTTCTGTGGGCGGTCGGTCGGCGATCTGGGGCGTTGGCGAGGCGGGCACTCTTCCTCGTGGGAATCCGGTTCGGACGACTCCGTTCTGAACGACTGTGTTCTTGGACGACTCTGTTGCGGGCGACCACGGCTGGCTCTTCGCGAGACCAGATCTAGGAAAGACCACCAGGACCGATGAGCTTTGCTGACTCTCTGAATCAAGCCGCTGTGATCGGCGCCGGCACTATGGGCAACGGTATCGCCCAGGTGTTTGCCCAGTCTGGCCACGACGTCGTGTTGATCGATACTTTCCCGGAGTCCCTCGAGCGCGGGAAGGCGACCATCGAGAAGAACCTCGGTCGCATGGTCAAGAAGGAGAGGATCTCTCAGGACGACGCCGACGCGGCGCTCGGCCGCCTGCGTTTCGAAGGCGAGATGGCGGCCGCTGAAGGGGCGATGCTCGCTATCGAAGCCGTCCCCGAGATTCGTGATCTCAAGCTCGACCTGCACCGTCAACTCGACGCGTTGGTCGCCCCGGGCGGAATCATCGCGACGAATACCTCTTCGATTTCGATCACCGAGATCGCCGCGGCCACGCAGCGTCCCGAGAACTTCATCGGGATGCACTTCATGAACCCGGTCCCGATCATGAAGCTCATCGAAGTGATTCGCGGGCACGCCACCAGCGACGAAACGTGCGCCTCGATCCTCGATTTGTCGCGTCAACTCGGCAAGACACCGGTCGAAGTGAACGACTATCCGGGATTCGTCTCGAACCGAGTGCTCCTGCCGATGCTCAACGAAGCGATTTACTGCATCATGGAGGGCGTCGCGACGGCGGAGTCGATCGACGAAGTGTTGAAGCTCGGAATGAACCACCCTATGGGGCCGTTGGCCCTCGCCGATTTCATCGGCCTCGACGTTTGTCTGAACATTATGGAGGTACTACACGACGGTTTGGGAGATTCCAAGTATCGCCCTTGCCCGCTGCTAAAGAGGATGGTGGCAGCCGGCCACCTCGGCCGAAAGTCGGGTCGCGGGTTCTATGAGTATTCGGGCTAACAGGTTCGATCGCGGGAACGAAGAACGGGATACGAAGACATGTTCGATCTGAACGATACTCATCGGCAGCTGCAAGAGACGGCTCGCGAATTCAGCGACAAGATCTTGATGCCGGACGCTGATCGGTATGACGCGGCGGAAGAGTTTCCTCAGGAGAAGATCGAGAAGCTCGCAGATCTCGGTTTCATGGGGATCCTCATTCCGGAGGAGCACGGCGGACTCGGTTTGGACAACCGAGCACTCACGTGTGCCTTGGAAGAGATTCACCGCGGCTGTGCCTCGACCGGCGTTACGGTTTCAGTGCACAACTCCCTCTTGTCGAACCCACTGATTCACTTCGGTTCGGAGGAGCAGCGCAGGGCGTATCTTCCCAAGCTCGCCGCCGGTGAGTGGCTCGGAGCGTATGCGATCACGGAGCCGAACCACGGCTCGGATGCCGCCGGAATACAAGCGACCTGTCGGCGAGAGGGTGACAAGTACATCCTCAACGGGACGAAGGCGTGGATCACCAACGGCACCTACGCCAACGTGGTCATCACGTTCGCCACGCTCGACGCCTCCTTGGGGTCCAAAGGGATCTGTGCATTCGTACTCGAGAGTACGTTCCCGGGTTTCAAGGTCGGCAAGAAGGAGCGAAAGCTCGGGATTCGCGCTTCCGATACCGTGCAACTCATCTACGAAGATCTCGAAGTACCGGTCGAGAACCTCATCGGGGAAGAGGGCCAAGGGTTCAAGATCGCCATGCATACGCTCGATGGCGGCCGGATCGGTATCGCCACGCAAGGCGTTGGGATCGCTCAGGCGTGTCTTGACTGCGCGGCCGACTACACGGCCACGGCCGTTCGTGGAGGCAAGCCTCTCATCAAGAGCCAAGCGATGCAGTTCGAGATTGCCAACATGGCGACCGAGATCGAAGCGGCGCGCTTGCTCACGCTACAAGCGGCGTGGCGCAAGGACCAAGGTTTGAGCCACACGCTCGAGGCGTCCAAGGCGAAGCTGTTCTCGTCCGAAGTGGCCAACCGGGCTGCGCGGTCGACCGTGCAGATTCTCGGACACGACGGCGTGCGGCGCGGGTATCCGGCTGAGCGACTCGTGCGCGACGCCAAGATCACCGAGATCTACGAGGGCAGCAGTGAGGTGCAACGGCTCGTCATTTCTCGCAACACGTTGAATGATCGCGCCGAACGCAGTGCCGGAACTCCGGCGACGAGTGAGGCGCAGTGAACAGTCGCCCGACCGGCGATACTCAAGACGGTGACGTGCCGAGCGACGATGTGGCCGAGTTGGTCCGGTCGATTCGAGCCGGTTCTCGCCGGGCCGTAGGTCGTGGGGTGACGTGGATCGAGTCTCGCGACACGAGGGCCGATGAGCTCTTGTCTCGGCTCGGCGAGGACGGAGCACCGAGCCCGCGCGCGTTTCGACTCGGGGTCACGGGCGCCCCGGGGGTCGGCAAGAGTTCGTTGGTCGCACGCCTGATCGGCAGGCTGCGGACGCGGGGCGAACGAGTCGCCGTGATTGCCGTCGATCCCACGAGTCCGCTCTCCGGCGGTGCGCTACTCGGGGATCGGTTGCGCATGCGTGGCCATCAAGATGACGACGGCGTGTTCATTCGCAGTGTGGCGAGTCGCTCCGGAGTGGGTGGTCTCGCGGCGTCTACAGATGAAGTCGCGGAGCTGTTGGCATACGCCGGGTACGGATTCCTGCTGATCGAAACGGTCGGCGTTGGACAGCTCGAACTGGCGATTGCCGGCGAAGCGCATCACGTGTTGTTGCTGATCTCGCCTGAGGGCGGGGACGTCATACAGTTTCTCAAAGCCGGGCTGTTCGAGGTCGTCGATCGGGTGGTCGTGAACAAGTCTGATCGTCCGGGCGCCGACGAGACGTTTCGGGTCGTTCGCCAGTTGGCAACCGAGCGAGATGAGCCCGAGCCGCTCGCGGTGAGTTGCGAGACCGAGGAGGGTTTCGACGAGCTCGTCGAAGTCGTGCTCGAAGAAGCGGCCGCTCTGCGCCGAGCGGACAAGGACGCGACGGCGTGCGTGCGCATGGAGCGACGACTTCGTCGCCGTGTCGAGGAGCGATGGATTGCACGCGCCTGGCGACGATTGGGCGGTGTCGAGACTGCGGTGCAGTCAGCGGCGCAGTCCGTTGTCGCAGGAGAAGACCGGTTCGCCGACGCGGTCGAGGCGTTGTTACACGGCGGAGAGTTCGAACCGGGTGGAGATTCGACGAAATGAAACACACTCATAGGGAAGTGAAGCGCACGTGATCGAGTTTACCGAAGAGCATCGAGACATTCGGGAGATGGTCGCGGACTTCTCGGACAACGAGTTGGCTCCGCGAGCCGAATCGGTGGACGAAGAGCGAGAGTTCCCGGCCGGCACCTTGAGCCAAATTGGCGAGCTGGGGTTGCTCGGCGCCGCGTTGCCCGAAGATGTTGGCGGCGGGGGCGGTGACACGCGAATGGGCGTGCTCATCTGGGAGGAGCTAGCCCGGGGATGCGGGACGACCGCGAGTTTGATTCTGAACCATTCGCTCGTGGCCGATGCTCTCGCTCGCGGAGGGTCTGACGCGGGACGCGAGCGAGTCGCCGCACTGGCGTCCGGCGAAACTCTGGCCACCCTGTTGTGCGGGGAGCCCGAGTCGTCCTCGGCGACTCACGTGACAACCTTGGCGCAGGCCGATGGCGACGCCTTCCGCCTGTCCGGGTCCAAGTCGAACGTGTTCGCAGCCCGCCAGTCGAAACTCTACGTCGTCGTGGCGGTCGATGATTCCGGAACGCGCGGTCTGTACGCCGTCGACGGCGGTGCCGAAGCGTCTGGCGTCGAGATCACTCGCGACGAGGAGATGATGGGGCTGCGCGCCGCTGGAGTCGGCGAAGTCTCACTCGATGGGGCGAGTGCGTTTCGGGTCGGTGATAGCGCCGCGGTCGATCGTGTGCTCGCGCTCGGTCGGGTCGGGGTCGCATCGCTCATGGTCGGCCTCGCCCGAGGCGCCACCGCGTACGCCTTGCAGTACGCCAGTGAGCGGCACGCGTTCGGTCGCTCGATCGATCGCTTCGAGGCGTTGCAGTTGAAGTTCGCTCACTCCGAAGGGGCGACTGAAGCAGCGCGTCTACTCGTCTATCGCGCGGCGCATCTCGTCGACGCCAACGAGTCCTTTCTCAAGGAGTCGTACCAGGCGCGGTTCGTCGCCGGCCAGGCGGCGTACCAAGCTACGAAAGAAGCGATCCAAGTCCTCGGCGGGAACGGCTATTCGCGAGAGTATCCCGTGGAGCGTGCGTATCGCGACGTCAATACCTTGAGTGTCATGGAGGGTGGCGATGATCTCCACCGTCTCGCTCTGGCCCGACAGCTGGTCGGGTAACCCTTGCATTTCATCGTGACGACAGGAGTGACGCCGTGAGTCGCGTCTACGTTCTCAGTGCTCAGCGGACGCCCATCGGAAAGTTCATGGGAGGTCTGTCGAGCCTCTCCGCCCCGCAACTCGGAGTCGCGTGCGTCCAGCCGATGCTCGAGCGCGCCGGCATTGATCCCGGTCGTGTGGACGAACTGATCTTCGGCGTAGGCCGACAAGCGGGTTCGGGTCCGAACCCGGCTCGTCAGGTCGCCATAGGGGCGGGCTTGCCTGAAGCGACCACCGCATACACGTTGAACATGGCGTGCGGCTCGGGGTTGCTTTCGATCATTCAAGGGGCCGACAGCATCTTGCGTGGCGATAGTGAGGTCGTCGTTGCCGGGGGGTGCGAGAGCATGTCGCGGCTGCCGTACTACCTAGAGAAAGCACGCGACGGTTACCGTCTCGGTCACGGTCAGCTCGTCGACGGCATGTACAAGGACGGCTTCCAATGCCCCATGGCCGACCAGCTCATGGGGGGCACGGCCGAAAATCTTGCCGAGGAGTTCTCGATCACTCGCGACGAACAAGATGAGTACGCGGTGGAGTCGCAGCGACGGTGCGAAGCGGCCCAGGCGGCCGGTCGTTTCAACGACGAGATCGTTCCGGTCGAGATCAAGCACCGCAAAGGCACGACGGTGTTGGAAGTTGATGAACATCCGCGCGCGGGCGCCAATGTCGAGTCCATGGGCAAGCTCAAGCCGGTGTTCAAGGAAGACGGCACCGTGCACCCCGGGAACTCGTCGGGCATCACCGACGGCGCTTCGGCGTTGATCCTCGCCTCCGAAGAAGCGGTGAAGCAACTCGGTGTCGATCCGATCGCCGTGGTTGGCGCTTCGGCGCGGGCTGGTGTCGAACCGCGTCGCATGGGCATCGGGCCGGTGCCGGCGGTTCGTCGACTGTTCGAGAAGAACAACTCGAACCTCGACGACTACGGGTTGATCGAGTTGAACGAAGCGTTCGCCGCCCAAGTGATCGCGTGCGATCGAGAGCTACAGATGGATCGCGCCCGACTCAACGTCAACGGCGGGGCGATCGCACTCGGACACCCGATCGGCGCGACCGGGGCGCGTATCGTGACGACGTTGATCCATGAAATGCGTCGACGCGACATCGACCGTGGCCTCGCCACGTTGTGCATCTCCGGTGGTATGGGGCTCGCCCTCGAACTGACTCGGCCTTAGTGGTCCCTGCGTTTATCACCACCGAACTACCCTTGGGCTTCGAATGCCCTTACCCGTCAAGGAGCTGGAATCGTGAAGATCACCGTCCAAGCGGGGCCCAAGGTCCCTTTGAGTTCCGACCTGCTCGTCGTTCCGGCCTACGCGCGGGGAGCACGTGGGGCTGATATCGATCCTTCGTGGCGCGCGATTCTTCCTAAGAGCGTGTTGGGTCCAGTGCGCACGGGCGATTTCAAAGGAGCACTCGGTTCTCGCACCTTTGCCCATTCGCCCGACGGGAAGCCGTCCGAGCGCGTACTGTTCGTCGGCCTCGGGCCGAAGCGCGGCGTCGATGGCAACGTCTTGCGACGCTACGGCGGCATCGCCGGCCGCGTCAGCCAAGCGACCGCGGGCAAGAAGTCGATCGTTCTTCTTCCGACGAGCGGGAAACGGCTCGACGCGGTAGGGCGTACTCGACTGGTGGCCGAGGGTCTGACGCTCGGTTCGTACACGTTCAACGACTACCGCGCAGTCGAGGGTGCAAGCCGAATCGAGAACTGCTCGGTCCTGTTGCCCGACAGCGAGGGAATCGCGTCCGCGCGCAAGTCGGCGCAACTCGGTATGGATCTCGCCGACGGAGTGAACCTGGCGCGCGACGTCGGCAACGCTCCTCCGAACGATCTCGGTCCCGTCGAGTTGGCCGATCGTGCGCGCCGCGCGGCGCGAGCGTCCGGGTTGAAGGTGCGGATTCTCGACGAGAAGGCGATCGAGAAGGAAGGCATGGGTGCGTTGCTCGCGGTTGCGCAAGGAAGCGTGCGGCCGGCTCGTTTCATCGTTCTCGATCACCAACCATCGCGCCCCGATGGTCGGCCACCGTTGGTCTTCGTCGGTAAGGCGATCACCTTCGACACCGGTGGGATCTCGATCAAGCCGGGCGCGGGCATGGCCGACATGAAATTCGACATGTGCGGGGGTGCCGCCGTCTTGGGGGCGATGGCGGCGATCGGGAAACTCAAGCCAAAGCGGCGAGTGATCGGTCTGATCCCCGCGGCGGAGAACATGCCCGGTGGCCGTGCCTATCGGCCCGGGGACATCATTAAGAGCGCTAGCGGCTTGACCATCGAAATTCTCAACACGGACGCCGAGGGTCGCTTGGCGCTCGCCGACGGCTTGCACTACGCCCAGCGCTACGAGCCGGATCTCATCGTCGACGTGGCGACGTTGACCGGCGCGTGTGTCATCGCGCTCGGTAAGCACTTCTCCGGCGCGTTCAGTAACGACGACAAGCTGTGCCGGAAAATCACGGAGTTCGCGTCCGATAGCGGCGAGCCCATGTGGCCGATGCCGGTCACCAGTGACTACGTGCGTCAGATCCGAAGCGATGTCGCGGACGTGAAGAACCTCGGCGGCCGCATGGGTGGGGCGATCACCGCAGCCGCGTTCCTGTCGCAATTCGCCGGCGACGGACCGTGGGTGCATCTGGACATCGCCGGCACCGGAAACATCGACCGTGCGAACGACTTGGGGCCGAAGGGCGCCACTGGAGTTGCGGTGCGCACGCTCGTCGAACTCGCCGAGCGCTACTGAGCCGATTCTTCTCACCGCTCGAAAGGACACTTCTGTGATCCGCCTGCTCGCTACGCTGTCGCTGCTTCTCGTCGTCACGGTCGGTCACGCGCAAGACTCTGATGAGCTGCTGAAGAAGATTCGTCCGATCGCGACCGAGGCGATCGCGAAGCTCGCCAAGGTCGGTTACGTCGTCGACCCCGACAAGCTGAAGATCGAAGTTCTATCGAGCGACGAGACGTTGGCTGACCTCCGGCGTCAACAAGTTGACTTTTTCGGTCCCGACAATTTCATTCTCATGTCAGCGTTCTTCTCGGGCCTCGGTGTGATCCCCAAAGACGATCCCGAGTTGCTGGCGAAGGTGACGCTCGATTCGTTGCTCGGGAGCATTCAGGCGTACTACCAGGCGGATCGAAACGCGTTGGTCTTCATCGACTCCGAGACCGGAGACCTTGGACGCGCGCTTTCGGGACTCTCGTACATTGTGACCCACGAACTCGTCCATGCCGCTCAAGACCAGCGTGCGGATCTGCCGACGACGTTGGCGAAGTCGCATGGCTGCACGGATCGCGTGCGTGTGCGGCACTGCTTGATCGAGGGCGAAGCGGAGTGGGTGTTCCTGAGTACGACCATGAATGAGGAAGCGCTCCGGGCCCTGAAGGATGCAGACTTACGCCCCGACATGGAGTCGTTGCTGTCGGGTCCTATCGCCGCGATCTACCAGGTCGGGCGAGTGTTCGCGGCGCACCGGTTTCGGGCCGGAGGTTGGGCTGCGCTTCGTTCGAGCGCTGCAACTCCACCGACCTCGACCGAGCAGCTCATTCATCCAGAGAAGCTCGGCCGGGATCTGCCGTGCGCGGTGACGCTACCGAAGCTCGGCCTGACTGGCGGGCGCGACGATACCCAAGGTGAGCTACAGATCTTTACGACGCTCATGGCGCTTGGGGTACGGAGAGACGACGCCTTCATCGCTGCCACCGGCTGGGACGGTGACCTGATTCGTACCGGTACCACCGCGACGGGCGACAAGGTCTCGGTGTGGCGAACCGTTTGGGATCGCGACATCGACGCCACTCAGTTCGTCGACGCCATGAAGAACGCCAAAGGTCAGTGTCGCCAGCGGGGTCGAGTGGTCGATTGGCGTAGCGCAATGACGGAGAAGGACGCGGCGCGTGTCGAAGCGCAATTGGCCGCGCATCCTGCGCCCGCCGCGGTGCCCGCCGATGCCACCAGCACCGCCGCCGCCGAGAAAGAGTGGCGCGCGAGTCGGCCGGCTGAAGCTGCAGTCGTTGGCAAGTGGTGGAACCATGCCGACGTCGGATTGTCGATCCCGATCTTGCCCGGTTGGGAGACACAGGAGCTTCGCGGGACGCAATTCTTGGTCGATGTCGCGAACTCGACGGCGACATTCAGCCCGAACATCGGCGTGCAGATCCTCCAGGCTCGACCCGGCGTCGGGATTGACGAACTTCTCGAAGCGACCAAGAAGGAGTTCGACGGCATCCCGCAGTTCAAGCTCGACTCCATACGCAAAGAGAAAGTCTCTGGACGCGATGTCATCTTTTACGAGATGCACGGCGACCTCGGTCAACCTCTGCACTTCTACGGCGTCATGTATTTGCGCGGCTCCAACCACGCGGTGATCACTGCGACCACGACCGGGGCATTGTGGAAAACCCACAAGGAGTCTCTTCGCAAACTCATGTTGTCGATCAAGATCGAAGACTAGAGGCCCGGCCGAAAAGTCATGTCGCGCGAGATCTCGAGCTTCCGGCGGCCAGCACGCCCGGCGAAACTCGAAGTATGAGCAATACGACTGCGTTTCGCCGGGCGCACTGACCTTGAAATCGCGACCTCTCGCATCAA
>JAJFFE010000279.1 GCA_021776775.1 Planctomycetota bacterium | reverse complement strand
TCGCCGACAGCAAGACTAGGTATCCCCTGTAGTGCCCCAGACGACCTTCGTCGTCTTCGATGAGCCGTTGCAACTCCCCAACTTCGCGGTTCGCTTTGTCCGGGATCTGCAGCCAAAGCGCCGCTTCCGCCGTAAGGATATGCGTGTAGAGAAGCGTTTCGGTATCGCCCAACGAAGCCACTTCCTCGCGCAGCTCGATGTCTTCGAGGGTCTGAATCGCCTCGCGGAATTGGCCGGCCGCGACTTGAAACGCGCCGTACGCCGCCCGCAGTGGCCAGCGCAATGCGAGGTCGAACTGATCGGCGACATCGGCCGCTTCGCTGAGCAAGCGGCTAGCACGCTGAAAGTCACCGCGTCGTTGAAGTGACCAACCCAGCCAGTGCTTGGCCGAACAATGAACCAGGGCCGACAGCGGATCGTCGACGTCGACGCTGACAGCAGAGACGCGCTCGAGCACTTCAGTCGCTTCCGCGAATCGGTGCTCAGTAATATCGTCTCGAGCAGCGATGACGTCCGCGAGATCACGAAGCGTCACGTCGTCGTACTGCGCAGCAATACCGCGAGCGACCGTCCCGAAACCGAGCCCGAATCGTCGGCCTTCGCGACCGTTGATCATGTATCGCGCAATGTACAGTCGGGCGCGTTCACAATCCGTCGCCTGAAGTCGGAGCGACTCCGCTAGTTCGGCAACGGTTCTCCGTTCGACGCTCTCAACTTCCGACACCAGTGACGCCGGAAGCCGTGCGCCTTCTTCGAGCGCTAGCGTTTGAACTCCGTCGAGAGATTTTCGGCGGAGGAAAGTACGCACGATGTCATGCATAGGTCACCCCACCTAGTCGAACGACATTTCACCGAATGTCGATGGTCCTGTACGAATCGCTCGAACCCTCACCACGAAGTCGAACGTCGGCCCTTCGTACTTCAACAACAAGAGCTTTTGACCAACCGGTGCCATCGGGCTCTGGTCGGGCACTACCATGAGGCGAGCCAAGTCGAACCTGGCGGCCAAAGGATCCAACAATCGTGCCGGGCGTTCAGCGAGAACGTGCTGGAGAAACTCGAAGCTCTCAGCATCCCAAATAACAATGTTGGCGTTCATGAAGGGAAGCCCGACTCGGTCTTCTCGAAACTTGAATGGATCGACACTGGGATCGACTGGTAACGATTCGTTGCGGTACACGGTCACGATGGACGCTTGCGGCCCAAACGGAGAACCAAAACCAAAACGACCTTCGCACTGCCGCGCCGGCCCCAGGTTTAGTCCGCTGAACCGACCCGTGCACGGACCAGCGTCGAAACAAGCGCTGGCCATCATTGCGAACTCTGGGTCGCAAATGACTTCTTCGAGAATAGACCAGTCGCGCCCGTTGTCGAGAACTGGCCCTATCGGGGGGTCAGGAACCACTTGGCTCCATACCCAACCGGAAAGCAGCCACACACACGCTGCTATCACGCAACCGCTGGCCACGAGGGCCGGCTTACTTCGTGTTACTAGAGACACGCCACACCCCTGTTCTGCGGGACAGGTAAAACAGGTGGAAGCACACACATCCTTAGAGCGATAGCGATCCTAGGTAGTCGATCCCGGATAGTCCAGTATCAGATCTCGCATACCCGCAACAGAAGCTGCATTTACGCTCTACGGCCATTCTCTTGTGCGCTGAGGTCAAACTACTTTGCGCTAATAGCACGAATAGTCACGCCAGAGCGGTTAGAAGCAGATCGCGTAACCCCGCGGCGAGGCCAGCGGTCCACTCAGGGAGGAGCTCGAAGGGTGTTCATCTCGCGACACTCCTCGCGTAACCTTGCGCGGTACGAAACACATCGTCTGCGGATCGTGAAAGAGATCGAATGACTCACGTCATGACACTACTCTTGGGGTTGGCGCTTCTGATGGTTCCGGTGCCGGTCCACGCGGATCTCACCCCCGAAGAAGAGAAGGAGTACATCGCCTCTCTGATTCTCGATCTCAAGAGCGACGACACGTGGAGCAATGCAACGTGGGCAATAACGACGTTGCTTCGCTTGGGGAAGAAGGCGATACCCGCACTCGAAGAGGCGCTGGACTCCGACGACATTCAGCAACGACACTTCGCGGCGCACGTGCTTCGGAAGACATGCGACAAGAATCCATCGCCACGGCTCTTGGCAGTCACGGTCGAGGGATTGTCGCACGACGAGGTCCCCGACGACCCAGGGTCCCTACCGTACGTCTACAACGCCCTCGAAGGCGTCGACTTCTTGCTCACACATACCGACGGTGCAAAAGCCGACCTGGTGAAGGCGCTGGCAGCGTACGACGGACAACAACGCTTCCTGGCCGCCTACATCGTCGGTATGAGCCGAAAGCCGTGGCGAGTGCGCCACGTCTGCTCACTCCTCATCGAGCACCTCGAAGACAATGACGTTCCCAACGACGCCAGTCTCGCGTGCTCCGCGCTGTTCCGAATTGGCGACGCCGCGCTCCCCCTCCTCCGTCGACACCTGCACAGCGATGACAAGCAACAGCGCGAACTCGTCGGGCTCCTCATCGATGACATTCAAAGCCCGCCCCGCCTCCAAGGCCATCTAAAAACCGCTGGCTACAATGTCATCTACGATCCGCTGCAATCAGGTCGGCTCGTCAACATCCCGACCATTCAGCGAAGTGAGCGCTTCCGCGCCCTCAAACGGCTGCGTCGCGGCGATCTGAACGTCGCTCCGTTGAAAGCGCTCCGGAAGCAACACCCGCGGATCCTTGTCGTCGAAAAGTCCAACACCGATGGGTACTCAATCGTGGTCGTCCGCCCACACAACGGCTGGGAGACGCTGCTCACCCTGCGCATCCACTACGTCGACGAAAGCGTCGACCAACTCCATCAAGACGACGACGGCGAAGGCTACTGGGTGCAGGTCCGGCCCGGTCGCCGATAGCGAAGCCGAGCCACGGGACGACTCACGTCATCGGCAGTCCCTCGGTTGCACTATCGCAATCCTGCCCGCCGTTGCCGCCGCCGTGTCGGCCAAACCGTCGGTCTTGCGACCGCGGGGTTCCTCGGAGAACCAACACCCTCTTCTAAACCGCGCATCCGCCTGGACCTTTGTCGGGTGGCGGGTTGGTTGCTTCTTACCCAACGTACCCAAGCTTAGGAGGTTTGATTTGGTGACACGACACGGCTTGCGATGCCTCAGCGTTGTCCTACTGACGTTGAGTGTTGGGACTTCCGGCACACTGTGCGCGGGCAGCCCAGCGTTTACCCGAGGCGATATCAACGCCGACCTTGAAGTGGACGTCTCCGATGCTGTTTATCTACTGGGCCACCTGTTTGCGCCGATTGGGACGACCCCCAACCCCATAGCGTGCGCGGACGCAGCCGACGTCAACGACGACGAGTCACTGGACGTCGCCGACGCCGTCAACTTATTGAGCTACCTGTTCATTGCCGGGCCACCTCCCGCCGCACCGTTCCCGGACTGCGCTACGGACCCGACCGATACAGGGCTTCTGAGCTGCGACTCATACCCGACGTGTGGCGCGCCCCCCTCGGCGTTGGCAGATGTCGCGCACGTGCTGCGACGAGCCGGGTTCGGCCCGACGCCGACCCTGCTCGAAGAGGTTGCGGCGACTGGGGTCGAAGCGTACCTCGCCGGCCAACTCGACGGCTCCGTCGACGACGCCGGCAACACCACGCTCGACGACGTGATGGCCGGGCTGCAACCGTACGAGGACATAGAGCACCTGTACCGGTCGCAGTTCGCGCTGGCGATTCTCAGTCGGCAGCAGCTACGAGAGACACTGACCGACTTCTGGGAGAACCACTTCAACACCTACATTTTCAAGATCCGGAATCACTTCCGCAATCTCGAAGGTCCAGCCGGCGAAGACATCTATACGTCCGACGAAGGAAACGTCATTGCCGCATACCTAGAAGCGACCGAGAACCAGCTGCTGCGGGACAAAGCCCTCGGCTCGTTCCACGACCTTCTGCTCGCGAGTGCGACCGGAGTGCCCATGCTGATCTACCTCGACAGCATTCAGAACATCTCGGCGGACGCCAACGAGAACTACGCGCGAGAGGTTCTCGAACTCCACACCATGGGCGACGACAATGGCTACAACCAGGACGACGTCGAAGAGCTAGCGCGGTGCTTTACCGGCTGGACCATCGCTCGCAAGGCCCCCGCCGACGTGGGAGACCCGCTCGCGCCGACGCTGCCTGTCACGGATGACACCGGCGAATGGTCGTTCCACTTCGACTCGGCCAATCACGACTACGACGCGAAAACGATCTTCGAGGGCACGTTCTATCAAATAGACATTCCCGCCATCGATCCCCTGATCGATCCCGACGCCGGATTGCAAGACGGGCTGATCGTCCTCGAGTGGCTGGCCAAGAGCAGCACGCAAACCGCAGAGTTCATTTCGACGAAGCTGATTCAAAAGTTCGTCAACGAAACTCCTCCCCCTGCGCTCCTGGCGAACTGCATCGGCACTTGGCTCGCCACCGAAGGAGACATGCACGCGGTCATCACCACCATCTTGGAATCGCCCGAGTTCCTGGGCACTGACCATCGCATGACTCTCGTCAAGACGCCGTTCGAGTACATGATGGCTTCGGTACGCGCACTCAACGACGGTTCGGTGCCGGCGTCGACGATCACCGACTTGTTGCCCGACGCGCGCAACCAGCTGTCGCGCCTCGGAAACAGACCCTTCACTTGGAACGACCCCGACGGCTATCCGCCGTTCGGCGTGGATCAACTCGGTACGTCTCATCTGATGGAACGCATGCGTTTCAACCTGGAAGTGTACTTCGAAGAAGGCGCTGGATACGGACTCGACACCCTACTGACGACCCGCGGGGTCGACCTGTCGAGCGAAGTCGAGATCGCTACGGCGATTCTCGGAATGCTCTACCCGGGACTCACGGATTCGATCGATCTCGAACTCTCGGTCGACTTCTTGTCCCGCGACGTCAGCGGATCGATCTCTCCGCTCGATCCGACCGCGCCCGACTTCGCAGAACGTCTGCAACAGTTCTGCGCGTTCGCCGTGTCCTTCCCGCAATCCTTCCAACAGTGAGACCAACGGAGAATACTCATGGCCATCCATAGACGTGAATTCCTACGACTCGGAGCCGCCGGAGCGACACTCGGGTTGCTCTCACCTCTGTTCCGCGTCCCGTTCCTCAATCAAGCGGTTCACGCGGCGACGCTCGGGCCGAGCTCCAAGCGGCTGATCTTCGTCTTCTTGCGCGGCGGTAACGACTCGCTCAACACCGTGATCCCCCACGGCGACGCCGACTACAACGACACCGCCGACGCCCGACCGACGCTCTACATTCCCCCGAGCGAGTCGATCGACTTGAACGGGTTCTGCGCGCTACACCCACAACTCGACAAAGCGCACGAACTGTTCCTCGCCAACGAACTCGCCGTGATCCATCGCGTCGCGTATCCCAATCAATCGCGGTCGCACTTCTCCAGCCAGCAGTACTGGGAGAACAGCGTTCCCGGAGACGTCGGCTTGGAAGAAGGTTGGCTCAATCGGCTGATCGCCAATCACGATCCGTTCGCGACGCACGAGTTCCCCGGCGCGAGCATCGCATCTCGGGTGCAAACCGCATTCAAGGGGGATCTACCCATCCCGCAGTTTTCGAACCTCAACGACTACCACCTCAACATCGGGGCCGGCACGGCGAAGTTCATCGGCGCGGCACCGAGTGGCGGCAGTGACGGATCGGGAATTCTCGGGGTGTTCGGTGCTACGCCCGACGCGTTCCCGTTCGACACCGCGATTCGCGACAACGGACTGGTCATGGGGCACAGCCTCGACGCCCTGGAAGTCGCGGGAGTCGACGCCAACAACTACGTCCCGGGAGGCGGCGCGACCTATCCGAGTTCGAGCGAGCCGGGTGACTTCGTCGACGACGGTCGCGCGTGGACGTTCTTCCGCCGACTGCGCAACGGGGTGCAGCTCATGAAGGAGGTCGACCTGCAAGTGTTCGGCGTCGACCTGAGCGGCTTCGACACGCACGGCAACCAAGCGGGCGGTCATGGCGAGCTGCTCCACGGAGTAGCGCACGGACTTCGAAGCTTGAAACAAGATCTCGAGTCGAGCGGCATGTGGAATGACACCGTTGTCGTGGTTGCGTCAGAGTTCGGACGCACCAGTCGAGAGAACGGGAACGAAGGAACGGACCACGGTGAAGCCGGAGCGATGTTCGTCGCCGGTGGAAACGTCAACGGCGGCGTCTACAACGGCGACGCGTCGACCTGGTCGACCGGGGACATCTACGGCGTGAACGACAAGTACCTGAGTCATCTCACCGACTTCCGAACGGTGTACGGGGAGATCTTGACCGGGCACATGGGTGTCCCGACGCCCTTGATCGACACCGTCGTTCCCGGCCTGGATTCGCTAACCGGACCGGCGTACGACCCCGTCGGCTTGTTCCTCTAAATAGCTAGCGAGTTGGCTCAACACGAAGACGGAACGGCGCGCATGAGTGAGACTCGTGCGCGCCCGTTCTTGTTCTTGGGGGGCAGTTGTCTCGGGAAGCAGCTGTCTCGGGAAGCAGTTGTCTCGGGAAGCAGCTGTCTTGGGAAGCAGAGTCGCGGGCGTGACGATCAGCCGCTGATCGGAACTGTCACTTCGAATCGAGTTCCGGCCCCGACTCGGCTCTTCACGCGAATCGACCCGCCGAGAGTCTCGACCAAGTCGCGAACAATCCAAAGGCCGAGTCCTCGACCCTCCGACTTGCTCGACTCGCGTGGCTCGAAGATACGAGAAAGCCGCACGTCCTCGATTCCGCACCCTGTGTCTTCTACGGAAAGAACCGCAATCACTTGGCCTCCGGCGGCCGTCGTTGTGACTTCGGTGCGGAGCGCAACTCTTATGGTTCCGCCCTCGCCAACCAGGGCGTCGTTTGCGTTGGTCACCAGATTCGCGACGATTCGATCGATATGGGTCGCGTTCGCGGTCAACACAACCGAGCGATGCCCGAGGTCGAGGTCCAAGCTTACCCTCGGAGCCAATGTGGGCCGCACCGTCTTGATGGCTCGCTCGACGGCGCGACGCATGTCGACAATGCCGGGCTCGCCGTCGGTGTCGGCATGATCGAGCAGCTGACGCGTGAAATTGGCCGCGTACGCCGTGACCTCTTCAATCACGCCGAGATGCCGATCGACATCCGAGCGCGACCGTGCATGAGCGGCGAGCGTTGCGCTGCCCATGATCGAGGTGAAGACGTTGTTCAGGTCGTGCGCGAATCCTCGCGTCCGTAGCTCGATGTCTTCAACCTGTCGACGCAGCCGGTCGTCATCGGAGGCGGTGGCGTCGATGGAGTCGAGCCAACTGCTGCCTTCATCGATGTTCATACCGAGAATAGCGGTGACGTCACGGTCGATGACGGGAGACATGACATCGACGAAGCGGTGCTGGAGCGGCCCCACGCGACGCACGAAGTGTCCGACGATGTGCTGGCCATCGAGGACCCGCGCGTCATTCTCCTTCCACTTCTCGAGATCGGACTTCGGCGCCTCGACCGCGTCCAGCGTTCGACCGACCAAGTTCCCCCAACTGCGTTGGGAGGCTCGGTTCTGAAACATGTAGTGGCCGCTGGGATCCATGATCCACAGCTCGTGCGGCATGGCGTCGATACACACCTGCAGCAGCGTCGGGGGCGCAGCTGGCACCGGGCCATTTGCCGTATCGCGAGGCATCGCGTCAAAGTTCAGCGAACGCACAGAGTTCTCCTGGAAAAAAGCATGAGGCATGGGGGCGGTCAATAGCACCGACTCCCCGTAGTTTCTCGCCCAAGATCCGATAAGGCAAGCCTTGCTTCCTTCCCGGATCAATCGCGTAGCGAAGCCGCTCAAGCTGCGCGTCCCGCGAATCTCTACGTTGCTCCTTCTTCCAGGGCAGGACGCGGGACCCGAGATCGCGCCCCGAGAGCGGCAGAAAGCGCCGCCACTCTGAAGTTCGCACATCCCGCAAGGGTCACTGCCCACGTGGGTTCCCCGAATCTCGCGGCCGCCACGACTCTCCGCTGCCGGATCTTCGCGGCGAGCGTGACGTGATCGCCAATTTTGCAAAGACCTCGTGCAGCGACCGTCGAATCGGGACGACAACGAAGATGGTTCTTCGCTTTCTTTCTAGCGATCAAACGCAATCGGGGGGCTCCCCCATCGACGACACGAGTACGCATGGCATTCCACGTCCATCTTCCGGGCATGACGATGTTCGACACGTTGCAAGTCGCAGCCAGCATGACTTTCACGGGTCGCATGACCGTGGTCGCGCGATCAAAGATCGGGCGGCTAACTCTTCTCCGCGGACGAATCGTCGCGGCCAGCGTCGATGGTGTGTGTCGAGTCGGCGAGCGCCTTCTCAACGCGCGCGTCGTCTCGAGCAATGATCTACAGTCCGTTCTGGACCGACAGCAAGCCTCGACCGGTGACTTCCCGGTCGGCCTGCTCGTCAGCACCATGGGACTAGCAGACGCTCGCGAAGTGCGTCCGATCGTCCTCGATCAACTTCGTGAGGCGTGTGGTGAGATCCTGAGCTGGGATCACGGATCCGTCGATCTTACCCCGGACCCCGATCTCGAAGGGCTCGCTTCGCGAACGCCCCACGTCGAGATCTCTGGGTTCTTGCTCGAAGTGGCCCACCTCGAGGATCTTCGCGTGGTGACCGGACCCGAGCAGTACGGCAACAGCCCTCACCCCGACGCGGAAGCGTCCAACGCAGCCGACGAGGAAGATTCCCCCGACGCAGCTGAAGACGAAGCTCCCGACCACTCCGACACCGAGACGTCCAGCACGTCTTAGTCGCGG
Source organism: Planctomycetota bacterium (assembly GCA_021776775.1). Classification (GTDB taxonomy): domain Bacteria; phylum Planctomycetota; class UBA8108; order UBA1146; family JAJFFE01; genus JAJFFE01. Next base: position 11,305 of record JAJFFE010000279.1, on the reverse strand, counting down.
GCTAGCCCCGCACGAGCTTGGCAACTACCGGCGTCAGCGCATCCGCATATCTCATCATTCCCAAGTCGTTCGGATGCGATCCGTCGGTCGAGCCCTCCCCATCGTCTCCGATGAGACGCTCCCCTTCGAAGTAAGAAATCCCCTTCGATCCGCTCGACCGAAGACGCTCGAATTGCTCGCGCAGCGCCTTGCGATTCGCATCGTGCCGGCGGCGAAGCCCCGGCATGAACCGAGTGTTGGCGAAGGATCGATCCTCGACTAGCAAGACTCGACAGCGGGGCCGCGCGGCGCGTAACGCGTGCACGAACGGCTCCGTGCGTTCCGTCACCTGCTTGGCGTTCATGTTCGGCAAGCAGTCGACGACGAAGAGGGCCGCGTCGATCTCGCCCATGAGCTTGGCTAGCTCGACTTCCATGCGTCCGTTGCCCGAGAACCCAAGGTTGATGACCGGCCATTCGAGACGACGGCCCATGATCGAAGGGAACGCCATGCCCGGTCGCGACGCGCACGCGCCGTGGGCGATCGACGTGCCGTAGTAGACGATCGGCTTGGTTGTCCGCGCGGGCAACGCTTCGAGCTTCTTGCCCTTCAAGACGCCGAGCGAGAGCGACTCCACTCCGTTGTAGAGCGGCAGATACAACGTGTACTCGCGAACGTTCGCGGCGAGGCCGGTGGCGAGCGCGGCGTCGACGTCACGCGCTCCCGGCTTGACGACCGACGCCCACCGCCACGCGCCCGCGTCGTCCTTTGCGTAGAGATCGACGCCGCTCACTCCGGTCGCCGGCATGTGCGGCATCGCCAACCGGTCCGACGTCAATCGGTAGCGGACGTGGATTCGCGGGCTATCGGTGCGGAACCGAACTGTGATGCCGGCAGAGTGGCGGCTCAAATCCCAGACCGGCTTGCGAACGATCTCGCGAGCACGGACCGGCAGCCGATCGTACGGACGCTCGAGATCCTCGAACCCACGGCCCTCGACAGAAAGTGACGACGCGTCCGACCATTCGAGTTCCGGCGGTCGACCCCACAGTTCAGCCGGGTGGAGCCAGAGCACAGATCCCGCGGCAAGCGCACCGCGAGCCATGAACGTTCGTCGAGTCAGCGCCACGAGACTACCTTCGGTTCGAGGAAGTGCCGACGTGAGGTCGTCAGCACTCGTCTCATGGTAGTCGACCCCTCACCCGAGGGGCCCGGCAATCGACAAGAATGCGCTCGTCAAAATAGCGACGCGGGCGCCGAACTCGAGGCGCCGAGCGACACCTTCGTCGGCGCGAGCGCCCGGTTGAAGAGCGAGGGATCGGGCGCCGATTCGCCGGCCCAGTGCACGAACACCGTCTGCTTGTCGAAGAACACATCGACCACGTCACTCTGGCGTTGCAAGATTTCACGAATCTCGCTGGCGACCGTGCTTCATATGGATCCGGCCGCCGGAAACGAATACGCGGTCGCAACGAGGCTTCGCTTCTTCTGATCGAACTGATCGAGCGTCAACGACCGCTGTCCCAATCGATCGGCGACGTCCTTTTCGGCGAACGACGCGCCCGGCTTCAGTTGGATAGTGAAGTACGTTCCGCACGCCTGCATACGCGCGATAGCGGCATCGTCTTTCATGATCGCACGGACCATGGAAGTCGTCCCTCAGCCACCCCCGCCCACCTTGATCATGGCGAACTGTGCGTGAGGTTCTTCGAACGCGCGCACGCGCAGACCCAAGGGCTCGAGCGCGGACTCTACTTGCGCCCGGGGCACGCGCCCTCGATCTGCCGAATCCAACCATACGGTCTCGCCCGATGCGTCGACGCGCACGGATGAGACGTGGGCCAGTGAACTCAACGCGGTTCGCACAGCACTGTGATCGATCGCATCGCTACTCTCTAGATCGACGCGGTACGACACCACGGCCTGGCGAACGGCCGATTGCGAACACGCCCCGCACAGTAGCAACGCCGAAACAGAAGCAAGAACTCTAGGCCAAGGACTCATGGGCCCCCCTTTCGCATCCATCCTGTCGCAATGACACCGTCCGCAAACTACCACATTCCGAAATTGACGCATAAGTCGCTCTCGGCGTGACCGTTGCCGAAAGCTACCATAGGCTCGAGCGACTCGGCCTCACCTCACCGAAAGGCGACCCCACCCATGGCGGTTCTTCTCGTCGCGTTGATCACGCTAGTAGTTGCGCCCACGTTGGAGCTGAAACCGACGCCCGACGAGCCGACCGCCAGCTTCCCGAAGGTTCGGCGACTGGCGACAGGCATGGGGTTCACGGAAGGGCCGGTCTGGCTCCCCAAGGAAGAGAAGCTCGTCTTCAGCGACATTCCCGGCTCGAAGCTCATGCAGTGGAGCGCGAGCAACGGGCTGTCGGTTTATCGTGCGAGCAAGAACGCCAACGGCAACGCGCTCGACCTCGACGGACGATTGCTCAGCTGCCAACACGGCGCTCGCAACATCGTGCGGATCAACGCGGACGGATCGACCACGGTGATCGTCGACCGCTACGAAGGCAAACGGCTCAACTCTCCCAACGACGTCGCCGTGAAGTCAGACGGATCGCTCTGGTTCACCGATCCCCCGTGGGGATTGAAGCGGCAAACCGACGAGAAGGAACTACCCGGCCACTGGGTGTTTCGCTTCGACCCGAAGACCGATCGAGCCACGGTCCTGATCCGCGACCTCGCCATGCCCAACGGCATTGCGCTCTCGCCGGACGAGACGCGATTGTACGTCTCGGACACCGGAGGCCATCGATCCCACCCGATGCTTCGCGACCGCCCGCCGACAGTCACCGCTTACGTGATCAACAAAGACAACACGCTCGCCGCTGAACCGGCGTGGCGCATAAGAACGCGAAGCGACGGCATGTGTGTCGACGTCGACGGCAAGATCTACACCACCGGCCCGAAGGGCGTAAACGTCTGGAACAGCGACGGCACTCCGGTTCGCTTGATTCCTGTCGAAGAATCACCCGCCAACGTCTGCTTCGGCGGCAAGGAGTTCAAGACGCTGTTCATCACCGCGCGCACGTCGCTCTACGCGGTCGAACTAGACACCGCAGGAAGCCAGCCCAAGCGGGCAGCTGCGCAGCCAGAGGCCAAGTCGCAAGCTCGATAGCTCGATAGCTCTCGTTGGACCCGAGAACCGTGCGTTTCTTTTTGCTATTCCCATTTTTATTGAAGCGGCAATCGACACGGCTCGATCGACGTCTCCGTGGTTGAGCTACGACCGAGAGCAAGTAGCGATCGCTCTCAGAGAAGTTCGACTGATGTCGTCTTGCCGCTGCTCTTTCAACGCGCGCCACTTAGACAACATGACCGCAGCGCGATAGGCCGAGACGCTCGACATCTCCACTGGGCATGCGAACCACGATGACTTCGACCTCAGCGCGTCTCTGTTTCGAGTTTCGACGCTGGACACCACCGCACACCGCGGGTTGAATCGTGTCGTTCAGTTCATGCGGACTGCAGAACCCGGCGAGAGGTTTCACATGTTGAGAGCACCGTTCTTGGCTCTGGTTTTCGTACTGTCGACCCCTGCGTTAGACGCACAGCCCGGCTCCGGGCAGCTTCTACTTCTCGACTGGACATCGAACAACGGCGCTGCCGCTTTAGCCATCGACTGCTTGGGGCTCACCTCGTTCACAACCGTAGTGACGTCCGGGCCTGATCTAGAAGCGGCGCTATCGACCGGGAGCTACTCAACGGTCGTGGTCGACGATCCGTCCAATATCCTCGAAGTCTCGGCCCAATCGGCGTTGGTTGACCACGTAGCGGCGGGCGGTGGCCTCGTTATTTCTTACTGGGGGATGGCTACTGCAATCCCTGAGTTGCACGAGGTGCTCGGTATCGAGTCCGCGGTCGACTACACGATTGTCCAAGGCTTCTCGTCTGGGGCATGCTGCACCGGCGACCCCGTGTGGACGACGCCGAACGCACTCCCGGGAGAAGCAGTCGAACAGGGTCTAGCAGACGGGTGGTTCGTCGACGGCCAGGAGCTCATCGCAAACACGGGAACACCGCGGGGTGAGTTTGCGAACGGGGCGATCGCCGCGCTGTCGGACAACGGCGGTGCGACATTCGTGATCGCCGCCACGCTCGACAGCCTCGATATCCAGAACGCCCGGGACTTCACCGCGAACGCCATACTGGAGTCGCTGACCGCGGTCACCGGGGGAATCGGAGCCGTTCCGTGCCCGCTCCTGAACGACAGCTGCTTCGCGGCACGGTCGGTGACCCCGGGCGCCACGTTGTTCAGCAGCGAGGGCGCTGTCGACGAAGGCACCGCCCCGAGCTGCGCGAGCGGTACCCACAACGACATTTGGTTTTCGTACACGCCCATCTGTACGGGAGAGCACACGATCAGCACGTGCGGATCGTCCTTCGACACCACGCTCGCGATCTATGACGCTTGCCTCGGCGCGGAGCTCGCGTGTGGCGACAACGAGTGCGGACTGAGTTCATCCTTGACGCTGTCGCTGTCGGCTGGGGTGTCGTACCTCGTTCAAGTCGGGGGCGTCGCCGGCGCCAGCGGTAGCGGCACGCTGACCGTCGACACGTCCGGCACGGCTCCATCGAACGACCTGTGTAGCGACGCAACTCCCCTGCTCGACGGTGTCCCTGTTGCGTTCAGTACCGTGTGCGCCACCGCCGACGGGGTGGGGGGGAGCTGCGGGTCTCCGACGCCGACGAGCCCCGACGTCTGGTTCTCGTTCACGGCGTCGATCGATAGCACGGTCGTCTTCGACACGTGTGCCGCAACGTACGACACCGTGCTCGAGGCGTACTCGGAGTGCCCCGCGACCGGGGTGCTCCTCGCTTGTAACGACGACTCGTGTAATCTTCAGTCGCAGATCAGCGTATTCATGCTCGCCGGCGAGTCGATCACGATTCGCGCGACCGGGTTCGCGGGAGCAACCGGCATCGGCGAGATCAACGCCACCGTGGTCGCGCCCTTGGATACGAGCAACTACGACGTCGTCGTCATCAACGGTGAAGGCGAGCTCGGCGGTGGACTCGTCATCAGTAGCGTGGCCTTCGCCGACGCGCTGACCAATGCTGGCGTGACGTTCATCGAGGTCGAACCGAACTTGGGCCAACTGTTCACGGGGTGTCCGAACCTCGGTTGGATTTACAACAACGGAACATTCCCGGACTGCGCGGCCATGGATCCGTCCGTGATGAGCCATCTCACGGAGTGCGTGTTCCTCGGCAACGGTGCGATTGCCAGCGGCGCAGAGATCTGGGGCTTTGCGGCACCGACCGCGTTCTATGACATCGACGGCATCGGTCCGGTCGGTGTGAGCGCAGTTCAGATCGTCGACGTCGCCGGTGTCGCCGGCTCGGTCTTGGAGGGTCTCGCGAGCAGCTACACCGCCGACCAAGTCTTCGCCGACTGGAACGACGTCCTGGGGCTAGCGACGCCGGGTACCGATCTGCTCGGTGACGATATGACGATCGTCCTCGATTCGCCGACCTCGGCAACCATGGGCCTTGACTACAACGTCGGCGTCTTCCATCCGAACGACGAAGCGGTCGCGCCCGGCGCCGGCAATACCTTCTCAATGTCGATCGAACCGGCCGGGCTTGACGCGCCGCTGCCATTCCTAGCCACGGTTCTCGAGCTGACGTTCAACGACGGCTTCGACCCGACCATCACCTTCGTGCGTGGCGATTGCAACAACGAAGGCGCGATCGATATCAGCGATCCCGTCTTCGCCTTGGAAGCGCTGTTCGTCAGCGGCGCGACCGAGCCCAGCTGCCCCGACGCCTGCGATGCCAACGATGACGGAGGGTTCGACATTGCTGACCCGGTCATGCTGCTGGCGAGTCTGTTCATCGGCGGCCCGCCCCTCGCCCCGCCGACCTTCCCCGCCTGCGGCCTCGACCCGACGCTCGACATGCTTGCATGCCCGACGCCGCAGGCGGCGTGTCCGTAAGGATCCGCGTGTTCACTCGTCGGACGGAAGCGTGACCCGGGTCGATCCCGCAACTTCGATCGTGACCGATTGGCGAATCGCCTCGGGGTCGTCGGTCTCGCCGAGAATGACGTCGTAGCTCCCGGGCGCGAGGTACAGCACCTTCGCGCCGTCCGAATCGGTGCGATGCCGTCGAAGCGCAGGTTCCAGTTCGATCCCCGGCGCGGGCTGCACACGGAACGCGGTGCTCGGTCGGCGCACTCCGTCCGAGTCGAGGGTCAGCACTTCTAGCCGCCCGCCGGGCGTCAGCGCAATCTCCACCGTCGACGCTTCACCGATCGTGAACGACGCCGGGGCGAACCCGTCGGCGGTGAGCACGCCGGACGTGGCACTGGCCGGCCAACGCATCCACGTCTCCGACATAATCCCTCGCCGAGTCGGTTCGGCGCGGTCTTCGCGGAAGTACGACGCTTGCCACTTCTCCGGTGTGCCGCCGACGAACGAGAACTCGATCGGCCGCGCCGCTTCGAGTCGGAGCACCAAATCGGCGGACCCGTCCACCGCAATGCGATAACGAGGACCGTACAGGTGCTGACCGTCGACCGCCTCGGGTAGCCATCGGGCGTCCCACGAGTACACGCCCCGAGGCACGTCTTCCAAAGCGAAGCGCCCGTCGGAACCCGTCGTGAAGCGAACCGCCCGCTGCGCGGTGACGAGAGGTGTGAAGTAACCCGTCACTCCGGGAACCGGTTCCCCCGTCGGGTCGAGCACGACTCCGGTGAGCGTCGCCGACGAGAAGTCGAGGTCGAGATCATCCGGACCGTCGATGCGAAGGCGTTGGTAATGGTGACGTTTCTCCGGTGTGTGGTAGCCAACCGCGTACTCCCCCGGACCAAACAACTCGACGACGAAGCGGCCGTCGGATCCCACGTCCGCCGATGCTTCGCCCCGCCAAGATTGTGAAACCGTGACCGAGCCGCTCGCGACCGGGGAGCCTCCGAGCGAAACCCGACCGGTTACCGTGAACGGCTCCGGAAGCTCGAGAACGAGTTCGCGCGTCTCGGCCGGGCCGAGCGCGACGTCGAAGTGACCGATGCCCCGTCCATCTCGGTTGAGCGTGATGTCGAAGGTCCCGGGAGCGAGGCTCGTCAAACGAAGGGTTCCGCCCGAAACCTCGGGGCTCCACATGCGACGGTCACCGAGAGACCAACTCTCGACAAACACGGTGACGCCGGCGACCGCTTCGCCACCCGGCGTCACCACTCGAAGCTCGATGACCGACTCCGGTTGCAGCCGCAACTCGACGCGATCGTTCCGAATATCAGCGTGCGTTGCGATCGCTTCGGCGTACCCCTTTGCGACCACCAAGACGGGACCGCTCCTCTCGATTCCCTCCGACAGGACAAGCTCTCCGTTCTCGTCCGTGGTGGGGTAATTCCCGGAGCCGTTGTGAAAGTGGTCCTGCTGAGCGACGCGCGCCGCGGCGACCGGTTGCCCGTCGGTGCCGACCACCCGCAGCGTGACCGGCCGCGCCAGGGCACCGAGCGCGATCTCGATGCGGGTCACGTCGCCCGCGACCAAGGTCACGGGTCGTGGATCGATCGGCGGTCGCCCGCGCACCGTGCACTGTAGCTGCCACTCCCCGGCCTCCAAGCCGCGCAGCCGATGGGTCGCCGCCAAATCGGGCACGACCTCGGAGGTCGAACCGTGTTGACTCAGTCGACCCTTCATCAACTGGAGGCGAGGTTGTTCGTCGAACGTGCCTTCGGGCGTGGTGAACGTCACCTCCAAGGTCGCGCCGCGCGTCACCACCAACGGATCGGGAATCTCGTCGAGGTTGGCGTAGCGCTCCTGAGTCCGTGGATAGTCGGCGTGAAGTACGACGAGCTGAATGTCTCGCACCGGCGCGGAGGGATGTTGGTACCGGCCCGCTTCGTCGGTGAGCACTTGCTCGCCGCTCGACCAACTCTGAGCGTGCTGACTCGGAAGAATGATCCCGGCTCCGCTGATCGGATTCCCCACGTCGTCGACGACACGCCCCTCGAACGGCCGCGTCGCCGTCATGGTGACGACGCGGTCCTCGACATCGACGCCGGCGAGCGTGATCGACTGTGGATAGCCCGCCACGTATCCGACCGCGGAGACGCTAAGCGAAGATGAACCGTCCACCAGGCCGTCGAACTGAAACCGACCCTGTCGATCGGTGGTATTGAAGTAGGAAGGCCGCCCATTCCCGCCCGACAAGATCACCGTGGCATCAGCGACCGGCTGCTGCTCTTGGTCCTGCACCACTCCGCGAACCCGTCGTTCCCCGCCGGCCGTCAACTCGCCGACGTCGCGCTGTTCGTCCATTGCAAGCGGCTCGACGACAAACCTCAGCTCGGGGCACCCACTGCCTCGCGTAGTGATTGTCAAAGAGCGACCCGCGGGAAGATCTGACAATTGGAACCGACCGTCCGCGACCGTGTACGTCTGAACCCATCGGCTCCCACCGGGCTGATTGGAATAGCTGCAAACCACCTGTGCTCCGGGAACCGGACGCGCCCCCGAGTCCACGAGAACTCCAACGATCGACGCGGTCGCGGGAGCGACGACGCGAATGACGTCGGGGGACTGGGAGAGATCGAGTTCGATCGGCGGCATGGTGACACGCCCGTACAACGCCACCTGCACCATTCCCGACGGCAAGCCCGAGAACTCACACGTGCCGGCCGAGTTCGTGATCTGACGATCGCCCCAGATCCATTGCCCCCCGGAATCCTTGGCGGTGGAAAGTCGTACCCACTGTCCGGGCTGCGGCTCGCCGGCACCGTCGACGACCAACACCGTGCGACGCGCGCCCGAGTCGAGCACGACGTCGCCGAGTTCGAACAGCGTCGGCATCTTGGGGTCGGCAATCGCTTCGGAGTCGCCACTCGCGGCTCGCTGCGCCTCTTGCCAATCGACACTCACCGGCACGTAACCCGGCACTCGAACCGTACCGAACGACTCCGCGTTCGCCGGAAGCACTTCGGACTCGAATCGTCCGTCGGAGTCGATGTCGAGCGCCGCCACGCCCCACCGTCCGGGATGAACGAATCCCCTCTTTGCAATGACTCCATTGTTCGAGACGCGAAAATGCCCCGCGATTCGTGTCCCTTGGCTGAGTTCGATAGTGACCGGATCGAGTGTGGGATGGGCGCTATTCCCGATGTATTGAAACGCCATGAAGCGCGGATGGCGAACGCGCAACTTGACGTGGGTCGGCCCGACGCCGGGAATTTCAAACTCGCCGTCGTCACCGGACACCCCTTCGTGCTTGAACGAGTACGTCTCGTAGAAGTGATCGGGCGCGCGCGATTCAGGCTGCGTGTAGCAAACGATCGTCGCGCCGGCGACGCCGGCTCCCGCGTCATCCACGACCCGGCCGCGAAGGATTTGCGGCGGCCCCAGAACAACGGTCACGTCGGGGAACCGATCTGTTCGCACCAGTAGATCGGTGGCGCCGGGCGAGTGCTGCGCATCCGTCGCGTGGATCGCCGCCGTGGTACTGGCGGTCCACGTCCGGAAGCGCCCCGTCGCATCGGCCCGTAGGACGTGAGCACCCCGCGCCTGGTACATGCGAGAGACCGGGCGATGGCTGTAGCCGAACTGTTGCGGCCGGCCGACCTCCGGACTCTCCAACACCGCGACCCGCGCTCCCGGTACCGCAGCTCCGCCGGAGTCCACGACGATTCCGGTCAGTTCGAACCCAGGCTGCAGTCGCACGCGATCAGGAACGACGAACGGGCGAATCGTCTGGGTGACGTAGCCATCGAGCGACACGACCATGGCGGCGTCGAACGGACCCGGTTCGTTCTTCACGCGCAGCTCGATGCGACCGTCCGTATCGGTGTGACCGAAACGCGCTCCGAGGGGCTCGGTGCCAAACCTCGCTCCCGCTAGCGGGGCGCCGGTCACCGCATCGACCACGGTGACGACGAGCTTGGCCGTATCCAACGTTCCTGCGTCTTCCGCGGCAACCGGTTCGTCGGTCTTCGTCGTTGGTGTTTCGGCGGGCGTGGTCGGTGGCGCCGAGACCAACGGCGCGTCGGGCGCGGCAGGTTCACCGACCCATAACGGATACGCCAACCAACCCACCAGCAAGAGAACGATCCCAGCGATAAGAACAACGAGCTTCTTCATACCGATCAACCCTCCCATAGTGATGGCGGCCGACACCGAGGTTGCGGACTTCGGTCCGATCAAGAGCGGAACCAGAGCGAACCGCACGTCCCCGTCAAAGCGAGACTGCAATCGCGCTCGCAACTGATCGTGGGCGCGGAGCAGACGCGAGTGCACGGTCGCTACCGGAACGTCGAGTTGTTCCGCGATCTCGTTCGGGGTCAGATCCCAGTGGTATCGGTACAGCACGACATCGCGATACTGCGGCGAGAGCGACTTGATCTCGGTGAGCACTCGCTCGGCCACCTCGAGCCGTTCGAGCAGGTGCGCCTCTTCGATGACCTCGGATCGGGCCACGCGTTCTTCGCGAGAACGCTGCCGGCCGCGACGTCTCAACCGCAGACGCCACCGGTTGCGCATGACCGTCGCCAACCAACCCGGCGTCACCGCGCCATCCGCCGGCGGGCGGTCACGCGCGGTGAGCCAACTCTCCTGCACGAGGTCTTCCGCGTCGTTCTCATCCGCGACGAGCGACTGCGCCACGCGACGAAGCCAACCCAGATCCGCGTCCGCGATGTCGAACGGTGGTGGTGACAAGAAACACCCTCCCCTCGTAACGAGAATGCCGCGGACCGCGGGGATTCGCCAAGTTCGTGAAAGATTTTCGTCCGGGTGGAGACCGTGCGTGGCCAGGAAGCTCTCTCACATTTTGAAATACGCTGAACAAGTCGCCCCAGGGTCGGCATCCTGGACTTCTGGAAGGACGGTCGATGTCACCTACGCCCCCGATCGACTTGGACGCGGCATTTCGAGATTCTGGATGGCTTCGCAGCCTCGCCGGGGTTCTCGTGGTCGATGCACACGAGGCGGAAGACCTCGTGCAAGAGGGGTGGGCTACTGCGGCGTCGACGCCACCGCGGGAGAGCCGCGCGTTTCGATCGTGGATGAGCACCGTCGTTCGCAACGCCGCGCACCTCGGGCGACGACAGAAAGCGCGGCGACGGCGGCGAGAGTTGCGCGCGGCGCGGCCTGAGCTCTCGGCCGCGGATGACGCTCTGGAACAGTGGGAAGCGCAGAAGCTGGTGGTCGACGCGGTCGCCGAGCTGACGCCGTCGTATCGGCAAGTCGTTCTTCTACGTTACTACTCGGACCTGACGCCGCCCGCCATCGCGAAGGAGCTCGCGCTTCCTCTGGCGACCGTCCATACACGATTGCGCCGCGCGCACGAGCGGCTCCGCGATCGACTCGCCG
>JAJFFE010000278.1 GCA_021776775.1 Planctomycetota bacterium | reverse complement strand
GATCCTCGTCAACATCGAGAGCTTCACGGGAGCGATCGCTCAGGGACCGGGAACCGTTCACGATCTTCTCTATGACGATGGACTCCGAGGGGAGATGCGGAGTATCTTCGAGAACATCGCCGCCGCGACCGCCCAACTCGGGCCCGACGGCGACGGCACCCTGGCCGAACTCCTCCACGGCAAGGAGCTGGCTCAGGACATTCGGGGAACGATCACATTGCTCAGAGAAAGCGTCGAAGACACCCGTGAAATGGCTCCGCTCAACACGTTCATCAATATTCTCTTCAGTGCATTCTGATCCCAGAGGCGGGCGACCTCGATGTTGACTCTTCAGGTTCCCGCTATCCCCGCGCTCTCGCTGGCGCTCTCCGTCGGGTACTTGGTCGGCGGACTGGTTCTCCTCGGATTTGGCGCCGACTTGCTCGTTCGCGGCGCGACCGCGCTGGCCCTTCGTCTGCGCCTCACCCCCACCGTCATCGGGCTGACCGTACTCGCGCTGGGTACATCGTTGCCCGAACTCATGGTCTCGGTGGCGGCCCAGTTGAACGAGTCAGAGGCCCTCGCTTGGGGTAATGTCGTCGGCTCCAACATCTTCAACGTCGGGCTCGTGCTCGGCTTTTGTGCGCTACTCTGCCCGCTCTCTATCGCGGGTAGCACGGTTCGTCTGGAGTACCCCTTCATGTTGGGAGCGGTGCTACTGACGGCTCTGCTCGTGCGGACGAGCGACGGACACAGCTCGCTCGACCGTGTCGAAGGCGCATTTTTCCTGGTGCTCTTCGTGCTCTTCACTGCGTTCATGATCCGGCTCGCCCGCAAAGAGGTGAACGCCAACGAACGGGAGAGACTGAGGGAGGCGGTCACCGAGGCGGCGGGAGACGAAGGGCCGTCGACCTCGCTGCGTCGAGCGTCGATCTACGCGTTGATCGGGTGCGTAGGCCTCGCTTTCGGAGGAAATCTCCTCGTCGGCGGAGCGGAGAGTCTCGCGCTTCACCTCGAGATTTCTCCCCGAGTCGTCGCCACCGTGATCGTCGCCGCGCTCACCGGGGCGCCGGAGTTGGTAACGACGGCGGCCGCGCTCCTTCACAAGAAGGGTGAAATGGCGGTCGCCAACGTGGTCGGGTCGAACATTTTTAATACGCTGATGGTGCTCGGCGTCGCTTCGACGGTGCGCCCTGTCGAGATCTCTGCTGAAGGACTATCGACCGACCTCGGCTTCATGATCGGTATCAGCGTACTACTCGGCCCGCTGCTGCTCGGCAAACGGTTGAACCGCTGGGAGGGTCTGATTCTCTTGGCGGTCTACTGTACCTACGTCGGAGTGCTGCTGACGCGCGCGGGCTAGGGACACTGGGCCGTTGACTGGGCGTTGACTGGGCCGTTGACTGGGCCGATGCGTCCCTCACCACCCGGGCTTCGTTTACGCACCGAAGGCGTGGGCGAGTCGGACGCTGACCACGTGGAGGGCGGCGACCGACAATTCTTCGGTCTTCAACGTCTTCAGTTCCAGGCGCATCTCTTCGTACTGCGGATGCTGCTGAGCAATTGCGACTCCGCGGTCAATCCAGTCCGGTCCCGACCCCTCGGCCAACTGGCTCACGGTGTCGTGCGTCAGACTCCAAAGGGAGTCGAGCAGCGTATTGCGAATCACTCGGAGCGCCAGGCTCTCCCACCGGCCGATGAAGCGTTTCTCGTCGGACATGCGCACGAGCGGGAAGATCTGGGTTTCCTGGCCGATCCGGAAATAGAGCGGCGCCACGTCGGCGACCGACGCACCGCTGCTACGACAAATGTCCACGATTCGCAGCCCCGCTGGCGAGTACGTGCACTTTGCCAGCCGCTCCGCGAAGTCATCTTCGAACGAGGCGTCACGGTAGCGATCCAAGGATTGCTTGAAACGCTTCTGCTCCGGCTTGGAAAGGCACTGCGGTAGCACCGCTTCATACTGGGTCATGGCATCGCGGTAGATTCCGTGTTCGCTCTCGACACGCCCCAGTCGACCGCCGTCGCGGCCGCCGCCGATCCAGCTGACACTGCGGTGTAGCGCTTCTTCGATCGCGAGTACCGCCTCGTATTGGTCGTCAGTCTTCACCGAGAGCGTGCGATCGAGAACGGTCTCCTTCATCGACGCGGCTTGGAAGATCTTGGTGAGAACGAAATACGCACGAACGACGTCAACCAATTGGCTGCCGGACTCGCGCACCGCGTCGAAGCAGAACCCAACACCGGCCTGATCCACGAGAAGATTGGTGATCACGGTCATCGTGATTTCGCGCGCCAGCAAGTGAGCGTCGAAATGCTCGCCGCAGAGTTCCACTAGCTGTTCGGGGAAGTAGCTCCGGAGATGATCTCCGAGTTGATCCGTCGACTTGGGACTTGCTTCCAAGAGGCGATCGTAAATTTGCATCTTGGTGTAGGCGTTGAGCGTGGCCAGTTCGGGTCGGGCCAACCCTTGTCCTTTTGGTTGGCGTGTGAACAGCGTTTCCAGGTCGGGAAGGTGGTCATTCACGCGGTCGACGACGCCACGGTCCTCGAGTGCCTTGATGGCGCGTTCGAAGGAAAACAGGTCGTGACGACTACGCACCTCGTCCAAGGAGATTGCCAACGCTTGATTGTTGTTGCTGTCGAGTACCGCCGTGCAGACGTCCTCGCTCAGCCGGGCAAGCCAGCGATTTCGTTCTTCGAGGGTCAACCGCCCCGCTCGGATCTCGGATTCGAAGAGGATCTTCAAGTTAACTTCATGGTCGGAGCAATTGACTCCGGCTGAGTTGTCGACGAAGTCGGTATTCAACTGAACGCCCCGCAACGCCAGATCGATTCGCGCTTGCTGGGTCAGTCCGAGGTTTCCCCCTTCGCCGATCACGCGGCTTCGAACTTCACGGGAGTCGACGCGCACCGCCTCGTTGGCCACGTCTCCGACGTCTCGATTGTCTTCTCGGGAACTCTTGATGTAGGTCCCGATACCACCGTTCCAGAGCAGGTCGACCTTCAGGCGCAAGATGGCCCGGACGACTTCCTGCGGGCGCTGCTCACACTCTGTGAACCCGAGGAGCTCGGCACCGGCCGGCTCCAAGGTGATGGTCTTGAGATTCCGATCGTAGACGCCTCCCCCGGAGCTGATCTTCGATACGTCGTAGTCGCTCCACGTGCTTCGCCGCAACTTGAACAGTCGCTGACGCTCAACGAACGTCTCTTGGGCCGCAGGGGTCGGGTCGATGAAGATGTGCAAGTGGTTGAAGGCGGCCTTCAGCTGGATGGTTTCGGAGCAGAGCATGCCGTTACCAAACACGTCGCCACTCATATCCCCGACTCCGATCGCTGTGATCGGATCGCGCTCGGGGTCGAGACCTAGCTCCAAGAAGTGACGTTTCACGCACTCCCAAGCTCCACGTGCGGTAATGCCGAGTGCCTTGTGGTCGTAGCCGTTGGAGCCGCCCGACGCGAAAGCGTCGTTCAGCCAGAACCCTCGCTTGAGGGAGATTCCATTGGCAGTATCCGACAGGTGAGCCGTGCCCTTGTCGGCGGCCACCACGAGGTAAGGATCTTCCCCGTCGTAGCAGAGCACGTCAGGAGGATGCACCACGACTCCGTCGACAACGTTGTCGGTGAGATCGAGCAGAGCATTGATGTACACCTGGTACATGGCGTCCGCTTGTGCGAGTCGTTCGTCTCGACCAGACTTCGGACGTCGGACGACAAAGCCCCCCTTGGCCCCCACCGGCACGATGAGAACGTTCTTCACCATCTGCGTTCGCATGAGTCCGAGGACTTCTTCGCGGTAATCCACTAGCCGGTCGGACCAACGGATTCCCCCGCGGGCCAAGCGGCCCCCACGGATGTGAATGCCTTCGGTCTCATGATGATGGACGAAAATTTCTCGCCACGGGCGAGGCTCAGATCCGACCACGAGGGCCTGCGAATCGATCTTGATCGCCAAGCGCATGCGTTGCTCTGTTGAGACTTCTTGGAAGCGTGTGGTTCGCAGGGTCGAGCTGAAGAGATTTAGCAACCGGCGAATGAACTCGTCCTGAGCTTGCGACGGCACTTGGGCAAGTGAAGCCAGGATCTCTTCCTCGGCGGCGGAAGAGCTTCGAGTGCGCGCCTCGAGCTCGGTTTCTTCGGCCAGTGCTTCGACGTGGAATTTTGGATCGAACCGAATGCGGTAGTACTCGAGGAGCTGGCGCGTAACCTCGGCGTTCTGCCGGAACGTGGTCGACATGAAGGCAAACGTATTGCCGACGCCGAGCTGCCGCATGTAGTTCACGTAGGCACGAATGAGATTGACGTCGCGCCAGCCCACTCCGACGTCGACGATCAACTGGTTGAGTTGGTCGGTGTCGACGGTTCGTGAGAAGACCATTTCGAGGGCTTCCACGACCTGTTCCGACCGGACGAGTAGCGCACTGTCGGGGGTCACGTTGGCGACTCTGAAAGTTTGCGTGAACAGCTCTCGCTCGTGTCCCGGACGGACGCGGAATGCCGCTTGATCGACAATCTGTAACCCGAAGTCGTCGAGCATTGGAAGCAGGCTCGAGAGGTAGACATTCTGCTTGAGGTACACCCGGAGGCGGCACATCCCCTGGGCAGCATCACCATCACCCTGAAGGATGGAGAATGCGATCTCTCGATCTGGGTTCGAGCGAACTCGTTCCAGTTGGTGAACGTCGTGGGCGGCTTCCGACGGAGGCGTGACAAGCTGATAATCCTCCGAGAAGGCGTCTCGGTATTGGGAGAACAGCTCCGTCGCGCGTTCCGCTCCTTCGACGTCGATCAGCACACGGCGAAACCGATCATCCCAGGTGCCCGCGACGGCACGAACTCGTTCGTCGAGCTGTTCGCGGGAGAACTCCTTCAGTCGCTGGGTGGCAGTGAAGAAGAACGTCAGGAGGACGGTGTCGAACTTCCCGAAATACACCCTCGAATCCGAGTAGGTCGCGCCCAAGCCATCGATGAGGATGTTTTCGATTCGACTCCGCAAGCCTTCGGAGTATCCCTGTCGAGGCAACACCAAGAAGTAGAGCCCCTTGCGAAGATCGGTGTCGACGACAACGTGCGTCCGAAGTTCACGCGAACGTTCGACGTAGAGAATGGTGTCGATGATTTCGGCGATTTGTTCCGGTTGCGCCTCGAAGAGGTACTCGACCGGAATAGAGTTGAACGCGTTGGAGAACGCTTTCCACTTGATCGATCCCCGCGAATGTCCCGCTTGCTGGAGCAACGCGCCAAGCTTGAGTCGAACGAACGGAATCTGACCGCCGAGAGTCTGGATCGCCTTGAAGGTGAAGAGTCCACGAACATGGGAATAGCCGACGTGGGTGCCATCCTCGTCGAAGTTCTTGAAGACGAAGTTGTCGATCTTACCGGCGCGATGGATCAGCGACTCTTCCTGGCTCTTGTACGTCACCAGCCAGTGTTCGAGTTGGCTCGGGTCCTCCGACACGCGTCCCACGCGATCGATCAGTGCAGTCTGGTTCTCCCCGCTCAGTGATGTGAAGCCGTAGCCCGCCCCTTCGGAATCGCTGGGGTCGGTCGCGTACTCACCGACTCCCATGAGCACGAAGTTGTCGCTCTTCAGCCAGTCGACCAGCACTTGAACATCTCGAGCGATGACGTGCGGCGGAGAGCCTTCCTCCGTGGCGCGGCCGTAGCCGGCAGCGATTTCGTCGAGCGCCGATTTCATCAACTCGAAATCCCGAACCGCCTCCGAGGCGACACCCAACCGTTCGCGGACGGCGTCTACGATTGTCGACTGGAAGACGTCGTCGAGTCGACCCATGATCTCGAAGCGGGCGAGCACTTCTCGGGCGCCCTCGTCCTCACGCTTCTCCACCGACAGCAGTTGACCTTCTTTGTCTCGAGTGACGACAATCGTGGCGTAGCAGCTGGACACGACTTGTAGTCCGGTGAAGTCGAGAAACAACCCCACGGTGTCGACGATAAACGGCCGGTCGTCGGAGACGACTTCCAAGGTCGAGTTGGGCGCCTGCCCATTGCGAGACGGGGCGGAAATCAACCGAACGAGCGTGGTGCCTGGGGTGCGGGCACGAATGAATGTGAAGGTCTCGAGCAGCTGTGAGACCAGAGCTACTTCGCCGTGGTGCTGGCGATAGCGATCGTCGCACGCTTCGTCTATCTGCTCCAGAAAACGCTGCAGCAGAACGTTCGAAGAATCATCACTGCCGTTGGCCGCGGCCGAATCGGCGGAGTTTCGAGCGTCTTCGATTAGGTCAGAGAGTCGCTGCGACGATTTCATTCAACGATCCATCCAGGGGGTTGCCTTGAGCCTGAGTTTTTTATCGACCTACCGCGCATTCGGATACCCCCCCTGATCCCAAAATCTTGGATTTTCCAAACCGGAGAACGGGGAATGACGAACTCTTCGCCGACTTCTCTTCCGCGGGGCTTCTCGATTCGGCATCCTCCCCGCCCGGACCGGGCGCGATTCGATCGTCCGTTTGGTCTTCCTCAAACTCGTCTCACGTTAACGTCTCTCCAGCCACGCTGCGTCCAGGAGGACCACCTTTGCGAGAATCCGGATCTGCCCCTTGGAGCCTGATCGGCGTCGGAGCCGTCATCGTTCTCGCGATACTCACGATTGTCGTCGTCAGTCTCAAGCTTGCGTTCGATGCCGGGCTCCCGGGCACGGCACTCGACATTCCTTCCACCGCAGAGTTGCCGCCGCCCGCAGACGGCGCGCTCCGCCTCGACCAGGAGGAACCCGTCGCATGCTCGCTCGCTGAGTTGACTGCGCTCGCTGGGGCAGGATTGTCGGATTGGGTGAAGGCAGGATCGGTGGGGCCGGGTAGCCGGGTGCTCTTCGAGGCTGCTGGTCCTGAGGCGAGCCGCGTGCGAGCGAGGATCTCATTCGAATTGCCGGCGTCGGCCGGAACCTGGATCTCGGGGCGGTTCGTCAATCTAGATGTGACTTTCCTGCTCCGTCGCGAGAACGGTGCTGACGCGATATTCGAGGTCGACCGTTATCAGTACGGGGGGTTGGACGCGGTTGCCGTAGGTGACCCACCAGGGCTTGTCGAGAGACTCAAGGTGAATGGACGGATCCCAGCGCCGGCGTGGGAAGTGTGGGAGCGATTGAAACATTTCACCCACCGCGACGATCAGGTCACCGTTCATCTTTCGCCGGCTGGCTGAAAACGGCTGTGCCTCGCGTCGCTCGCCGGATTTGGTGGCGACGCCGCCAGTGAAATTCCGTCAGACCTGGAGATTCCGTCGTCGCCCGCCGGGCTCGATCTCACCGTCGCTCGCTCTCACGTTTGGTAGCGCGCCCCTCTCGGCGGAGCTCGTCGATCCGATGGGCGACCGCGCCGACGTCGAGCGGATTACCCGCTTGGCCCGATCGCAGCTCAGGAAACCACGCCCACCAGGCGAGTAGGTCTTCGTAAGCCGAAATTGCCGCCGCCGTGTCTCCATTGCGGTCGTAGGTTACCGCCGATTCGCGAAGTCGTGCAATCTCGACGGCCACGAATTCCGCCGCTTCGTTGGGGGCGACGGCTCGAATCACCGCGATCCCCTCTCCGGTCTCGTCGATCGCGCGTGTTCGTGACTCGAGACGCTCGCTCGCCTGTTCGAGCTCTCGTCGAAGCTCCCGGGTCCGCTCACTCAACCGCGCTGCGACTTCCGGACGATCCGTCGCTTCGAAGCATTGGCGCATGAGCCGTTCGGCGGGCCGCACCATTTGTGTCAACGCGGAGTCGGAGATCGGCTCGGCGCTGAACGCGTACCAACTGAGAATCTCGTCGAGGCCCCGGATCGCCGCCATCACTTGCCCCGCTTGGTAGTGGGCACGGGCCTCTTCGTAGCGGCGAGTCATGTCCAGCACCAGGTCGTGCTCGAACGGTCGCGATCCGGATTCGGGTGACTTTGCGACATCCGATAGCGCTACCTGGCACCGGCGGCGGAGCTCTTCAGCCCCGTTGTTGGCAGGGTCGACTTTCAGGACCCGCTTCGCTTCGTTGAGCGCTCGGAAAAATTGCCCCTGTTGGTGAAGCTCGCGGGCTCGTTCGAGCCGGGCGGCAACCACCGTGCGCCGGTGGCGTTCCGTTTCGCGCAACTCGGACGCTAGCGACTCGAGAAGATCGAGAGCGGCACTTCCGCTCGACTCTTGGCCGTTCCCGCCATCGACGACGTGATCGCGCAGCCCGGAATACAATCGACGTCTTCGTTCCAGATCCTCGTCGACAACTCCCGCGCGTTCGTCGAGTCGAGCCTGTTCTTCCTCGAGCGACCGAACCTGTCGGTCGAGTTGCGCGATGGGGTCTCTTTCGGCGGCCGGATCGGGGATGCGAAAGAATTCTCTGCTCGCCACGATCTGCCAGCGCGGCGACGCGCCACGGATCGCACGAACCGACTGCAAGAGGGCGCGAGCATCCGCGAGACGACCCCGCTTCTCTTCCACCATGGCAAGTCCGATCGCGGCGCGTGCTCGGACGTCGGCGAAGACCGAGTCGTCTTCGACCAGGGCGCGGTAACCCCGATCGGCCTTGTCCAGATCCCCTTCGATCCGGTGTGCGGCCCACGCCAGACGAAGTCGCTCCCCCACCGGAACCTGCGCCGAGCACGGTGTGACGTAAACGAGCAGCCAGGCGGTGACGACAATGAGGATCTTCATCGCGTCCACTCAGCTCGCGCCGTCGCAGAATCGATACCCGTGCCCGCGAACGGTGACGATGAGCTCTGGCCGCCGGGGATCTCGTTCGAGCTTCCGTCGCAACCGGGTGATGAAGTTGTCGATCGTTCGAGCGGTGCCTTCGTATCCGTACCCCCACACGTCGCGGAGGATTCGCTCTCGGGACAAGGCGCGTTCCCGATTCTGGATCAGGTACGAGAGCAGGGTGAACTCGCGATCGGTGATCTCGACCTCATTTTGATCTCGAAAGAGCCGTCGCTGGTTGAAGTCGAGTGAAAAGTCTCCGAACAGGTACGGGCGATCCGTACCGTCGCGCATCCGACTCCGACGCAGCGCCGCGTCGACCCGGGCGATGAGTTCTTGGACACCGAAAGGTTTCGTAATGTAGTCGTCGGCTCCGAGGCGCAGCCCATCGACCTTGTCTCGCTCGTCGACCCGGGCACTCAGAAAAATGATTGGAGAAGAGATGCCTTCCTTTCGCACGGTGCGACAAATTTCGAGCCCATCGATGTCGGGCAGCATGATGTCGAGAATGATGAGTTCCGGATGCTCATCGAGGGCGAGTTGCAGTCCCTCTTCTCCGCGCGCTGCCGACGACACGACGTGCCCCTCGAATTCGAGGTTGCGCACCAATCCCATCAGAATGGCGGGGTCGTCTTCAACGACGAGTATTTTCGCCATCGTCGAGCTCCTCATCTTCAATCGATTTCTCATTGCCGCGCGAGTTCAGGGTGCGCAGTAGCGGAATCTCCAGGGTGAAGCGACTGCCGTCTCCAAGCTCCGACGACACTGAAATCCTTCCACCGTGGTGGCGGGCAACCTCTCGACAATACGCCAGCCCGAGGCCGAACCCGCGTGCGTGGCTCGAGTTCTCTCCCCGGTAGAACGGGCGAAAGACCTTGCGGAGATCACGGGGGCGAATCCCAGGACCGTGGTCGCGAACCGCGATGAAGAGTTGGCGACTCTCCTCCCCGATCGTGACTTCAATGGGGGCGTCGGCAGCGGAGTACTTCGACGCGTTCGAAAGCAGGTTGTAGACGACCCCGATGACAGCCTCGCGATCGAGGAGTACCGGGTGAAACTCCTGCGCGGATCGGATGTCCACCTCGCGATCGGTCCGCTCCCGTTCCCGAAACCGGGCCACTGCGGCCGCGACCAGTTCGCCGGGGTCGGTCACGACCTCGCGCTCGCCCGCGCCCTTTCCGTATTCCAAGACGCGCTCGATGAGATCTCCGAGTCGTCGACTCTCGTTCTCAAGCTGACCGTGAAACTCTTGTCGTTCGTCGTCGTTGCGGATGCGGTTCAGCTTCAATGTCTCAGCGATCATGCGGATCGACGCGATCGGTGTTCTCAACTCGTGCGAGACTAAGCGGAGGAAGTCATCCTTCTGTCTCGAGTCGCGAACTCGCCGCGAGAGAAGGCCCGTCAGTAAGAACGAGGCGATAGTCATGAGCGCCAGCAGCGAGAGCCCCCCGTACAGGTAGTGAATCGTCCCCAATCGCCGCAACACGGTCACGAGAAGCGGTGTGCTGTCCTCGGAGAGCCCGGCCCAAAGTTCGTACTGATCGCCGAACGGTGCGTGCAGTGGCCACCGTCCCCAGAGGCGATCGGGATCACCGGAACTCCCAGATCGATTGACCTGAAAGACCACGCCTTCGGGTGTCGGGAAGCGCTCCTCCAACACTACTAACGCTCGATCGAGGTACGGCTCGGCCGCCACGCGAACCGCGAGCGTCCCACCGGCGACGCCGTTACGGAAGGACAGCCAAATGTGATCGTCGTCCTGGGTGTCGAACTCGATGGTGCTCGGTACATGAGGGGACGGTTCGCTGCGAACTTCGATGGGACACGGGAGCTCTGGCAAGGTGATCTGGTAGTCGCGCTGTTGCAGGTAGTCCCGAAGGATCTCCGGCGGAAAGTCGGAGGGGCTGAGCACGACTTCGCGCGCAAAGCCCGCGGCGAGTGAAGCGTCCATGAGGCCGGCCGCGTACAGGTAGTTCATCCCGACGGGGTCTCGCGCCCCTGCCGGTTCCTGCGCTAGTTCCGCTGCGGTACGTTCGATACCGGCCCGATCGGCCTGCCCCGCGCGCCCCAAGAGAAACTCACCACGGTCGCTCCCCGCCGGGACGCCCCGGGGTGACCGTCCGAAGCGTTCGTAGGACGCGTCGTCGAGGTGGTGAAGGTACCAGCGTATTTTCGTAATGTTCGCGAGGTCGGCCGAAGCCGGAGCCGCTTGATCGAGTTCCGCTCCCGCATCGCCGAGCAGTGCGCGTTGGAGTTCAGCGACTAACAGGAATCGGCGTCGGTCGACAATCTCATGAAGCAGATCGCACCGCTCTTTGACGCGCTCGAGGTGAGGCTCTTGCAGAGACGACACGACTTCCGGGGTGAGGCCCGTAAGGTACAAGTACGAGATCACGACCAGCAGGAACGCGGGCAGAATTCCCGCGAGAAGGCCGGCTAGGAGAGTAGTAGCGTCCAGCTTGAAGCGCGTCATGCCGACATCGTATCACACGGGAATCGCGTGGCTGAACAGGTCCGGAAGACCAAATCAAACAACCTACGGCCGGGACACTGAAACGAAACCCAATGACCGATCGGTGACACCCGCTACCAGCGGTTCTCCGGCACCATTTCGAACTCCTTGGCGAGTTCCTCGAAGTGGCCTTCGAGCTCGTCGAACTGATCTTCGGGAGCTTGGCACCAGAGGTAGTACGCTCGGTTGAAGCCGGGGAAGACGTACAACCCGTACTTCTTCGGAGGGCCCTTCTTTGCGAGTTCCTCGGCCTTCTTCTTCGCTTCCTCGGCCGCCTTCTTCTTCTCCGCCGGACTCAGCTCCTTCTTCTTCTCGTCGTCGTTCTCTTCCGGCACCGGCTTCGAGAACGTGAACTTCAAGACGGGAATCCCGAAGAAGTCGATGGGTTCGAGCTTCGGAACGCCGTAAGCACCGGATCGCTCCAGCCCTTGCACCAGGGAGTCTCCGAACTCCTCGTTCGACTGACGGTAGGGCTTGCTTCGCATCGCGAGTCGACACTCGACACCGGTCTTGGGGATTTCCAGCGCGATCAAGGCGTCGTTGTCTAGTTTGCCCGTCTTCCACTGCCAACCCTCGTTGGTCCGGTTCCAGTTGAACTTGAAGTCGTACGATTCAATGCGGTCGCCCCGAATCGCACCGACTGGCTCTGGAATGAGACCCTTGGTGTACTCGGTCCACTCAGCTTCCATCTTCTTCATGCCGCCGAAGTATCGATCGGCCAAGGCGGTGAAGTCCGAGTACAGGATCTTGCGCTCCTTCGCTGCCATCCAGTAGCGCCCGATGAATTTTCGGCCGTCGTCTAGATTTGGACCGTCGAAGAGGAAGTAGCACAGGGACCACGCGTCCGCGTAGTTGCTTCCGTCCAGCCGGCCGTCGGGGATTCTCACCAACGTCTTCAAATCTGTCTGTCGGCCGGAGGCGATCTTGTCTTGGAGATGGAGCAGCCGGTCTCTTGGTATGAGACTGGTGATAATCTTCTTCCGCCTCTGGTCGAGTCGGGACCCATCGCCGTAGTAGACGGCCATGCCCTCGGTCAGCCACTGCGGCATATTGCCCATCTGCGGTAGCTTGAGCTTCTGGAATTGGTGCGTTCCCTCGTGCGCCAAGACTGCGAACGTGGTTCCGGTCGAGCCGAACGTTCCGTGGTAGGCGCGGATCTCTCCGGTGTCGCGTCGGAAGAAGCCTCCCACGCCCGCCGGCATGCCCGTCTCTTCCATGAACTCTTCGTGCGTCTTGTAAATGAACACCGGTGATTTGACTCGGTGTTGATCCTTGCCCTTGATTCGCTGGGAGAGGGCGCGATACAGGTCGTCCATGACCCAAGCGTAGACGCGCGCCACCTTGCTGTCGGGAGCGACGTCGCAGTTCATGTTGTATCGGCTCGTGGACACCTTGTGACGCGATGACCAGCTGACACCCTGGTGCTCTGCCCGCTTACGCTTCATGTACTTGTCGAACTTGGCGAGAAACGAGGTTGCGCGTGAGCGTCGCTCGGCGTCGCGTTTCTTGGTCTCGGCTGGATCCAAGGCGCCGAGGATCGAGAGCGCTCTCGCGGCCTTCTTCGAGACTCCGGTGCGGCCGCGTTCCGGGTCCGCCGTTTTGGTTCCCGGCTTCAGGTCCATCCCGTCACGGACGTACCCCTGCCCCAACAGTTCCCGGACGCGCTTGGCGTCGATCCATTTGCCGTCGAGCCGAGCGTGTCCGAGAGCTTCTCGGGCGGTAGCGTCTTCGCTGTCGAGTTCGATGACCTTTTCGAACGCCCGGATGGCCTCGACGGCGAGTCCCTTTTCGCCTGCCCACTGCCCCAACTCGTTGAGCAAACGCGCGCTCTTGCGTTTGACGCCCTCGGTGAAGCGAGTTTCGAACTCGTCGCGCAGCGGGCTCTTTCCCCGACGGATCTCTTTGATTTTGGAGCGGAGGATTTTCTGCGTTCCGAAGACTGAACGGACGTAGACCGCGACGTCGTCTTCTTTCGCTATCTTGCCCGTAACTTCGGTGCCGTCCTTCAGAACGATAACCGCGTCTTCATCCTGGACGGCGTTTGGTTCTTGCTTGGCGTCCACCGACGCAGCAGCGCGGACCGCCCGATCTGAACAGAAGAGTTCAAAAGTAGCACTCGTCAACGCGATCAATACGACGGCGCCGATCATAAGACGAGACATTCGGGCTCTCTCCCAAGGTGTGAATTGTCCCGTCCGAAGACGGGTCAGCATGAGTCCGGCCCTTCCGCCCCCCCGATGAGGTGAGGCGCAACGGCCGGACAAGTCGCGATCGTCGACAACACGCTGTTCTTACGAACCAGCGCGTCGACTCTACTAAAAGATGATCTGGAACTTGGTGACGTACTTGTCGAACGCCGCGTTGTCTTTCTCGAAGAGATTCGCGCTGGACTCGACGACGTTTGCGTAAATCTTGTCGTACGTCGCGTAGAGCAGCACGCGCACCGTAAGCTTAGTGGCCTCGCCGTCGCCCTTGTCGTCGGCACCAATGCCGCCCGCGTCTGCCTTGACCCGCGTACCCACAAAGGTTCCGTCCATCGCGTCGAAACCGCCGACGTTGGTCTTCGTGAATTCGGACTTCCACTCCTCCGCGGCGAAGTACTGTTGGATCATCCGGTTCGCGAGCTCTTCGGAGAGCGCGCCGTGCTGCCAGTTGCTCATGGCAAGCGTGCTGATTCGGCGTCCGTCCTTCTTGCTGCCCGTGCTAAAGGCGATCGCTTCGTTGCGAAACAGCTTGGAATCCTTGAGCTTCTTCCAACCGCTCGGTTTTCCGCACTCGAAGCCGAGCTTCTCGGAGGTCCAGCCCGCCCCCTTCTTCTTGATGATCGGATCGGTCTTCAGTTTGAGGATCCAGTCCTTGTACTCTTGCTCCCACTCCGAGACCGTCTGACCGGTGTGTTCCGTGATCAAGCTCTCGAAGTAGGACGCGTGCTTCTCCGGGTCCGGACGTTGACCTTCGATGTCCCGACAGTAGAGCAGCCAGTCGTTCATGATGTCGTGGCCCGTGTTTCCGGACCACGCCTTCGGTGACGCCTTGTTGCCGTACAAGCACCAGTAGAAAACGCCCCAACCGTGTCCGTAGTGGAATCCGGTGAACGCTCCTTGGGGGAGACGCAAGAGTCGCGGGATCGTGCAGTAGGAGCCGTCTTCGATGGCGGCTTGCAGTCCGATCAGTCGGTCTCGCGGAATGACGTTGATCTCGACTTTGTTGCGCTCGATCTCGCTGCCGTCGCCGAAGTAGCACGCCATGCCTTCGATCACCCAGATGGGCACGACCATCATGTTCGGAAATATCATCGCTTGGAACTGGTGAGTTCCTTCGTGCGCGAGAACTTCTTCGGTACTGCCCGAAGTTCCGAAGGATCCGTGGTACGCGGTCACCGTGCGCAGTTTCGGGTGCGGGTAGAAGAAGCCTCCGACTCCGGGCGGTGATCCCGTCCAGTCCATGAACTGTTGATGGTTGGCGTGGATGTAGACTTCGTTCCGAGCCTTGCCTTCGGGACGATTACGAGGGAAGTACGTCTCCGGGAAAACCTTGTCGTACGCCTTGTAAAGCGCTTCCATAACATCAGCGTACCGCTTGGCATTCTCTGCCGTCGAGTTGCAGTGAATGTTGTAGTGCGCGGTGACGATCTTCGGACTGTCGGCCCACGGTCGGCCGGCGTACTCTCTCGCGAGCTCTTCCTGCGGGGTCGATTTCTTTGGCTTACCATCCCCGTCTTGGGGGGCTCCAACCGCGATCGCGCTCAGCGCCAGCGTGGCGATCAGCAACAACTTGGAAATGCGGTGCACGGCAACTCTCTCTCAGCTCGGAGGGATCACGGAAAACTCGACCGTCGGCCGATCGCGAGTCGCAACGACTCGAGCGTTCAGGGCGCCGGGTGAGGGTCCGGCCGCCTAGTCGGCGATCGGCGCGCCAGTTTAGGGGACGGTCGGTCACAGGGCAACCACGACCTATGCGAGACCCCGCGGGCCAAGTCGTTGACGGAGGCTGCGTTACTGGAATGCCTCTGCGACCCGTGCGAGCCGCCATTGATCCCACCACGCCTGTGTCAGCCGCCCTTTGACGCGAATTTTTCGAACCTCGACGGCCGATTCGTAGGTTCGAATCTCGACGGTGCCTCGGCCGGGCTTCGCGCCCGGCGACTCGCCGCTCCAGCGATCGGAGCCGCTCACGTCCTTCCCGAACTGGCTGGAGCTCTTCCTCGCGAGCACCGCCTCTTTACCGTTATCCGAAACGAATACCGTGAGCTTGCTCTTGGCGCGGACCTTGGGACCGTCCTCGATGGCCAGGAGCCGCTCGGCGAGTTCGCCGTCTTCGAGGTCGGCGACCAGGCCGAGGACATTGGCGGGCAAGATGACACTCCCCCGCGATCCGTCACCGAACACCGCCCGTGCCATGTCGAGCGGATAAGTGCCTAGCCCTCCGAGCAGCCCGCGTGCGACTCTTCGTTTGGGTCGCCCCGACCAGAGCACCAGATTCAGGTTGGGCGCATCGGCGTTGAGCGGCTCACACTGCATCTCGGCTTCGAGCGTTTCGGTGAACAAGTTGGTCGACCCGTCGGGCGAAAGAAAGGCCGATCCTCGGACGATGACGGAGCCCTTGTCTTCCTTGACGAGATGGGTGCGCTCGAGCCGGATTTGCGTCCAGTCTTCCTTCGCACCGGGTTCCCCGAAGTCGTACTGCACCGTGAGCGTGCGTGTCGCGGGGTCCCATTCGAGAGACTCGTAATTGTGAAACGCCTTGGCCGGTCCCGACTGCGTTAGCTGTGCGTCGATCCACGGTTCGAGTTTAGTCGAGCGAATGACGGTCCAGGTCGATTCCGGGTAGTCGGCGATGACGGTTCGCGCGATCTGTCCCGACGCTTCGAATTGTCCACTGGCATACGCGGCGTCCCCGCGGGAGATCAGCTGTTCGAATTGTTTTTCGAACCGTTTGGCGGACAACGCTCTCGCGTCGACGAGCCACTCTGGTGACGAACTCAATTGCGAAGCTTCGCGAACGGAGCGTTCGAGATCACCCATGAAAAACAACGCGAGCAGCCACGTCGCCACGTCGGGGCCGGGCTCGATGGATTGCAGGGTCGCAATCGTCAGCTCGCGAAACGGTAGCGTTCGGTCTTCGCGTCGCCCGTCGACTTTTAGAACGAAGCTCGTTCCTGCCGTGACGGAACGAACGCTCCCACGAGGCTCGTCGCTCAACGTGCGGTACGTTTCCTTGCTCCCAGAGCGCCGGCGCACTTCTAGCGCTTCTGACAGTTGGTCGACGGCGGACTTTGCTTGTCCCAGGCGCGAAGACCAACGTTCGTATTCGGCGATCAAGCGCGGGAACTCATCCGCGGGTTTCGCGCTTGCCAACCGGGCCAACGCGGCGTCCCAGTCGGACACGGCATCGTCGGCACCTGGGGCGCCGCCGCAGAGCACGAACACGTCGCGGCAGGCGTCAAACAACTCCTGCTTTGCGGTGCTGTGTCGGCGTCCTTGAGCCTCGATTTCCGTGGCGAGGGTATCCGCCCAAGAACGATCCGAGAGTAGCAACCCGTCCTTGCCTTCGGTGATCGCATCGAGCATGCGCTGGAAGATGCGCTCTTCCCGAAGCCGCTCGACCGTTTTCGTCAATTCCTGTCGGTTCTTTCGTCCCTCTTGCTCGATGCGGGCCTGCCACTCTTCGAGCGCCGCGTGTGGCTCTTCGCCGCGATCGACCCGGGCGAGCCGTGACTCCGCCGCTGACAGCTGCCCCTGAATCAAGGCGAGTAGTCGCGCGCGAGCGTCGGACTGATCGCCGCGTTCCACGGATTCGGTGCTCAGCGGTCCCCAGCCCAACCAGTCGTCTCCCCGGAACATTTCCTGGTCCGCTTGGGGTCGACGACCGAGGGCGCGGGCGGCAGCCGTCGCCGAGCGATCGGCGTCGGTCACGTGCCCTGCCGCCATGTGCGCCGTCATCTCGTTGCGGTGCGGCTCCCAGGCGAGTGCGAGTCTGAGCCGGTCCGAGACCCAACTGTGTCGCAGAATTAGAGAGGCGAGGGCAGCGCTCTGTGTATTGCCATGGTTGTCCACCAACTCCGAGAGGCTGAGCCGAATGCCTCTCGCGATCGGGACTTCTCGAGCGAGTAAGTCTTGGACTTGGTCCAGACTGATCTTGTCGAACGCACCGAGGAATTGATTCTCAGCTTCTTGTTCGGCCGCGCGCCAAGCGAGCCGCGCATCTTCCTCCGGGTTATCGTCGCTTGGATCGGGATCCGTCTTCTCGGGTTCGCCGTCGACGGGCTCGTCGTCGCCGCTCTCCACCACGGTCGAGGGAGCGGGATCGATGAGTTTCTGGGCAATCCAAGCACCGCCGGCCACGATGCACGCGCCGAAGATGATCTGAACGATGAGCGGGACGCCTCCGCCGCGTGCGACTTGCCCGGAGAACACTCGCTCAGTCGGTAGGCACTGTTCGGCCGACTCCGATTCGCCGAGGGCGGTGGCCGCGAGCCGCAGTGGCTTCGGCACTGACGTGCCGAGTGCCTTGGCTAGGCTCGTCAAACTTGCCGCGAGGAAGTGTCGGTTGTGAGCGGACACGGCGGCGCCCCGGAGGTCCTCCGGGATGGTGTCCAGATTCGGAAGACGGTCACCGAACGGGACCAGCCAACCGAGATCGCCGAGGACCAGTTCCCCGTTGGGAAGCGAACGGAATGCAGTCGGCGCGATCGGTGCGAGCACGGTGTCGTTGGACTCCGCGAGCCGGTAGAGATCCTCGAGTTTTTGTGCGAACTCGAACCACCGTTGCGGGCTGACCCGCGGCGTGCTTGGACCGAGGGGAGTCGCTCCGGCTTCGTCGAGGACGAGGTATCGCACTTCTCCAGCGCTGCCCTCGTCGATGACCGCAAGCATGCCGCGTCCCTCGATCCGGACCGCGGCGGCAATTTCGCGGGCGAAGAACTCGGTGAGTTTTCCCGCTCCGGGCGGAAGAACTTTGAGCAAGACCCGGCGGTTCATGCGCGTCTGTAGCGCACGAATCCAAACCCCGTAGGACGGGGTGTTTCCAACCTTCTCGACCGGCTGGTACCCCGGGATGCTCACCCCAGGCTTGGCGTTTTCGTTCATCGCGTCCGCTGGCTCCGTCTTGGCAATCCCACGTGCGTCTCTCGTTCCCAGCCCCGAGTTAGTCCTACGGGAGCGCGAGTACGCTCCGGCCGCGCGACGAGGTCGCGCGGGAGACTATGCCGCGGGAGACTACGGTCACTCTGCCTGTTCGCCGATACTAGAGGGAGAAGTCGGCGTCGTGTTGCTGAGCAACGTGTGTATTGGCCGAGTTGCTCGAATCGGCTCGCTGATTCTACGAGTCCTGGTTCGCGCCGCAAAGGTAGGAGCCCCATGAAGTTGAGTCCCCGTTTGCGACTGGTCCCTATTTGCGCTGTTGTCGCTGTCGTCTCGCTGACCGGTTGCACCCAATTCGGTCGAGGATACCGGCAAGAGAAGGAGACGCTCCGTTACAGTGGAGAGTCTCTCAAGCGGTCCACGGCCAACGAGACCGAGGCTGGCGCCCTCATGAAACGGTCTTTCCAGGAAGACATCGCACCTTGGGGGTTTTGGGACAGCCTGTCGAGGGGCTGGAAGGCAGATCTGGATTACTGGGAGAAGTAGACGGCGGGGAGAACTCGGGGCGGCCCCACCGTTTACCCACCGGACTCCTCCAGTCGCCCGATTCTATCGCGAAGATCTGCCGCGAGCTCGAAGTCGAGTGCTTTGGCAGCCGCGAGCATCTCTTCGGTCAACTTCTTGATCAACTCTTCGCGCTCGAACGTGTCCATATCTTCACGGACTGCGGTGCGCGCGATCTCGCGTGCACGAACCTCCTCCTCGACCGTGGCGTGAATCGGTTTGACGATCGTCGTCGGTGTGATTCCGTGCTCTTGATTGAACGCCGCTTGAATGGCGCGTCGACGGTCGGTCTCGCCGATGGCGGCTTCCATCGAACGCGTCATCCGGTCTGCGTACAAGATGACCCGCGCCTCTTCGTTTCGCGCGGCCCGCCCGATCGTCTGGATCAGTGAGGTCTCAGAGCGCAGAAACCCCTCCTTGTCGGCGTCCATGATCGCAACTAGAGCAACCTCAGGAAGGTCGAGTCCTTCGCGGAGTAGGTTCACGCCGACCAGAACGTCGTAGGTGCCACGGCGCAGTTCCTGCAGAATCTCGACCCGCTCCAATGTCTTGATGTCCGAGTGCAGGTACCGAGCCGGAATCTCCGCGTCCATCAGGTACTCACTCAGGTCTTCAGCCATTCTCTTGGTGAGGGTGGTGACGAGGACGCGCAACTTCTTGGCAACGGTCACTCGTATCTCCTCGATCAAGTCTTGAACCTGTCCCGTGGCCGGCCGCACTTCGACTGCGGGATCGAGCAACCCGGTCGGACGGTTGATCGCCTCGACAACGTGTTCGCCGCTTTTCTCCAGCTCGAATTTCGCGGGAGTCGCGCTGACGTACACGATGGATTGGATCATCTCTTCCCACTCGTGGAACTTGGCCGGTCGATTGTCCAGTGCCGACGGCAAGCGGAAACCGTGATCGACCAGAGTTTGCTTCCGAGATCGGTCCCCTTCGTACATTCCGCCGATCTGAGGAATCGTCACGTGAGATTCATCGACGATCGTGAGGAAGTCATCAGGGAAGTAGTCGATCAAGTTGAATGGACGCTCTCCCGGTTTCAGCCCGGTGAAGTGCCGCGAGTAGTTCTCGATCCCGGAGCAGTAACCGACTTCCCGAAGCAGTTCGAGGTCGTATCGCGTGCGCGTTCCCAAACGGTGCGCCTCGAGCATCTTTTCGTTGGCCTCCAGCTCCGCGAGTCTTCCGCGAAGCTCCTCCTGCATCGACGCCGTGGCCCGATCGACGACGTCGTCCCCGAGCACGAAATGTTTGGCCGGATACACCGTGAGGAATTGGTGCTCGTTGAGCTGTTCGCCGGTGACTCGATGAAACTCTTCGAGACGATCGATCTCGTCTCCGAAGAACTCGATCCGATAACCGACCTCCTCGTACGCTGGATATACCTCCACGACGTCGCCGCGCGCCCGGAACGACCCGCGTGCCGGATCCATGTCGTTGCGCTCGTATTGGACCGAGACCAGATTCCGCAACAACTCGTCGCGATCGAGCTGCTGACCGACCTTCAGGTTGACGGTCTTCTTTCGGTACTCTTCCGGTGACCCAAGGCCGTAGATGCAGGAAACAGACGCGACGATCACGACGTCTTCGCGCGCCAGCAGGCTGGCACTCGCGGCGAGCCTGAGCCGATCGATCTCCTGGTTGATCGAGGCGTCCTTCTCGTTGTAGATATCTCTCTGCGGGAGGTACGCCTCGGGCTGATAGTAGTCGTAGTAGCTGACGAAGTA
>JAJFFE010000277.1 GCA_021776775.1 Planctomycetota bacterium | reverse complement strand
GCAGCGTGCAAATGGTCAAGAAGCAGTCGCATGCCGCGTTCACCATCACGCTTGCCGCGTGCCTGGTTATCGCGCTGGTTCCGGCGGCGATCGTCCTGAACATGATCGCAGCCGAAGGTGGCGTCTACCCGTTCGGTGACGACAGCATGCTGCTCATGGGGAACTCGCTGGTAGAGACTGTGATCGGTCTCTTCTGATCTCGAGTCATTCCTCTTTGACAAAGGACGGGCGTAAGCACGACGTGCTTCGCCCGTTCTTTCATCTTCTGAGTGACGACGCTCTCGACCCAGCGTGCGTCCCGAGTTTCCCGCCTTCTCCTTTCCCCGAGCTTCGTTTTGTGGCACACTCCGCCAGCCCTCTGGGTTTGGGTTCCCGCCTCCCGACTCTTCCGTTCGGTAACCTTTCGGTACGCCGCTTTGATGAGCACGCTCACAGGGCTGCTCGGTATCGATAGTGTGTCCGCACGCGGGCTTCATTGTCATCAATTCGCCGCTCGTCGGCACCTCGCTACCTCAGCATCCGGGCCGCGTCTCGGGCTGAAATTGAAGCCGCATTCTGTGTGGTTCACGCCGGCCGGCCCCTGTGCCAACCGCCGCACCACTCGAATCGCTCGGCCGGGAAGGTCATGCATATGTTCCTCCGTCGTTGTCTGCCCCTGACAGCTGTCACACTGGTCGCCCTCGTTGCCACTGGCTGTGTTCCATACGTCCAACACCAGAAGGTCACCAAGGCCCTCGACCTGGCCAACTCGCTTAATCGGGACCTCGAACGAGCCCTGGGAAATGCGCGCCGCGACTTCTCTGCCAACCGCAGTGGTAGCGAGCTCATGAACGTCACGATCAACGCCAAGAACCAACAGATCGAGGGCCTGCAGATGGCGCTCGACGACTGTCGAGAGGCGAACTCTCGACTTGAAGAGCAGATCGCCGGCATGCCAACGCTTCCGATGCCTGGCTCCTTTTCCCAGTCCGACGCGAGCGCGACGGGGCTGGAAATGTCGTCATCCGGGGCTCTCATCCTCCGAGAACTCAACTTCGATTCCGGAAAGTCTGGACTCAAGCCGAGTCAGCGGAAAGCACTCGATGAACTCGCACGCTTGTTGAAGACGAAGTACGCCGGCCGAGCGGTCTACATCGAAGGGCACACGGACGTGGTGCCGGTGAAGAAGACGGCATCGGTCAACAAGGACAACTGGTTCCTCTCGGTCAAGCGCGCCCACGCCGTGTTCGACTACCTGACCAAGGAGGGCGTCAAGGAAGAGTTCTGCCGCCTGCACGGATACGGGTACTCGGTCCCCGCAGAGGGCGTCGTTGACGAGACCAGTGAAGAGGGCAAGAAGCAATGTCGACGAGTCGAGGTACGACTCGGCAGGTGATCGGGTCCGTGGTTTGACCGAGTCTGAACGGCGAGAAATCCTTGCCGACTTGCGGCAGCGCGGATTTCGGCCGGACCGTCGGCGGGGACAAAACTTCCTCTTCGATCGACAGCTTCTCGACGCGTTCATTGACGATGCGCAACTGCCGGCCCGATCTCGTATTGTCGAAATCGGCGCCGGGGCAGGAACTCTGACCCGACGGCTCCTGGAACGGGGCCATCGGGTCGTTTCTGTCGAGATCGAGTCGGTGCTGGTCGACTACCTTCGAGAGTCGCTACGACCGGCGCGAATCGTCGGCCGGGACAGCGTCATCGAAGAACCGGAAGGGAACGCCGACTTCTCCCTCGTCGTCGGAGACGCACTCGCCAACAAGAACCAGCTGAGTTCGTCCCTGACCCAAGAGCTTCAGCAAGACAGCGCTGCAATCCATCTCATCGCCAACCTCCCGTATGCCATCGCGAGCCCAGTCGTGCAACTGCTGCTCGAACTCCGGAATCCGCAGCTAGAGATCGTCGGAGTTCTCGTGCAGTCGGAAGCAGCCGAACGCTGGTGCGCCTCTCCTGGTGGTAAGGATTACGGCGCTATCAGCGTCACCTTGAGCCTGCTCGGACGAGGAGTGATCGCTCGGCGAGTCGGGCGCCAGCTCTTTTCTCCGCCACCGAAGGTGGAGTCCGCATTTTACGTCTGGCGTCGGTTCGCGAATGCGGAATACGCCGATGGCATCGGGCGCGCCCACCGATTGGGACGCAGACTGTTTCGGCAACGCCGGAAAATGCTACGGGCGATCATAGGGAAGGGTAGCCAGGGCCCGCCCGATTGGGCGTCCGCCGGAATCGATCCGACGTTGCGCCCGGAGCAACTGGCCCCGCCGCAATTCGTCCGCCTTGCGGAGATCCTGACACAAGAGGATTGGACGAGACTCGGCCTCGATTGAAGCGCCGCTTCCGGGCGTCGATGCTGCAGGAGTTTCGATACTTGGATGCCGAGCCGGCCCTGCACGACTTTGCGACGCCCCAGACACGGGGCTAGCCTGCTTTCAGAAGGTAGGTCGACCCCACCCCCGGACGACGGCGAGCCCGGCAGTTTGTCTTCAAGCGGGGCGCGAGTCCAAAGAAATTCGGACAAGTTCTCATGAATCTCGTGGCCGCGCTCGGGCTCGATCGCTATCATTCCGTCGATTCTGAGAGTCCCCCTCTCGGAGGTGCCGGAAATGGCAATGCCAAGTATGGCAGAAAAGCGATGCGGAGCGAGATAGCCCGGCGGAGGGGTCTGGGCAGTCTCGAGGGGTGGAGTCCGCTCTTCCTCAAGGTCGGTTCTACGGTTCAAAGACTGCCCGTGCTTTGACGTCGCAACAAACGAAGATTCGGTTTTGACAGTGCACTCAGCGGCTATCGACCACGCCTCGCGTGCGGTAGGAAGCTGGGGCGATTGTCGCGTGTGATCTCGGTCCACGTACACGCACCGTTTCTCGTCGAAGTCTTCTACGTCGAGGCAGTCCAGTCGTGCGCCCTCAGTGGCTGGGGTCGAGCGATTTTGTCCGTTGAGTCCTACCTGCCTTTTGGCAATCGAGTTGGGTAGTTGTCGCCACTCGTTGCTGCTTACGACGTGTCACCCGAAACCTGTGCATGACCCGCGGCTTGACTACCGTCAAAGCCTGCTTGTGTCTGCTTGTTCATGATGTTTTGTTCGTGCCTTCGCGCACGTAGTCCCAACTCGAAGCGGTGCAGCCGATGAACGATGATCGAGAGCGCGTGCGCGACGCCAATCCGATCGCCGATGTCATCCAGGAGTACTTCCCGCTGCTTCCGGATGGCCACAAGTTCAAGGCCCTGTGCCCCTTTCACCGCGAGAAGACGCCGTCGTTCAAAGTCGACCCGGAACGCGGGAGCTATCACTGTTTCGGTTGTGACGAACGCGGTGACATCTTCACGTTCGTGATGCGACTGGACAACCTTGAGTTCCGCGACGCGCTTCAACAGTTGGCAAATCGAGCCGGTATCCGACTGGAGCGTCGCGGCGGCCCAACCAGCGAAGAGTACGACCTCCGAAAACGAGACCTGAGCCTCCTGGATCGAGCAGCCACCTGGTTTCAAAACCAGCTCGCTGCTCCTCAGGGAGCGGGGGCCCGCGAGTACCTCGAGGAACGAGGCTTCACCACCGACGCCATCGCTCGGTTTCGCATCGGCTACTCACCGCCGAGTTGGCAAACCTTGGCCGAAGTCCTGAACCCACTCGGACTCGAATCAGTCGCGCGTGCAAAGACCATGGGCTTACTGCGCGAAGCAAAATCGGGTCGCACCTACGATGGGTATCGCAATCGAGTCATTTTCCCGATTAGAACCGCTCAGGGTTACGTGGTCGGGTTCGGTGGACGGATTCTCGAGGGTGCGGAATCCTCCGACGAGACGACGTCCGACGGCGCAGCGTCCTCCGAACGCAAGGAACCGAAGTACATCAACTCTCCAGAGTCTCCGCTGTTCCGGAAGGGCGAACTCCTCTACGGACACTTCGAAGGACGGGAGACACTCCGTCGCACGCGGACAATGCTCCTCATGGAGGGGTATACAGACGTGATGATGGCCCACCAAGCCGGGTTCGAGGGCGCCGTCGCGACCCTTGGGACGGCGCTGGCCGAACCGAACGTCGATACCGTGTCGCGCCACTGTGAACGACTCGTCTTGGTGTTCGACGGTGACGAGGCGGGACGCCGGGCGGCAGTGAAGGCTGTTCGCTTGCTGCTGCCGCAATCACTGGACGTCTCGGTCGCCGTCTTACCGGCCGGGGTCGATCCGTGCGATTTGATTCGTCGCTCACCCGACGAATTCTCAACCGCGATCGAGCAAGCCAAAGAGGCGCTCGCATTCGTGGTGGATGAAGCGATTCGCACGCACGGCCTCAGCTCAGAGTCTCCGGGCCCTGCAAAAGAGCAAGTCGCTCGGCACTGCTTCGAATACCTGCACTTGATGGACTCTGCCATTCGCGTGCAGGAAGGGCTTAGGGTCATCGCCCGTCGCATCGGAGTCGGCGACTCGATCCTGAACCGTGAATTTGGCCGAGCACGCCCCCCCGCTCCGGCACGACAAGTACACTCTCATGAACCGCCGCCACGCGCTCCGTCCCGACGCATCGCGGGTGATGAGGAGTGGATCCTGCTCGGAGCCCTCGCGAGCGCCGAATGGGCGCAACTCTTACTGCAACTTCATCCGCCGGCGTCGTTTGCCGAGCCGGTGCTGAACCGCCTCGCAAACCAACTGGTGAAGCAAGATGGCGTGCTGACGCCTCTCGACGTCGAAGACCCGGGAGAGAAATCCAAACTCCTCGGTCTTACCGAACGTTTAGAAGACAACGGTTTCGACGAAGAGCGCGCGACGCATCTTCTCCGGGACCTGCTCGTCCGGTGGCTGGAAAGCTGCTACGAGCGAGTGACAGCCCGGCGCGGCGCGACAGCGTGGGGAGGCCCGAACACAGGGTCGCCGACGGTCGCCGACGCACCCTCGATTTCGAGTGGGGGCGTTACGAGTACGACAGAACGAACATCGAACGAGCCGCGTGTCGCAGCTCGTTCGACGGCGGACGCGGTCGAAGCGTTGACCCGGCGACAGCTGGAGATTCGAACCGAAATCGCGCGCCTCAAAGGAACACAGAAGGGTGACTGGAGGACGCTTTCCGAAACAGCCGAACGTTGGCTTTCGAATACCGAGTCGTACGACCAATCCGCTTCGGCGGAGGTCGTCACCCCAGCGGGGGAAAGGCATTCGTGATGAGCCAACTTAGGTGCCCGAAGGGAAGCAACTTCCGAGTCTCGCGCTGGGCTGGGCAGCCCGGAGCGAGGTTGCCGCGACGTCGTGCGCTGCGCGCGTCGGAGACTGCACGATGCAGTCGGAAATACGGAGTTTGTGAATGAGCTTGGAAGAATTGGCTACAGCCAAGGCAGACGATGTTGCCGTCGCCGAACCGGCGAACGGCAAGGGGGCGGCGACCACCGCCACCACCACCACCGCTACCGCCGCTGCTGACGAAGACGACAGTGCCTTCGATCCAGAAGCGGAGGCCGCCAAATTCCGGGAATTGATCGGTGAGGATATTGGATCCGGACGTCGTCGTGGAGGCCGAAAGGTCACCATGGACCAAGGCGTCCAGCTCCTGATTCATACCGGCAAAAAACACGGCGCAGTCACCTTCGAGGAGTTCAACGCGTACTTCCCGGAAGAGTGCAACTCTCCGGAGCGCATCGATCGCGTCTATGACGTGCTCGAGAAATACAACATTCGGATCAAGGATGATCCGGTTCAACTCGACGATCTCGGCAACGACAAGATGGATATGTTGCCGGAGAAAATCGACGATCCGGTTCGGATGTATCTCACGCAAATGGGGGAGATTCCGCTCCTCACACGAGCCGAGGAACTCCTCCTTGCAAAGACGATCGAGAACTCGCGCGACCAGTACCGAACGTCCATCTACACTTCCGGGTTCTGCCAGGATGCACTGATACGCCTCTCCCAGGAGGTGATGTGTGGTGATCAGTCGATCGATAAAGTCATCAAGTTGACTCCGTCGTCGGGAGAGCCGACTCGAGAAGACATGATGCAGCGCCTCAGCCAAAACTTGGCGACGGTCGAGCGGCTGTTTCAGGAAAACCGCAGCGAGTTCGAGAAGCTGTACTCGTCGAAACTATCGGCACGCTACAAGGAACGCCTCGCGGAGAAGATTGAAGCGCGCGCCAACAAGATCGGCTTCCTCCTGGCCGAGCTCACCTACCGCCGCGAGATTCTCGACAACTTGCGAGATGGGCTGCGCAACCATTGCCACCGATTCCGCATGGCCGAGCGACGGCTTGCACGGGCCCAGAAGGGCCGCAAGAAGTCCGAGAAGGAAGCCGCCGAGCAGGAGGAGGGGAAGCTGCTCCTACTCGAGAAGGTCGCGATGGAAAGTCGTGACGTTCTGTTTGATCGAGTGCGGAACATGAACAAGTACTTCGCCGACTACGAGCGCGCGAAACGCAAGTTGTCAGCGGGTAACCTGCGACTGGTCGTCTCTATCGCGAAGCGCTACCGCAATCGTGGGTTGTCGTTCCTCGACTTGATTCAAGAGGGCAACACCGGACTCATGAAAGCAGTCGAGAAGTACGAGTATCGACGGGGATACAAGTTCTCGACGTACGCCACTTGGTGGATTCGCCAAGCCATCACGCGATCGATCGCCGATCAGGCCCGGACCATCCGGATCCCGGTGCATATGATCGAAACGATGAGCAAGGTCCGCAACGCGACGAAGAAGTTGATGCAAAAGCTCGGGTACGAGCCCAGCATCAAAGAGATCTCACAAGAGCTCGAGATCCCCGAAGAGGAGACTCGGAAGGTGATCAAGATCTCGAAGCATCCGATCTCCCTCGATCGACCGATCGGCGATTCGGACGATGGCTTCTTCGGAGACTTCATCGAGGACAGCTCCGTAGAGTCTCCGATCAACGCCGCGACTCAGGAGATGCTGAAGGAAAAGATGCGCGATGTTCTCAAGACGCTCACGTACCGTGAGCGCGAGATCATCAAATTGCGGTACGGCCTCGAAGACGGCTACACCTACACGCTCGAAGAAGTAGGCAAGATCTTCAAGGTCACTCGTGAGCGCGTTCGCCAAATCGAAGCGAAAGCGGTCAAGAAGCTGCAGCATCCGATTCGAGCACGTCACCTCGAGGGCTTCCTCGAGGGGATCAGCTAGGGAGCGCACTCGCGTTCAACAAGGAATTGGCGAGGCTCGGACCCCAAACAGGGGTTCGAGCCTTTTTTCATTCCAAGACGGGGGCCTTGACCGACCCTCACATCTTTTGCAACCCACCTTCGCGGTTGAAAGTGGAACACCGAATCCCGTACCCTCGCTTGCAACGCTCGGCCGCAGTCCACAAAGGAGGGCAAGGTTGCATCCCGAAGTCGCAAAACTGAAGGCGCTTCAGAAAATTGATGCTCGACTTGAGATTCTTCTCAAAGAGTTCGAGCGGCGCCCTCAGGCGCTCCAAGTCCAGGGTGGCGAAGTCGGCGAAATGCAGGAACGCCGCGCCGAGATCTCCGCAATGAAGAAGGCGAAGAAGGTCGAGATCGATCGCGTCGAACTCGACGTGAAGTCCTTCGATGAAAAGATCGTGGAGAGCGAACGCCGGAAAGGGCAGTCCTCGAGCGATACCGAGTTCAAGGGTCTCCAACAGCAGATCGAGCGGTTCGAGAAAGAGAAGAGCGAAGTCGAGGAGAAGCTCCTGGCGCTCCTCGATGAAATGGATCTCATCCGCCGCGCCGAGCGGGAAATCCTGTCGACGCTCGGACAAGCGGAAGACGACCTCTCCGAAGACGAAGACGAATTCACCGCCGAACTCGAGGAGATCCGCGCAGAAGCTGGCAAACTCGTCCAAGAACGGGAGACGGCCCGAGAATCGATAGACGCCGAGTTCCTCGACAAATACGACTTGCTGTTCTCACGCTACAGGGTCACCAGCGTGGTGACTGCGGAAGGCGGCGTGTGTGCGGGCTGCCACATGGCTCTCATGCCGCAGCTGCTGAACCAGCTAAAATCGGCGCGTGAACTCATGATCTGCAACCAGTGCTCGCGAATCCTCTACCTGTAATCCGAATGTCCGAGCGATCACGCCTCGTGAGCATCGAGTCGAGATGAACATTTCGGGGCGCGAAACCGCCGGCGGCCCAGACCGGGCCCAAGCAGGGTGCGCGTAGCAGGTAGGGGCCTCAAGCGGCGAGAAGAGTCGACGTCGTAACAAGCGGACGAGTAAGCCGAGTTCTGTCCGCTCGGGACCCCCAGTCAGACTGAGAGACCTTGAGCGGGACGGTCATTCCTCTAGGGACGCCGTTACCGACGACCTCTAACGATCTACCCGGACCCTATCCACGGTCACCCAAGGGTTTCCGGGGGCGGAGCGAGCAGCTCCTCGGCCCTTATTCGATCTTCCTCCGGGTGGGGTTTACCTTGCCAGAGATGTCACCACCTCCGCGGTGAGCTCTTACCTCACCTTTTCACCCTTACCAGCGCTCGCCGGCGAACCGACAAACCCTTCGGCGGTATATTTTCTGTGGCACTTTCCCTGGGATCACTCCCGGTGGGCGTTACCCACCACCCTGCCCTATGGAGCTCGGACTTTCCTCGGCGATGGCAAGCCATCGACGCGACCGTCTTGTCCGCTTGCTGCGACATCGATCATGGAGTCTAGCCCGGTTGGCCGCCGAAACGAATACGTCTTCCGCTCAACGAGAGGGAAACCCCGCGTCGAAGAGAGCAGCGCTTAGCCGGCGGGGTGAAAGAAGACCTTGTCGAGTTCGAGGACGAGCTCCTGCCGCTCGGCGGTCAGCAACAACATCACACCAGCGTCGCCGCGGCTCTCGAAGTACTCGATTTCGATGTCGTGCATGCCCGGGCTCAGATCGACGACTGCCTCGGCGAAGTTGTCATTCGCAATCCTCCACTCATCAATGACAAGGGCTCCGTCGACACGAACGCGAACGCCGTCACTACACACGGCGCGAAAGGTGTAGCTATCGGCAGCGGAAACTTCGAAATAGCCGTTCCACCGAATCGAAAAGTTGTCGCGGGGTACCCCGGTCGCAGGTGAGTTCCAGCGCCAAGAAAAAGCCAAGTCACGGTCGACTCGCTCCAAGATTTTCTTCTCGAAGTTTCGCCCACCGTAGTACTGCCCGCGCAAACCAGGCAGCCGCCGGGACTCGCCAACCCGCGCCCGGTTCAGGACGTTGGAGAGCGACTGGATCGCAGCCCAATGCTTGGTGCGATCCATTTGCCTCCTTGCATGACTCAGCCGATCAAACGCTGGCTTGAACCCCGGATGCTCCCGGAGCAACGACTCGCCTAGCTTCGCCGCTTCGACCGCGCGACCGAGGGGGATCAAGGCGATGATTCGATTCAAGGCGATCGACGGATCCCCGGGCCAAACCTTGGCAGCGGCATCGAAGTGCGACAACGCTTTCGCGAGCTGGCCGGACCGCGCTGCAGCGACACCGAGATTGATCCGGGCCTCAACCAGCCCCGGGAAGAGGCGCAGTGCATCGTTGAACTGCGTACGGGCTAACTCGCCCTGGCCGTGCTCGAGCAGTACATAGCCGTGATTGTTCAGAATGTGGGCCGATAGCTGACGAAGATCGAGCTCTATGAGTCTCGCCTGCTTCGACATCCCGAATCGGCGTCGATACCACTCATCATTGTGAATGGAGCCAACCAGAGTCGTTTCGAAATTGAAGTGAGACTCCGCGCCACGATATCTCACAAAAGTGTGACGTGGAGCCCAGACCGACACGAGCGGCCACTCCAACTTCTCACCTATATGGAGAATCAAGAGCGACAGCCCCAAGCAATACCCACGCTTCCCGAGAAGAACGCGATTGGGCAATAGGTTATCGAGTTCCGTGAGATTGGCGTCAGACTTCAAGCTCCACCGGGTGAACAAGACCTCCCGCAGACTCGCCAGCCTCGCCCGAGGGCTCGCCGACTCCCCAGCCGCGCTACGGATCTCCTTGGTGAGAGCGTCGACGGTGGCGAGATACGGCTCCACAGGTTGCTGTGCCGCCCGAAGAAACGAAACGACAACACTCTCGTACGACTTCTTAGACGCCGCCTGTTCAGCGAATGCAGGATCAAGCGGTGACTGTGCTTTTGCGTCGAGAGACCCCATCAAAACGAGCGCGGGGATTAACAGGAGAATTCGGGACATCGAGGAAGCTCCGAGTTCTTGGCTGCGCGGGACGAATGCTCCATGAGAAACGGCAGCTTCCGTCAAAGCCAAACTCGGCTAACGGGAGCTGCCGCTAAAACTCTTCGAGGGTGACCCAGAGTGGTCGACCGACGGAGAACTACTTCTTGATGTCGCGGAGAATCGATTTGATTTCGGCGAGTTCCTTCTTGAGCTGGTTCACTTCGAAGCGCAGCTTCTGAACTTCAGTCTTGTCTTTGCCAACGGCCGACTTGTACTGGCTGTCAGTCAAGATTCCAGCGCATGCAGCAACGAACGTCGGAACGTGCTTGTCGTGCGACGAACAGCTCAAACCACGCTGATGATCACGGGACTTCGACTTCTGGAACTCACTCCGCAGCTTGAACACTGACGTGAGCTGGTCTTTGGTCAGCTTCTCATTCTTGATCTTCGTGAAGACTTCGATGAAGTAGTCCGAGTGACACGCCATCGAGATCGACGAGAAGCCAATAGAGAAGATCACGCCGAGCGCGAGTAGACGGCTAGGGTTCCGCATGAGTAACACTCCTTTCGGGAGGACTCGGGTCGCCCGGCGAGCCACGAAGGCGTGGTCGAGAGAGCGAGACCTCTAGTTCGGTTCCGAGCTTCCGCGGACGGAAGGTTTCTGGCCGAAGGACGATCGCCGCGGGGTCCTGCGCGGTCCATTGCGACCGAGCCGAGGCTCGGCCACGAGTTGGCCGTTCGAACTTCAGCCTTGGCGGCACGGATTCATGCTACGGAACCGACATCGGATCGCCAGCACGATTCCTGGGAAAAACGCATTGATGATGATGTCGGACTAGCCGGAGGCACTCCTGAATCGATTCCCGTCGAAGGAGAGCCGGAGAGAGAATCGCTGAACGACCGACCAGCGAGGGGCGTGCCCGAAGACGCCCAAGCGACCCATCAACGCCGTGATCAAGCCTGGGGACGACTCTGCGCGACCCTCAACCCTGGGGCGGACGCAGGCGGTTGAGCCGCAGCACGGGTGACGGACGTCAGACGCCCAACCCCTTCCTTCCGGGTCCGGTCCTTTGGGCTAAACCAACGCTGGAGATACTGCCGCGCCATCCGGTAACGATCCTCGACCCGGACCGGCTCTAGGTGGCTCGCGCAATAGAGCCTCTGGCAGTCGTCGGAGATCCAGCAGTCTTTGACTGGGACGGTCCGACCGCAAAGGTCGCAGCACGTCTTCTTATCGCTCTGCTGCTGGAGAACATCGGCGAGATCCGGGTGGATCGGCGGTTTGCAATTCTGGCAGTACCACGTCGCCACATACTCGTCTTCAGCACTCGGCCGCCGGCGAGACTTGCACTGACAACCTGGGCAGACCTG
Source organism: Planctomycetota bacterium (assembly GCA_021776775.1). Taxonomy (GTDB): domain Bacteria; phylum Planctomycetota; class UBA8108; order UBA1146; family JAJFFE01; genus JAJFFE01. The sequence goes on along the minus strand of JAJFFE010000277.1, from coordinate 35,665 downwards.
CAAGTCGAATTCGACGCAGAAGTACACCCACTCCTTCATCGTCGCGAAGCTCTGCGCTTCGAAGATCCTCGGCTTCTTGACGACTGGGTGCATGTGCTCCTCTTTCACGAGACGGGTTCTGCGTTCTCAGCACCGCCACGTAGGCAATTCGGCTGCCGAAGCGAGCAACTAAGACTCAAGTTGCTTCCCGGAAAACGGTTCCGCAAAGAGAGCTCCCGGATCGTCCTATCGCAGGCCAACCCACATGCCCCTCAACGACACGTCGAGAAACAAACCCTCCGCGCAATCACCAAGTTATCCACAATTGTCGTGGAGAACCAGTGGATAAAGCTCGGATAAACCGGTGGCGTAGCTCTCAATAGGCCCCCCACGCTATGGTTACGTAATTGTCGGCAAGTCGTCCAGGGCAACGCTTGCGGACCGACCCCGTGGGCGCCACCTCCAGGCAGGGCGCTATCGCGTCAAAACAACACCAATCCGACTAAGAACGCGCTCGAATGCGCACCGCATACTCATGCATCGCATTGGCGTTTTTGGCATATCGCGTGAGACGGGTCTCGGTTGTCGAAATGAGCCCGGTGTGATTGGAGCCAACTTTGGGTCACGAACTCGAAACGATAGAACAACTTGCAAGGGTCCGAGGGGGGGAGCGACAAGCAGCGTCCGAGTACGCGCGAGCGACCGACCACGGACTGATTCATTGGTGGGGGAGTTCCCTGCGCCTGGCGATCGAGATTGAGCCGGCGCCACTGATCCTGACCGTTGCGGGAACTCCGCCGAACCCGAAGACGCCGCGCGTCGCGGTGGTTGGCAGTCGGCGGGCGTCGGCCGCCGGGCGCCGTATCGCATACCGACTCGGTCGTGAGCTCGCCCAACTCGGAATGGATGTCGTCAGCGGCCTGGCCAAGGGAATTGACGCGGCGGCGCTGGAAGGGGCTCTTGCTGCTGGGGGGAGCCCTTGCGCGGTGCTCGGCAACGGACTGCCTCGCGTGTACCCCGCCGAGAACGCCGCCCTGGCAAAACGAATCTCTACCCAGGGTGCCGTCTTGAGTGAGTTTCCTCTCGATGCCCCTCCGCGCCGACACCACTTTCCTCAAAGAAACCGGCTGATCAGCGGACTCTCGCTCGCGGTCGTCGTCGTCGAAGCTGCCGCACGCTCCGGGTCTCTCATCACCGCTCGGTGGGCACTCGATCAAGGCCGCGAAGTGATGGCGTTTCCGGGGTGTGCCGAGGGGCCGTCCCACGAGGGCTGCCACCAGCTGATCCGCGACGGCGCTCCGCTCGTCACCTCGGCTGAGGACGTGATTCTTGAACTGGGTGGAGCTCTAACCATCGATTCATAGCCCTCTGGCGGTGAGATGAGTACAGGAGAGACTCACGGGCGCCGATACGGACGAAGAGGCCTCTAGCGGCGATGCTCGGGGCCCGTCGTGTGTACCCTTCATAGGAGTGTGCTTGCCTGAGTCGATTCCATCAGTTCTGTCACGACGATTTCTCTACCGCGAGGAGCTCGGGGCTGGCGGAATGGGTCGCGTCGCACTCGTGGAGGACCTCCACGATTCCCGCAAACTGCGGGCTCTCAAATGGGTCGGAAGCGCCGACCTCGAAGTGTCCGACGTTCGTCGGCATCGGCACGAGTACCAACTGCTGTCCACGTGGAAGCACCCACACGTCATCCCCGCGTATGACTTCGCTCGGCTAACCTCACACGACATTCAGTTCTTCACGACCGACTACCTTCGCGGCCCCTCGTTCGCGGACGTACTACGTCGTGGGGACGTCTCGATCGGGCGAACAGTGGTCGGGCAGCTGTTGCACGCGCTCGGATTCGTGCACCACCAAGGCTGGGTCCACAGCGACGTCAAGCCGCACAATCTCCTTCTGCGGGACACCATCCGTCCGGGCGTCGCTCCGCGTGCATGCCTGATCGACTTCGGCCTCGCCGGTGAGCTCGGCGTCCCAGCCGGTGATCGGGTCCTCGGCACCGTCCACTACATGTCCCCCGAACGGTTTCAAGGCGCTCACCTCGATCACCGCGGTGATCTCTACGCCGTAGGAATCATGCTCTACCAACTCATCACGGGGCGGCTACCATTCAACGGTTCAAGCAAAGTCGATGTGATCCTGCACCAGCTCAACTCCCGACATGAGGCCTTGTCGAAAACGGCCGGCTACCCGGTAGATCCGCGCCTCGAGAATTTGGTTTCCGCCCTTCTCGAGAAGGAACCGGACAATCGTCCGGCCGATGCCCATGAAGTGCTGGCTCAACTCGCGCAGATCTGGCCTGAAGTAGACGCGACCGAAGGTCCCGATCTCTTGGCAGCGTATGCAGCCCGAACGCATCACGCTGGCTGGGAAGCTCCGCTGCGCCGAGTGACCGGCCGCCTGATTCGGACCACTCCCGACTGTACGTCTTCGGACTTCGAGGTCCCTGAGTTTCGCGACGACGATGGATCCGACGTGCTGCCGTTTCGACCCGCTGTGTGTGGGCCGCTTCTCTCGCGGGCGTCGGTCATCGTCGGGACCAGGGCGGAGGATCGGGAACGATTCAGCCAGGCGGTGATTCGCCGCGCAGAGATACTCGGAATCCCTCAAATCCAGCTACGTTGGCGCCAAGCCGTGCACTCGTGCTTGACGTCCTGCGTCGCCGAAATCGCAACCGCTCGCGCCCTGGGGGAAGTACCGCGGATTCAGCAAGCAGCGATGCAACTAGATCACGCCCTTGATCGAGGAGAGTCGGCTCCTCGAGAGCTGTTGACCGTCGTCGCCGGGTGGATGCGCCGGGTTGCCGTCGAGGTACCGATTCTCGTCGTGATTCATCGCCGGGCGGTCGCGGAGTCGATGCGTGGTTTACTGGACCTCTGCTCCGAACTCGACAGCTCCGCAGCGGCGGAGAACGCCGGCTCCGTTCAGTGGTTGATACTCGGAGACGACAGTCTGGGCGATGATCTGTCCACCCGTTGGGGGAAGTGGTGCGACAAGGTGCAGTTGGATCGGTTGGACCCTGAGGCGCACGTCCGTTGGTGGACGCGACGGCTCGGCGACTGGCGCCCGCCTCCCGAACTCGACGCCTTGCTCGAGCGTGAATGCGAGGGAAGTCCGGGGTTACTGGAACGGCTATTCCGAGCCTTCATCGACAGCGGCGTCATTGAGAGGGTCGGCGGGCGATGGTCCATAGGACCCCGTGCCGATTTGGGATTCGACCCCGGCACGCTGCCCGGGGGGTCGGCTCGCGACGCCTTGGAAGCGATCGCGATCGCCGGGGCCGAAGCCACCATCGCGACCATCTCAGCGCTCACCGGGCGCCCGACACAAGAACTAGCCGATGCTCTCGACGTTCTCGATCCAGTCTGGGTTATCGAACGCGATGAGGTCTATGAATTCGTCGATCTCCGCGACCACTTCGCAATCAAAGACGCTTGCGCCCCGGAACGGTGGAGATCGGGCAAGGAGACGATCGCGCGACGCGTCGAATCCAGCCCGGAGCGACCAGGACACGCCGAACGACTCGCCATGGCGTGGCTGTCGGCGGGCAACGTTGACGCTGGCTTAAGTTGGACCGTTCAAGCGGTCGCAGATCGCATTCGCGCGAAGGATCTGATCGGCACACATCGCGTCCTAGAACGTGCCGTGGAGTCGACCACGAATCTACCCGAGGCGCTGGCGTTGAACCTGGTGTCTCTTCGCCGCCGCTTTGGACCCATCGATGCCGCTCGTCGCGAGGTGCTCGACGGAGCGGGCATGCCGGACGACGCCGCCGCCGTCTTGATCTACGCCGGTGACTACTCGACGGGACTGGCGCGCGCCGAAATGGTCGATCGGCCCTCCGACGATTTGCAGCTCGCCGTCGCCGAAGCGAAACTCGTCCGCGGAAACAAGCTGGACTCGATCGAGCCGCTATCCAATCCTGACCTGGAAGGGTGGCGACTCGACTTGGCAATCCTCCGGGAGGAACAGGTCTCGAGCGATCGAGCCCGGCGAATCTCGGCCAGATTGCTTCGAGACGCTGAATCAAATCCAGTTTCCCCTCAGTGGGAGAACTACCTATTTGGGCGGTATCACTGCCTGCGCGGACGCCCCGAGCTAGCAATTCCCTGTTTCCGCAATGCGGCGTTCGGGTTCGCCAAACGACGTCAGCTCCGATTTCAGGCTCGCGCACTGGTCCAATACGGCCTCGCGCTGTCGCTGATCGGTGCGAGTCGTGACGCCTCGACCCTCGCGTCGCGGACCCACAACCTGGTTCTTCGGGTCGGTGGGATCGCGGAACGGCTCTGGTTGGAAAAGCTGGGACACCCACTCGGGACCCCGCAGTCACTTTGCTGCACGTGACTCAACCGTGGCCCAATGTTCGGTCTAAGTTGCGTCGCTGGTCGATCGCGGCATATAATTCCCGCCGGTCAGCGTGCGGGCCGTCGCTCGACGCATATACCCCGATTTCTCGAACACGGTCTCACACCGTGTGGAGTGGGTTCGAAAGCCATCGCCTGCGATGGGGTTCGTTTGCCAGAGTTCGAGGGTTGGAATCAATTCAGTCTCATTGGAACGGAGTGCGAGCATAAAGGAAAAGAAAGGCCAGCAGGTCATCACGCGTCCCTCGTCGGACCCGATTCGTCTTATCGACGACGAAGGTGGCCAGCTCGGAATCATGGACGTCGCAGCAGCGCTTGAACTAGCGACCGACCGAGATCTCGATCTCGTCGAGTTGGATCCGAATTCGGAACCACCGACGTGCAAGATCATGAACTTCGGTAAGTACAAGTACAACGCGTCGAAGCGGCAAAAAGGGAGCAAGAAGAACGTAAACCGTCGGAAAGAAGTGAAACTCCGTCCCAAGACCGAGGATCACGATTTCCAGGTGAAACTCCGACGCGCGAAGAAGTTCCTCGAGGAAGGGCACAAGGTTCTCGTAACCCTGATCTTCCGGGGGCGGGAGCAAAAGCACCCACAGATTGGGTTCGACCTCCTGAACCGATTCGCCCAGGCACTCGACGACATCGCCAAGCTTGAAAAGCCTCCGTCGCGAGAAGGCGGGAATCGAATCGGGATGATTCTGACGAAGCGCTAAATCCAGCTTCGCGGAGTCCCCGGCTCTGCCCAACGGAAGCGTCACGCTAGGGTCCCGGAAAAGTTCGCGGGCCCTTCCCCAATGGTTGCGGGTTTGGTAGCTTACCCAGCTTCGATTTTTCGGCGAGGTCACAGAGACCCGCGTCGAAGTCGAAGCCGTGTCCAGCGCCACGTCCAGCGCCGTTCTGATGAGTCGAAACAAACGAGAGGCCCTCACATGGCCAGGAAGCCTGGCAAGTTCAAGCCGAACAAGTCGGTGCTGAAGCGGGTGAAACGCACAGCGACCGGCAAGTTCTTGCGAGGTCGCGCGGGCAAGAGTCACTTGAACTCACACATGCCCGGTAAGCGCGTCCGACGACTACGAAAGTCGGCAACTTGCCCCAAGTGTGAAGAAACCCGGCTGCGACGTCTGTTGCAGCTTCGCGTTCTTCACTAGCGTCGATTGTCCCGCGCCTCCCCAGGGTTCACGACAAGTGATCGTTCAACGATCCTCCTGGAAGCCGCAGTCTGGACCGACAACCGGTCCGAAAGGAACTGATCATGGCTCGAGTACGATTCGGCGTTGCACGACGCCGTCGTCGCAAGAGAGTCTTGAAGCGTGCCAAGGGTTTCTGGGGTGCCAGAAGCCGACTCTTCAAGAGTGCCAAAGAAACGGTCATACGCGCAGAAGCGTATGCCACCCGAGATCGTCGGAATCGAAAGCGCGACTTCCGGCGCTTGTGGATCACCCGAATCTCGGCCGCGCTATACGGAGGAGACATTCCGTACAGCCGCTTCATCGCTGGATTGAAGCGAGCCGGTGTCGACCTGAACCGCAAGATGATGTCAGAGCTAGCGATTCGAAATCCGGAAGCGTTCGACGAACTCGTCGAACTCGCGAAAGCGTCCTGATCCAAGTCGCACACTGAGTACGGAACAGGCACTGACAGGTTGGAAGCCCGAAGAACTCGCGACGCGAGGCTTCGGGCTTCTTGCATCCCATGATTCAGAACACATCTTTGGCGTCGCCGAGTCCTCGCGTAGAATGCGCTCGGACACGCCATTCTGCGTTGTTCGAGCCAAGATCGTCGTTGACGCCCATCTGCTTTTTTCTGCAGATGTTGTTGGGCCCGCCCGCCCTCCGACGACCCGCCGCGAGTAAACCCGAAGAAAGAGAATGCGATGCGTTGGTTGCTTTTGGTCGGTTTGGGACTGTTGACGTACGGCGGTTGGAAGTACTGGGAAAAAGACAGCTCGGTCGGTGCCGATGACGATAACTCGGCCGCGTTCGAATCGGTCGATTCCCCGGACGACCCCTCGACTCGAGAGTCTGACTCCAGAGACATCCCAGTGCCGGATGCTTCGGAAGAAGCAAGCCTGCGACAGCAGATCGCGGGGACCAAGAGTCCAAACGGCGACGAAGCTCGGCAGAAGTTGATTCGTTTGCTTCAAAGCAAGCGTGACGCAGCCGCGACCTCGGAAGCGCGTCAACTCCTGACTGAAATGATCCAAGGCGACGGCAACCGTGCGCCGTGGGCGGCGTCGCTATCGTTTCGGAACTTCGAAGAGGGGGAGGCGCGTATCGAGCGCGCACGCGCCATCGTCGGGATGGGTGATCGCGCCGCCGCGTATGTCGACGCGCTCGAAGCCCTCGCAGACGATGAAGCGAAGTCGACCACGGACTCGCGTCAACTGCGAGCGTGGGAGCTGTACTCGAAAGCGTACTTTGCGCAGACCGACGAAGACGATGAGAACAACCGCCGGATGCGCATTCGGAAGAAGCTCGACCCGATCGTCAAACGCATCGTGCTCTCTCCGCGGCACACGTCGGCGTTTCCCATCTACAAGGTCAAGTCCGGCGACAGCCTCGACGCAATCGCACGGAAGCACAAGACAACGGTGGCGACGATTCAACTCGTCAATCGTCTCCCTGGCACGGTGATCCATCCCAAACAGACGCTCAAGATCTTGTCGGGCACCGTCTCGATCGAAGTCGACAAGAGCGAATTCCGTCTCGACGTTCGCATCGGGGATAAGTACCTGTACAGCTCACCGGTGGGACTCGGCAAGGACGGCGGAACCCCGCTCGGGGAATTCACGATCCGTACCAAGATGGAACAGCCAACCTGGTTCAAACGGGGCGTGGGCGAAGTCGAGTATGGGGATCCCGAAAACCCCCTCGGCGAGCGTTGGCTTGGATTCGAGGAAACGCAGGAGTACAGCGGCTACGGCATTCACGGAACAGATCAGCCGGACACCATCGGCACCGAGTCCTCGGCAGGCTGTGTCCGAATGCGAAACGAAGACGTGATCGGCTTGTATCCTCTGATCCCGCGGGGCACTCGAGTAATCATCCGAGAATAGATCCGGATAGAGCGCAACCAACCCACAACTTTCAGAGAACAGGCCACTCCCCAATTTTGCGGAGTGGCCCGTTTTCGTTAGTACCGCTACGCCCGGCTGTCGTCCTTGTTGTGAACCCCGTTGAGCCGCGTGGCCCTCCGGGCCCGCTTCGGAACCCGGCACACTGTCCGAGCCCGGCTGGCAGAGAGCCTCCACCTCAACGGTTATTCGGCGGGGCCGGAACCTCGAGTGCCGAACTCGGTCGACCCGCGCCCGAGACCCTCCATCTCTGATGAAATTCGCCTCCGCGGATTTCCGTTGAAAGGATGACACCTTGAGATTGCCATTTCTCGTCACCTGCCTCGTCGTCGCGTTGAGCGGACAAACCCACGCAGACGGCTGGATCGAAATCGATGAGCGATCGCGGCGCACGCTCTCTCACCGGCCCAGTGACCGGCACGCTCGCCCCGCGATGCAGGTGACGAGACACGCGGTCGACATCGATGTGGACGGGCCGACGATCACTGTCTCGGTCGATGAATCGTTCCACAATCCATACCCGCGGCAACTCGAGGGAACCTACTATTTCCCGCTCCCGGCCGGAGCCCACGTCGAGGACTTTCGAGTCACACTGGGCGATGTCGAATTGGTCGGCGAGATCATGGAGCGCGACAAAGCACGCCAGATCTATCGCGACTTGGTCAGACGGGCGATTGATCCAGCCATTCTCGAGTACTTCCAGAGAGATCTCGTTCGTGCGAGGGTATTCCCCATCCCCGCAAACGGAGACGTTCGGCTGAAGATTTCTTATCGTCAGACAGTCCGACGTAACGGAGGCATCTTCCAAGTTCGGTACCCGCTGAGCACTGGACGATTCTCCGCGGGTTCTTACCGAAACGTCACCATCAACGCGACAATCAAAAGCGACGAACCGATCAAGAGTGTCTATTCGCCTAGCCACAACGTTTCCGTTCGGCGCAGCGCCCCCAACCGTGCCGAGGTCAGCTTTGCGGCAAAAGAGCTTCTCGCTCACGCCGACTTCGTGCTCGAACTGATGACGGCTTCCGACGCTCTCGCTGGTGGGGTTCGCACCTATCGAACTGCCGGCGACGACGGCTTCTTCATGTTGCGACTCTCCCCGGGGCAACTGCTCCCAACGAAGCGGGCGCCAGTCAACATGGTGTTCGTCGTGGACACGTCGGGATCCATGGCCGGAGAGAAGCTCGCGAACGCTAAGCAGTCACTCCTCGATGCGTTCAACCGATTCGATTCTGAAGATCGGTTTACAGTTCTCACCTTCAGCGCTGGCGTCGCGCTTTGGTCGAACGCACTCGAATCCGCAACACCCAAAAACCTCGCGTCGGCGCGCAAATTTGTTCACGCTCTGCGCGCGCGAGGCGGTACAGATATCCAGGTCGGGCTCGAGCACGGATTGAATCTCGCTCACGGCGCCAAAGACGGAGCCACGGTCATGTTGGTCAGCGATGGCGCGCCGACCGTTGGCGTGACTGATCCACGGAAAATCATCGATTACTCCGTAGAGAAGAACCAAGGCGATCATCGGCTTCACGTGTTTGGCGTCGGCAAGGACGTCAAGACGATGCTCCTCGATGAAATCGCCCGGCGTAACGGCGGAAGCCGAACGTATCTGAGTGATAGCAGGAGGCTAGAGGTCAGTATTACCGGCCTTCTCGACAAAGTGCTCTATCCCTGCCTCTCCGACATTCAGGTCACCGCCAATGGGCTGGTTCTCGATCGGTTCGAGCCAGAGGGGCCGTACGACTTGTTCTTCGGCGAGGACCTCATCTTGACCGGGCGTTACGTCGGGCAGGGGACCAGCCAACTCGAAGTGGCCGGGGTAGCCGATGGCGAACGACGGGTCTTCGTCTTCCCGGTCGAGTTCGCATCGAATGGAGGTAATGAAGAGGCCGCGTTCTTGTGGGCCGAGAATCGAATCGACTCGCTGCTCGAAGAACTACGTGCAGGCTCACCCCACGAGTCCAGCCCTTTGAGAGCGGAGATCGTCACGCTCGGGCTGCGGTTCGGAATCGTCACCCCGTTTACTGCATCGCTCATTCAAGAATCGAATGGGGCCGTCGCTAACGCCCTCCGTGGGCAGATCCGGAGAAACGCCGGCGTCCGCCGCGAAGCAGCGTCCGCCGCGTCCGGGTTCTTCGAGCGCGATCGGGCTTCCTCGTTCGATTACTCCCAAAAGTTGGGAGAGAAGAAGAAGTCCGCGCGGTCGCTCGGGAGAACACTGCTTCATGCCGAATCCAAATCTGAGGCAGCCGCGCTTGGAAAGGCTCTTCGTATTCGCCACGCCGGGGGCAAGGGTTTCATTCCGATTGCCGGCGTCTACGTCGATGGGGCACTTCAATCGGGGCACGCAGCGCTACCCAAGCCCGATCGAGTCCTCGAGTACGGCAGCCAGGAGTACTTCGCTCTCTTGGTCGCGAACCCGAACCTCGGTCCGATTCTCGCCGTAGGACGATCGCTGCTCTTCGATCACAACGGAACGGTCATCAAGATCAAGGACGTGGAGTTGTCGGATTCGGAGCGGAGCGATGAACCAGAATCGCCACCGAAGCCCCCGAAGAAGTACTGGTTCTAGCTAGCCTCCGGCCCCTGACCCGGGGTCAAGTCACGACGAGCGGGGGACGATCGACTAATCGATCGTTCCCCAGCACAACGACGCCACAGATCAGATGGCACGTAGTGGGGGAAGTATCAGCGCACGGTTGCGAATCAAACGGTTGCGACTCAAACAGCACGTACGAACTGATTGTGCTGCTTCTCTTGCCCGATGGTCGTGGTCTGCATGTGACCTGGGTACAGCACAAGGTTGTCGTCGAGAGTGTAAACTTGCGTTTGAATAGAACGCGCGAGATCGTCGGCCGACGATCGAGGAAAGTCGGTTCGTCCGACTGACAGACCCATGACCGTATCACCACTGAACAGCCCGCCGTCGAAGACAAGAATCACGCTTCCCGGAGAGTGCCCCGGAGTGTGCCTCACTTCGAATTCGGTGCTGCCTAGCTGGACGCGGTCGCCGTGCTCCCACCACTCGTCGGGCATGGACACCGGATCAACGTCGAATCCCCACTCAGCCGCAATGGAAACGTAGTTTTCGATGAGGAACGCGTCCTCGCGGTGCAGGTGGACCGGGACCGGAAACGCTTCGATCAACTCGCTCAATCCGAAGATGTGATCCAAGTGGGCATGGGTCAAGAGCACTCGATCCAACGTGGCCCCTTTGTCCGAAAACGAGGTCCAGATATCCAAGGCACCTAGACCGGGATCGACGACTGCGGCGAGGCCCGACTCTTCATCGAGTGCAACGTAAGTGTTCTCGGCGAACGGGCCAGTCGCTTGACCGTGAATCTTCAGTGCCACCCGGTTAGCCCGTGATGCTTTGGATCGACCGCACCGAGAGCTCGTGCACCGACTTCCCGCAGAAGAAGAGGGCGATGGTTCCGAAGCTGGTGAGGACGAGCGTAAGCTTCACACCCCAGTTGTTTTCGACAATCTCGATCGTCTCCCCCTCTTCGCGGAAGTACATAGCGACGATGGGGCGCAGGTAGTAGTACACACTGACCAGCGACGCCAGAATCCCAACGAAGGCTAGGTAGAGGTAGGGTCCCGAGTAGACGGCGTCTTTGAAGATCGTCAACTTGCCCAAGAAGCCGACCGTTCCCGGCATGCCCGCTAGTGACAGCAACGAAACTGTCATAGCAAACGCCACGAAGGGCTGTCGCTTGGCCAATCCGTTGTACGACTCCAGCTCTTCTCGATCGGTGTCACCATTGGAGACCATCGCCACCACGGTAAACGCGCCGATCGTCATCAGTAGGTATGCCACCAAGTAGAACAGCGCTCCAGCCCCGACTTTCGGATCCGGCGTTCCTTGGAATGCGAGTACAACTGGGATCAGCAGATACCCACTGTGAGCGATGCCGGAGTAGGCAAGCATGCGCTTGATGTTCGTCTGATTCAGGGCCGCGAGGTTGCCGAGCACCATGGTGACGACCGCTAGGGCCGCGAGCATTTTTCCGATGGCGGCGTCGGCAACGCCGCCCTGACCCGCGGCAACGACGACTCGAATCAACGCGGCGAATGAGCACACCTTGACGGCAACCGCCATCCAACCCGCCGCTGTAGCCGGAGCCCCTTGGTAGGCGTCCGGGACCCACGAATGGAAGGGGACCGCACCCACTTTGAATCCGAAGCCGACAAGAATCAGCAGCAGACCGACATTCATCAAGTACGGATCGGCTGTGCTTTTGCCGAGCGCGGCGAGTGAGATCTCACCCGTGGCGCCGTAGACGAACGCCATTCCAAGCAGCAAGAAACCGCTCGAGAAGGCGCCAAGGATGAAGTACTTCGCCGCACCTTCGGCGCCGAGCTTCCACTTTCGGAAGAAACCCGCCAACACGTAAACCGTGAGTGACAGAGTCTCGATCGCCACGAAGATTGAGATCAGGTTGGTCGCCTGCGCCAGCAAGACCATTGCGCCGCCGCCGAGGTAGACTAGCCCGTAGAACTCGCCTCGATTCTGCCCCTGCGCGGCCAAGTAGCCACCTGACGAGAGCGTCGTCAATCCGGCGGCCACAATGATGATCGCAGCGGCAAAACCCCCGAACGCGTCGAGTCGCAACGCGCCTAAGAACACGACTTCACTTCCGGAAGCGACTCCGTTCTCGCTCCACGCGCCGAAGAGAAGTCCGCTGGGCACGAACAACGCCGCGAACGCGAGCGCCGCTCCACAAACCCCGATCCATACCAAGTGGCTCTTCTCCGAAGACGGGTTGTCGTATCCGTCGTCGGTGACGAAGAGATCGGCGATGAGGACAGCGAGTCCGGTCGCGATCAGAATCACGGCCGGTAGGATCGCAGCGTAGTCCGCCGATACCAGATTGATGGGCATGTTCGCGCGTCTTCCGTTACTTGTTGATCGTGTCGACGTAGAGTTGAACCGACGGTTCGATGAGCTCCACGAAAGGTTTCGGATAGAGACCGATCCAGAACATCATCACCACGATCGGCACCAGGTAGCAGAGCTCGCGCGGACTCAGATCCGCCAGATTTCGGTTTTCTTCGTGAACGAGCGGCCCGAACAGGAACCGCTTCGCCAACGTCAGCATGTAGACCGCGCCGAGAACGACTCCGCTGGATGCGCCGATGGCGATCCACTGATGCTCACGGAACGCACCGAGCAGAATCATGAATTCTCCGACGAACCCATTCAGACCCGGCAGTCCAATACTCGACAAAGTTGCGATGATGAACATCACGCTGAACACGGGAATCACCTGGGCCAGTCCGCCGAAGTGAGAGATTTCCCGAGTATGACGGCGCTCGTACACGATCCCGATCAACAGGAAGAGCATTCCCGTCGAGAGCCCATGGCTCACCATTTGAATGATTCCGCCGACCCACCCGAGATCATTGATCACGAACAGTCCGATGACGACGAAGCCCATGTGGCTGACACTCGAGTACGCGATGAGCTTCTTGACATCAGTCTGCACCAATGCCATGCACGCCCCGAACACGATCCCGACCACGGACAACCCGAGCATCCACGGCGTAAACACCTCGGTTCCGTGGGGGAACAAGGGTATTGCCAACCGAATGAATCCGTACGTCCCCATCTTCAGCAGCACTCCTGCGAGCACGACACTACCCGCGGTAGGCGCCTCCACGTGAGCGTCGGGGAGCCAGGTGTGAAGCGGGAAGATCGGCACCTTGATCGCAAACGACAGCGCGAACGCCGCGAACAGCCAAACTTGAGTGGTCGGTTCGAGCGGGTTGGTGCGAAGGACCTCGAGTAGCCCCGGCATCATCTCGAGAAGCCCGGTCTCTGGATTGACGATTCCGTGCTCGATCAGTTGCACGGTTCCCGTATGCCACCACAAGTACAGCATGGCGAGAAGCATCAAGAGGCTTCCGACCATGGTGTAGATGAAGAACTTCATCGCAGCGTAGATCCGTCGTTCACCACCCCAGATTCCGACGAGAAGATACATGGGGACCAGCATGACCTCCCAGAACACGTAGAAGACGACGAGATCCAGCGCCAGAAACACCCCGATCATGCCGCCTTCGAGAAGGAGGAACGCGATCTGGAACTCTTTGACGCGATCACCAATCGCCTTCCAGCTACTGAGCAAGATCAGCGGTGAAAGCAGGGTGGTCAACAGGACGAGCAGGATGCTGATACCGTCGACACCGAGGTGGAAGTGCACCCCGAGCGATGGAAGCCACTCCCCAAACTCGACCAGTTGCATTGAACCGCGAGCGGCCAGGTCGCCGTCTTCGTGCTGACCCATCGCGGTTGAGTACATCCAGAGCATCCCGAGACTGAGCAAGAACGTCAGACTCGAGATTGCCAGAGCGGCATGCCGTACCTGCGCCGTATTCTTTGGCTTGAAGAACGCGAGCAGCGCCGCGCCGACAATAGGTGTGAAGACCAGAATGCTGAGAATGTTCACGGACTCCATGGCTTATCCCGCCCCGTTCAGGAGGCTCATCATGATGAAGAGGAGGACGAGCGCGCCACAGCCGAAAGTCAGCAGGTATGCCGGAACGAAACCGGACTGCATGCGGCGAAAGAACTCACCGAACGAGCGGACGACCAGGGCGGAACCGCCGACCATCACCCCGTCGATCAAGAACCGGTCTATGAGTATGAACATGACGTAGGACGCAAACTGAAACGGCGTCACGATCAAAATCTGATAGACCTCGTCGATGTAGAACTTGTTCTCTGAGATTCGTACGAGCTTCTTGCCGGCCCCGTTGACGAAACCGTCCAGGAGAGCTCGTCCGGGCCCGTAGAGATACCACGCCGCGGCCAGTCCCGTGGCACCGACACCAACGGAAATGATCAGCGAAGTCCACTCGAGTTTGTGCAGCGCGTCGAGATCGATCCCGGTATGGGCGTGGTGTAATCCGGTGAAGTTGCCGAGCAGGAACGTGCGCTCCTCGCCGACGAACGGCAGCCAGTGAAGCAATTCCGGGACGTTCAAGATGCCGCCGAAGACCGACAGCACGGCCAGGACGGCGAGCGAGAACGGCATCCAACCACCCGGCTCGTGAACGTGATCGACGAGTTTGTCGTCGACGTTGCTCTTGCCCCAGAATGTGAGCGCGACCATACGCAGCATGTAAAACGCGGTGAGCCCCGCGGTCAACGTGGCCATTCCCCAGAACAACTGATCTTGGAAATGCACGTGCCCGTCATGCCCGTGGAACGCGGCGAAGAACCCGGAGAATAGGATCTCGTCCTTGGAGAAGAACCCAGAGAAGAAGGGGACTCCGGCGATCGCCAATGTACCGATGATGAAGATGAGGTGCGTAAAGGGCAGTTGGCGGCGAAGGCCGCCCATCTTCCTCATGTCTTGTTCGTGGTGCATTGCGTGGATCACGGACCCGGACCCGAGGAAGAGTAGCGCCTTGAAGAAGGCGTGGGTCACGACATGGAACAACGCCGCGGAGTAGGCGCCCATACCGATGGCGAAGAACATGTAGCCAAGCTGACTCACGGTGGAATACGCCAAGACCTTCTTGATGTCGGTCTGGCTGAGCGCGATCAGCGCAGCAAGCAGCGCAGTACATGCGCCGATCGCCGCGATCACGCCTAGCGTCTGTGGCGACAAACTGAAGAGTGGCATGAGTCGACAGCACAGGTATACGCCCGACGTCACCATCGTAGCGGCGTGAATCAGAGCCGATACCGGTGTCGGGCCCGCCATAGCGTCGGGAAGCCAAGGGAAGAGCGGAATCTGCGCGCTCTTGCCGGTCGCTCCGACGAACAAGCACAGGGTGATCGCGGTGATCAACGTCCCGATCGCGACCGTGCCCCACATGGGCATGGCGGAATTGAGTGAACTCGCGGGGGCGGTGACGTCACTGATGGACTCAACACCGACGAGGATCTCGGCGAAGTTCACTGAACCGAAGAGGGTGAAGATCAGAAAAACACCGATCAAGAACCCGAGGTCGCCGACCCGGTTGAAAATGAACGCCTTACGGCCCGCGTCACAGTTCGCAGCGTCTTCATGCCAGAAACCGATCAACAGATACGAGCAGAGGCCTACGCCTTCCCACCCGACGAACAAGACCAACAGGTTGTCGCCGAGAACCAACATCAGCATGAACGCTGTGAACAGATTCAAGTAGGCGAAGAACCGCGCGTAACTCTTGTCACCTCGCATGTAGCCGGTCGAATAGAGGTGGATCAGCGATCCAATTCCCGTGACGACTAAACACATGACGGCGGAAAGGCCGTCGAACGTGAACGCCATGTCCACTTGAAAGGATCCAACGTGAATCCACTCGAACAACGTGTGACGTATGGCCTCGGATTCTGATCCTCGAAGAGCCTGAAACGCCCTGAACGCGATCACGAAAGACGTGATCGGCAAGGCGCACCCGACGATCGAAACGAATTGCCGTCCCATCCGGTTGCCGAAGCACCCGTTCAAGACGAAGCCGATCAGCGGAAGGATCGGGATCAGAGCTAAGAGGCTGGGATTGAAATCCATCGGTCAGCGATCCCTATCCGTGCATTCGACAGAGGTCGCGGACGTCGATCGACTGCCAGCGACGCCAGACCAAGAGAACGATCGAAAGACCAACCGCCGCTTCCGCTGCGGCTACCGCGATGACCATGAGGGCGAATATCTGTCCGGTGTGCGCCGCCGCCAAGTCCTGGGCCGCATACGCACGGCCGAACGCAACTAGCGCCAGGTTGACCGCGTTCAACATGAGCTCGAGCGACATGAGCACGACCAAGATGTTACGGCGGCCGAGCACTCCGTAGACGCCGGTCGAGAAGAGGAATGCCGAGATATAGAGACACGACGTCAGGCTAAACATGAGCGTGCTCCTCTCGTCCGTGGCTACTATCCAAGGCTGCTTCCGTTTCTTCGCGCTTGCGTCGGCGTGGACGTAGTGACAAGTGAACGGCGCCTACGATCGCTGAGAGGACGAGTATCGACGTCAGCTCGAACACGAACAGATGCGTCGTGAACATTTCGTAGCCGAACGCGGTCAGAGAGCCGTGATCCGCGGTCCGTGCCGGAGTGCCCATGACGGTCTCGGGTACGGCGGCCATTCCGGGGAACGAGTCGAACTCTTTGAGTCGCGGGGACTTCGCGATCGCGGTGAACAGGAGCGAGAAAATCAGCAACGCCACCCCGAAGGCGACCCACCGATCGGTGGCACCTCCTTCGTCGGGGAGGCTGTCTCCCCGCGGATTGATCAGCATGATCACGAAGAGGAACAGCACCATGATCGCGCCCGCGTAGACCAGTAACTGCATGAAGCCGAGGAACTCGGCCTGCAGCAGAAAGAAGTCGATCGCGATCGTTCCCAAAAGCACGATCAAGAACAGCGCGGAGTAGATGGGGTTCTTCCGTGTGACCACCAACACGGCGCACACGACTCCGAGCAGTCCGCTCAAGCCGAACAGAGAGTGCTTCAGGAATTCTTCCATAGCTCGCTCTCTTTTCGGCCGGTCCGTGCGTCAGATGGCGACACTTGTCTAAACCTCGGCTTTTTGATTTCCACGTCCGACTCTGTCATTTGTTAGTTGGAGAGCAGTCGTTCTTTGTCGTAAATCTTCTCGGCACGCGTGCGGACCGGGATATTGAAGACCTCGGTCAGCTCGATAGCTTCGCAAGGGCATGCCCACTCGCACATACCGCAGTAGATGCAGCGCATCATGTCGATGTTGAAAATCTTCGGGCGCTTCTCACGATCTGGCCAAGGCGCTTCCTCGGCAACAATCTCAATGCAATGAGCTGGGCAAACCGTCGAGCACATGAAGCACGCGACACATTTTTCTCGCCCTTGCTCGTCACGGGTGAGTCGGTGCTCACCGCGGTACCCAGGAAACGGAGCTCGTTTCTCGTCGGGGTAGTTGAGCGTGTTGTGGTCCCATTTCACGATGTGGCCAAGTGTATGAAGTAGTCCTTGGGCAATCGCCGGGAGGTAAGCCTTCCCGAGGAGGCCGAGCTTGCCCGGCTTCTTCTCAGGTTCAGCGTGTGCGTCGTGTCCCACCTTAATCCTCCATCAACACAATCACGGTGGCCGTGATCGCCAAGTTTGCCAGGGCGACGGGGATCATGACTTTCCACCCGAGACGCATGAGCTGGTCGTAGCGGAAACGCGGTAGCGTCCACCGAACCCAGATGAACAAGAACAACAACGCGGAAGTTTTTGCGGAGAAGAAGACGATACTCCAGAACATGGTGCCGAGGGTCACTTGATCGAACGAGATCGCAACCCCAAACCAATCGTGGACGATCGTCAAGAGAAACGTCGGCATGCTCCAGCCACCGAGGAACAACGTCACCATGAGAGCCGACATTGTGATCATCGCGATGTACTCGCCGAGGAAGAACATGGCGAACTTCATGGAGGTGTACTCCGTGTGGTATCCGCCGATGAGTTCCGATTCACACTCCGCGAGGTCGAAGGGCAGGCGATTGGTTTCTGCAAAGGAGGCAACCAAGAACAACACTGCGCCGACCGGTTGTCTCCAGATGTTCCAGCCGTGCGCAATTTGATCGCGAACGACGACGTTCAAGTCGACCGTGCCTGCCATCATGAGGGCAGACATGAGCGCTAGGAAGAGAGCGGCCTCGTACGAGATCATCTGCGCCGACGAACGAAGTCCACCTAGTAGTGAATACTTGTTGTTCGAAGCCCAGCCACCGAACGATAGGCCGTAGACGGCGAACGAACCGATCGTGATCGCGAAGATCACCCCGGAGTTCGGATTGAAGACCTGAAGGTCCATTCCGACGGGAACGATCGCAAACGCGAGCATCGAGGGTATGAAGACCAGAGCCGGGGCGAGAACGTAGATCGCCCGATCGACACCCTTGGGTGCGATGTCTTCCTTCATCAGCAGCTTGACGACGTCGGCGAGCGGCTGCAGGGCGCCGATCGGGCCGACACGGTTCGGCCCCTTGCGATCTTGAATCCATGCACAGATGCGACGCTCGAAGTAGATCAAGCCCGGCACGATTTGCATCGGAACTGCGAACAAGACGACTGCTTTGATGATTCCGCTAAGAACTGGGTTTTCTGCGAACCACTCCATCATGACTCGCTCCCTTCACCGACGCCGGCCGGGGCGAGTCCGCCGAGAGGGACGCCCGTCGCGGGGATGCCGCGGTGACTTTGCCCTTTGAAGTGCTCATTACTGTCGGCGAGCTGACGGAAGACGCCGGCCGCGGATAGGGATCGTTCGGCATCGCCAACGTGCACCAATGCACGTTGCAGGGCGACGAGCTCCGAGGTCACCCACGGCGAGGAAATCGAAGCCGAGTGGAGTCCAGGTTGGGCTAGTTGGGCGTCACCGGGACGATCCTTCGAACGGACCCGCTGCAGTCGACCGTCTTCGTTGACGTACGTGCCCTCCTTCTCGAACACCGAAGCCGAGGGGAGGACGAGGTCTGCAGCTTCACTCCACGCGCCGTCGAAGAGGGTGAATGCCACGCGGGCCGTCGCTTTTCCGACCGCAGAGGCCAGTGCGTCGGGGCAGTCAGCGTTCGGGAAACCTGCGAACACGATGACAAGATCGACGCCACCGGAGTTCAGCATGGACTCGACCGCTTTTGCCTGCGATCCGAACACCTCTTGGCCGAGTACGGCCTCGACGCCTCGACGGTTCGGGCACTTTTCGCCACTGATCTTGAATTTGCCGGGGAAGGTAAGCTCGTCTCCGCTCGGCGGGAGCCAGCCCCCGACCGTCGCGCCGGTTCCGGCCGCCACTCGACCGACGAGATGCGCTTCTTCGCACGTCAAGAACGGGTCGACGACAATTGCGACCTTTTTCGATCCGCCCCAAGCGCCGCGCACAAGTTCCCCGAGGTCGCGATGCGCCTCGAGCTCCGTTTCGACGGCCTCGGCTCCGCGACGCGGAACGCTCACCCGTCGATCGTCGTGTGCGTAGCGCCAACCGTATCGCCCGAAGTCGCACATCCACCAGTCATTGACGTCGGTGTTCTCGCGCGGCATGAGTCTCTTGACGAAGCCCTCGTTGGTCTCGACCGTCACGTTGCAACCGCGTGCGCAACCTCCACACACCGTTTCCGTGTGCTCGTTGTTCCATACCCGCGACTGGAACATGAAGTCCTTGGAGATCAATGCACCCACGGGACAGATGTCGACGACGTTTCCGGCGAGCGGGTTGTCGATCGGAATCCCAGGGAAGACGTCGACAACAGATCGATCGCCGCGCGCGACAACGCACAATTCACCGGTTCCGGAGATCTCATCGCAGAAGCGAATGCAACGAGTGCAGACGATGCAGCGATTGCCCCAGATCTTGATGGTCGGACCGAGGTCCTTGGTATGACGGATGTTTTTCTTCTCGACGAACCGGCTCTCGTCGGGGCCATGATCGAACGAGTAATCCTGAAGAGTGCACTCTCCTGCTTTGTCACACACCGGACAGTCGAGCGGGTGATTGATGAGCTGAAACTCCATCACACCCTCGCGTGCTTCGACCGCCTTCTCGCTGTGCGTCTGAACTTCCAAGCCGTCGGAGATGCGCTCCGAGCACGAGATCGCCGGCTTCGGAGACCGGTTGGTCTCGACCAAGCAGATCCGGCAGTTGCCCGCGATCGACAGTCCAGGGTGGTAGCAAAAGTGCGGCAACTCCGCTCCGTGAGCCTTTGCCGCTTCGAGAATCGTCATGCCAGCGGGGCTCTCCACGGGGTCACCGTTGAGAACCCAGCTCACCATGCCGGCGCCACTGTCAGACATTCACGCCTCCCGCTCCGCTCGTCGCTTGAGCGGTTGATCGATCCGAATTCGTGCACTTGGCAAGGAACTCGTCACGAAACTTGTCGATGAACGACATGGCCGGAAACGCCGCGGCGTCTGCGAGCACACAGATCGTCTTACCGATCATGCGATCGCACACGTCGAACACGACGTCTAGATCTTCTTTGCGTCCGCGACCTTGGTGGAGTCGGTGGACGATCTTTTCGAGCCAGCCCGTGCCTTCGCGACACGGTGTACACTGACCGCAGGACTCGTGGTGGTAGAATTTCATGATATTGAGCAGAGCGTCGACCATGTCGGTGGTCTCGTCCATGACGATAACCCCAGCCGAACCGAGCATGCTGCCGCCGGCCGCCAACGACTCGATGTCCATGTTCACGTCGCACTCGTCAGCGTGGAGAACGTGCGCCGACGACCCGCCGGGAATGACCGCCTTCAGCTTGCGACCCTTCCACACCCCGCCGCAGTGCTCGTTGATAAGAGTCAGAAGGTTGACCCCCATCGGCAGTTCGTAGGTGCCGGGCTTCTCGACGTGACCGCTCACACAGAAGAGCTTCGGACCGGGACTCTTCTCGGGTCCGATCGACCGGAAGTGATCAGCACCTTTCTCCAGAATGAAGGGGAGATTGGCGAGAGTCTCGACGTTGTTGACGACCGTCGGACAGCCGAACAACCCTTCGATCGCTGGAAACGGTGGCTTCAGCTTCGGTTGTCCACGCTCGCCTTCGAGCGACGTCAACATGCCGGTTTCTTCGCCGCAGATGTATGCGCCGGCTCCGCGGTGGACCGTGACGTCTAGCTCGAAGTCACTGCCGAAGATCCCCTTGCCGAGGAAGCCAGCCGCGTACGCTTCCTTGCACGCGCTGACGAGCTGGTTGTAGCCGTGAACCATCTCGCCGCGAATGTAGATGTATGCCGTGTTGATCCCGACCGCCCAGCAACTAATCATGATGCCTTCGAGCAGGAGGTGCGGGTCGGTCTCCATGATCACACGGTCTTTGAACGTGCCCGGTTCGGACTCGTCTGCGTTGACCGCGAGATACTTCGGCTTATCCGTCTGCTTGGGGACAAAGCTCCACTTGACGCCGGTCGGGAACCCGGCACCGCCGCGACCGCGGAGGTTCGACTTCTTGACCTCTTCGATCAAGTCGTCGGGCGCCCAGTCGTGGATCGCCTTCTTGGCTTGCTCGTAGCCACCGTGCCCACGATAGAAGTCGATCGTGTGCGAGTCCTTCTCGTGTCGGTACTTCGTAAGAATGGGTTCGAAGCTCATGCTGCACCCCCGGCCTTCGCTTCTTCGCGGAGGCGATCGATCAGGTGGTCGACGTCTTCCAACGTAAGTCCTTCGTGGTAGTCGTCATTGCACTGAAGCATGGGCGCCGTATCACACGAGGCGAGGCATTCGACCTTGGAGAGGGTAAACAATCCATCGTCGGTCGTCTCACCCAGCCCGACTCCCAGCTTCGCGCTGAGATGCGCGCAGACGTCTTCGGAACCCCGGAGCGCGCAGGACAACGTACTGCAGACCTGAAGATGGTAGGTCCCCGTGCCTTCTCGCCGGTAGTGCGTGTAGAACGTCACGACTCCGAGCACCTTGGCGGGGGAGAGGCCCATCAAATCTGCGACGTACTTCATTGCAGCGGGGTCGAGGTTCTCGAACTCTCGCTCTGCGATGCGCAGAGTCGGGAGGAGCGCCGCTTCCTTGTTCGGGTACCGAGTGAGCATCCACTCGTACTCTTTCATCGCATCCTTCGAGAACGCGAGGTCGGTCATCTCTCTCACCGATCCAGCTCACCTGCGATGACGTGAAGGCTCGAGAGCACGGCGACGGCGTCCGAGATCATGCTTCCTTCACTCAGCGACGGGAAAACAGCGTAATTGTAGAAACTCGGGGGACGAATCCTAAGTCGGTACGCGTGATCCGACCCGTCCGAGTACATGAAGAAACCAAGCTCGCCACACGGCGCCTCGGTCGCCCTGTAGACCGCTGTGTCTGCTTCCGGCCGAATCCCGTGCCCCAGCATCACCAATTTGAAGTGGTGGATCAGGGATTCCATGTCGTTGTAGACCGCGTCCTTCTCCGGAAGGCTCAGCTTGAAATCCGGATGGTCGACTGGGCCGTCAGGCGGCAAGACCGCCAGGGCTTGGCGAATGATGTCGAGCGAACTCTCGACCTCTCGCATCCGCTGAAGATATCGCGCGTAACAGTCACCCTCTTCGTGGACCGGAACGTTGATCTCGAATCGGTCGTATCCGAGGTACGGATTGTCTCGCCGGACGTCGAAGTCCACGCCGGAGGCGCGTCCGATGGGACCGGTGACGCCAAAACTCAGTGCGTCTTCCTTGGTCAAAACTCCGACGCCAACCAACCGATCGACGAAGATCCGGTTGTTCGTGAGCATCGTGTTGTACTCTTCGATGAGCTTCGGGAAATCCTCGAGGAAGGTGTAGACCTGGTCTTCGAAGAAGTCCGGAACGTCTCTCATCAAACCGCCGATACGCGTCCACGAGGTCGTCAACCTCGCACCGCACACCGCTTCGATGATGTCGTAGATACGTTCGCGCTGTCGGAACGCCCAGAGCATGACGCTGAACGCTCCAAGGTCCATGCCCTGCAGCCCCAGGCAGAGGATGTGGTCGCTGATCCTAGACAGCTCGCACATGATGACGCGAAGGACTTGGCAACGCTCCGGGACCTCGATCTGCAACAGGTCTTCGACCGCGACCGCATAACCGACGTTATTATTGATCGCTGACAAGTAGTTCATGCGGTCGGTGACTGTGACCCACTGCTGATAGGTCATGTGCTCACCGAGTTTTTCGAACCCAGTGTGCAGATATCCCAACTCGGGATCCGTGTGGATGATCGTTTCGCCCTCGAGCGTAAACACCGACCGCAGCGTGCCGTGCGTGGCAGGATGCTGGGGCCCAAAGTTCATGACCATCCGCTTGCCCTCGAACTCGTCACCCTCGAGGTCGGAATCGACCAACTCGAAGAGGTTCGGGGCGTTCGCCGGAGCTTTTCCGCGGTTGTCCCAGCCTTCTTGGAGCTCCTTCTGGAGCACGGCCGGGTCCGGGGTGACGTCGTATTCTTGGTCGCTCACGAGCCCGCTCCCTCACTGCCGTCAGGCTTACCGCCGTCAGCCTTGTCGTCGCGAGCCGTCGGGCGCGAGGCGTCCCGCATCGCGTCGATGTATTCCGGAGTGTGCATCCCACGGCCGATCGTGACGGGGTAATCCTCGGGCTCCCTCGCGTGCATCTCGTCGCCCTCAGGCACGACACGGGGGAACTGCACACGTTCACCGTGCCCCTTGAGTGGGTAGTCCTTGAGAAGGGGGAACCCGGGGTAGTCTTCCGGCATCAGGAGCCGTCGCAGGTCCGGGTTGCCGTCAAAGACGATACCGAACATGTCGTGGCACTCACGCTCTCCCCACTTGGCCAACTTCCACAACGGCAACACGCTGGCGATCCGCGGATCTTCTTCCGGGACCCAAGCGTGAATTCGACAAATCTCGTGGGTCGCACGGTTCTGAATCACGTAGACGATGCAAAACCGTTCCGGCGCGTCCCGATCGAGGAAGTCCAGAGCGGTGACGTCCGTTAGGACGAGCAGCGGATAATCCGACTTGAGTCGCTCGAGTACCCCGTAAGCGTGTTCGCGCTTGACGTAGATACAGGGTTGGCCGTAGTGATCGGTTTGGTTCAAGACCACAGCCCCGACGTCGGAGGGGAGGTCGGAGAGAACGCTCTCGGTCATTTCAGCTGCCGTGCTTTCCGCTGGCGATCGTTTCGCCCTTGATGATCTTCTGGAGTTCGAACACGGCGTCCATCAAGGACTCGGGCCGCGGCGGGCAGCCCGGAACGTAAACGTCGACCGGAATGAACTGATCGACCCCCTGGATCAGCGTGTAGGTATCGAACACTCCACCGCACGACGCGCAGGCTCCCATGGAGATAACCCACTTGGGCTCCGGCATCTGCCGGTAGATCTTCTGAAGGACCGGCATCATCTTGATGGAAATACGACCACTGACGATCAGCATGTCGGATTGCCGGGGAGAGAACCGAACCACTTCGGCTCCGAAGCGTGCGAGGTCATAGCGACCGGAGAGCGTCGCCATCATCTCGATAGCACAGCAGGCGGTACCAAAGGGCATCGGCCACAGCGCGTTGGACCGGCCCCAGTTGACGAGTTGGTTGATCTTCGTCGTCAGGAATCCTTCGCCGCCGAGTAGGCTTTCTAATCCCATTCGAGCGCTCCTCGCTTCCAGCAATAGAGGAGTCCGAGTCCCAAGATCGCCACGAACGTGCCCATCTCGACCAAGCCGAAGACACCGAGGTCTCGGAACAAGGTCACATAGGGAACCATGAAGACGGTCTCGATGTCGAACAGAATGAAGAGGATCGCGATGAGGTAGAACCGAATGTGAAAGGGTTCTCGTGCGGTCTCGAAGATCGGCACGCCACACTCGTAGCTCGTGAGCTTTTCCGGATCGCGACGCCGGGGCCCGAGCAATTCGGACGCAGCTAACGCGCCGACAGCGACCACGAGCGCAAGGAGCCCGAACGTCACCAAGGGAATCAGGTCGACCGACACAGTCTGCTCCTCGCGCGTGGAGTTACGGCGGATTCGGCGGCAACGGACTTAGCCGCGGGCCTCAGGATCCATTGCTATCGAGCGTCATTGCTATCAGCGAGGACGAGTCCCAAACCGCGGTCGGCCTAGCTCCCACACCGCGCGACGCACTCTCGTCACCCACTCGAGTAACTCACGGTCACGGCATTTCCGGTTGAAAATTCCGTAACAGAATGCGCAGTAACGGTCTGCGAGGATTTACCCGCCCCCATCGGCGCGACATTCTAGGGCGCGTCCCAATAAGGTAAAAGGGCATTCGGCACCGTTCCGGGAGTTTTTCATCCGGCTCGCGTCTTCGAGGCCGATCTTTCGTCGAACTCGCCACGAAGAACGGGCGCAGGTTCTGGTCAGAACCGAGCGCCCGTTCTCGCGAATGGACCACAAACCGGCTACGCGCGAGCGGCTTGAAGGTTCTTCGCGACTTGGTCCCAATTGACGACGTTCCACCACGCTTCGATGTATGCCGGTCGCTTGTTCTGGTAGTTCAAATAGTACGCATGCTCCCAGACATCGAGTCCGAGAAGCGGCTTGAGGCCAGTTTTCACCGGATTGTCCTGGTTCGCTGTGGTCGTAAAGGTCACGCGCTTCGCGACCGGGCAGTAACACAGCCAGCCCCAGCCGCTACCCTGAATCACAGCTGTCTGACCGGCGAACGCACCTTTGAACGAGTCGAAACTACCGAATGCGTCGTCGATCGCGGCCGCGATCTCACCCGTGGGCACTCCTCCGCCGTCGGGACTCATCGTTTGCCAGAACATGGAGTGGTTCACGTGACCGCCACCGTTGAAGTTGATGGCTCCCGTCAACTTGACCGCTGCGGCGGCGTCGCCGGACTCGATCGCACCCTTCAACGCGTCCTCGGCTTCGTTGAGCTTCGCAACGTACGCCGCGTGGTGACGCGAGTGATGAATCTCCATGGTCTGCGCATCGATGTGGGGCTCGAGGGCGGAGTAGTCATACGGCAGGTCTGGCAATGCGTACGCCATGGTGTTTTCTTTTCTTGAAGAAGGGACCTTGGTTCGGGTTTCGAGGCCGGAGAATAGTTTGGCGAATACGAGCGGTCAAGGACCGGCAATTCCGAAGGGGGCGTCCCGGGTCCGAGCCCCGTGATCTGGCCACACGCCAACGGGTGCGACGTGACGGGGCCGAGCCCGGTTGAGAACTGGTTGGGAAGATTGCGCGAATCTGCGAAACGACCAGGCGGATTTGCTCGACGGGCACAAACACCCGTCGATATCTGCCCTTCCAGACGAAACTGGAAGTGGTCGAGGATCTCGCGGCCTGAGCCCGCGCTAGAGGCCCGGCCGAAAAGTCATGTCGCGCGAGATCTCGAGCTTCCGGCGGCCGGCACGCCCGGCGAAACTCGAAGTATGAGCAATACGACTGCGTTTCGCTGAGCGCACTGACCTTGAAATCGCGACCTCTCGCATCAACAGCACTTTTCGGCCGCACCTCTAGAGCGCCGGAAGGCAGGAAATCGCGTCCCCTGGATCGTCCGCACTGGGATCGACTCCCGGCACCTCGAACGGTGGTGGCAGCGGGGCGCCGGTCAAGAACAAGCTCGACAGCGCAAGTACGGCGTCATTGATCGCGACTTCGTCGTCGTCGTCGATGTCTGCCGCATCCTCGCAGACCAGTTCCGTCAAAGTGCCGTGCATGTAGAGCAACAACTCGACCACGTCGCCGACGTTGAACTCACCGTCGAAGTTCACATCACCGCGCATGAAGGCGTCTTGCAAGACGAAATCGCCATTCAAGAGGTTGTCGATCGGATCGCCGTCAATCTCGCAGTTGTCCGGGTCAAAGCTCAGCCGAAGTTCGCCTTGGATCGGAGAAACCGGTGTCAACTCCAGGAAGATCAACGGCTCGCCGACGGCGGCTGGGATCAGTGGCGCCTCGATGACGATCTCTAGGTCGTCGCCGATCGTCGTCACGTCAACCGTCACGCCGCCGATCGATTCGAGAATCGTTTCGTCGAGGTCGTACGCGATGAGGAATTCGTCGATCAGGTCGGTCGCGCGCAGCCGGAATCGAATGCTTGAGCCGGCGTCCAGACTCCAGATTCGCAGCTCCACCACGATGGGCGCTCCCGCGGTGAACACCGACTCGTAGTAGCTCCCTGTGGAGTCGATGACTTGCAGAATGTTGCCGTAGTAGAACGTCAAGTCGGCACCGGTCAGAGGAGGGTTCACGATCGCGCCACTCTGTAGCTCGAATTCGTGAGGGAATGACTCCGCGGCCGGGCTTCCGAGAATGACAACGGTCGTGAAGCTTCCTGAGCCCGAGGGGAAAGCGCCTGGAACGATCGCAAATCTCAAGTATGCGACGGTCATTTCCGCACCCGCCGGGAGCGGCGAATCAGCGGGGTACTCAAGACGGACCCCATTGAACGGCGGAAGCATAGGGCTGAGTTCAACGGTGGGATCGAGCCCCTCCGAAGCGGTATCCTCGAGAACGACCCCGATGAGCTGGAGATGATTATTGTCGTACTGAAGGCCCGTCGACCACGCCTGCAACTCTTGCGGCGAGCTGACAATGACCGGGAGGAGGAGTTCTACCTGGCCGGGGACGACGCTAGCCTCCCCGACTTCGATCGAGTAGTCAGGGCCGGAAGCGTAGGTGGCATGCGGCACGAGGGCCACACACGCGAAGAACAGCACCGCGATGCACGTCAGTTTTCTTATCGGCGATCGTCGATGGCACTGATGCGTCGTCTGGTTCGAGAGCGTGGCAAGCTTCGAAGGGACAGTCAGCATCGTCTCACGTCCTTCGCGGCGAATCTTAATTCGCTTGGCCTCAGATATCTCCGCGTTCGCTGCCTCGCAGCGAACCGGGTGAAAACTGCCGCCGCGGCTCTCGAACGATCCCGTCACGTGACGAATGATTCGTGAACCATGCATGGGATCCGGGTAATCCCCGTTATCCGGGCAATTGCCGGTGATCTCACGCGACTTCGATCCGTGAACCTGGGTTCCAGGCGACTACGCTCCAGGCGACGACGCCTACGATCATAGTTCGTGGTCGAAGAGACACCCGCAAAACCTGCCGCAACTTCGAAACGGCGACCGGGCCGGGTGGCAACGAGAAGTAATCCAGGAGACGCCGATCACTCCACTTCTTGCAACTCGAATTCTAGCGGCGGTCTGGGCCCTGTAAAGTCTGACCAGGTTGGAGCGGAGCGCTTTCCACATCTACGCGGGTCGTTATGATTCGGCGCTGACCCTGGATCGACCCCTGCGGGAGACCCCGATGATGACCGGCGCCTCGAGTTACGACCCCCCGGAAGTTCTCCGTCACGCTCACCCACGAGTCGAAGAGATGCTCGACAAGTACCAATCCTCATGGGATTTACCGGGAATATCTCGCGGGCTCACCCACCAATTGACCACGGGTGGAAAGAGGTTGCGACCGAGCTGGACGTTGTGGCTGGCCGAGCACTGGGGCGCTAACTCCAGCTCTGCAGAGGACTTCGCAATGGCGACAGAGCTCCTTCACAATGTGCTTCTGATCCACGACGACATCGAGGACGGAGATCGTTACCGCCGTGGTCAAAAGACTTTATGGGTAGAAGTTGGGATCGAAGAAGCACTCAACGTCGGCGATTTCTTGCTCGCAGAGGCGTATCGATTCGTCGGACAGGCCGCGCGCCAGAGCCCGAGCGTCGGTTACTCGCTCCACGAAACGTTTACGACTGTGTTTCGGCAAACGGTTGTCGGACAAGCGCTCGACCTCGGCCAGCGCGCTGATCCTCACTTCACCCTCAGACAGTACGAGTCGATCGTTCGGCAGAAAACGGGAAAATACCTAGCCCTTGGCTGGGTCGGAGCCGCGCATCTCGCCGGGCGGGAGGCCGATGTCGATGCGCTGTGGGCGGTCGGGGAGGAAATCGGACCCGCATTTCAGATTCGCGACGACTTACTCGACCTGACTCCCGGGAAGGGGCGTGGCGGCGAAATCGGATGCGACATTCGTGAAGGAAAGCCAAGCCTTCTCTATGCGTACTCTCTCGAGCGGGGAGATCTCACGTCGGCCGACCGCCAACGGCTCATCGCGATTCAGGCCAAGGAACGCGCCGCCACCGACGACGCCGAAGTTCAGTGGGTCATCGACCTCTACCATACGTGCGGCGCGGTCGAGTTTGGCGAAGCCGAGTCGCGGCGCCGCATAGAAGCGGGAATCGAACAGTTCGAATTGCTATCATCGCAAGACAGCGACGGGGGCGTTGCGTTTCGTGCCATCGCCAACTACGTCGTCGAACGAAAGGTCTGATTGTTGAACTCCGGTAGCCAATCGCGGGTCGCTGTCCTCTTCGGAGGATATTGGGATGAACGCGCAGTCTCTATTGAATCCGCCGCCGAAGTGATCGCCGCTTTGCGCGCGGAAAGCGTCGCCGGTCCCGGACTCGAGGTCGTTCCGGTTCGTTGGGATCTCGAGGGATGGTGCGTACTCGACGCCGACGAGCAAGAATTCTCCGAGTCGGGTACGCCTCGCCACCCGATCGACGTCATCGCCAAACTACGCGCCGACGGACTCGGCGTCGTGTTCAATGCACTTCATGGCGGGCCCGGAGAAGACGGAACACTGCAGGGCATGCTCGAGATCGCGGGTATTCCGTACACCGGAGCCAGTGTGCACGCGAGCGCGGTCACCATGAACAAAGAGACGTTCCGGGAACGCGTCCGCGCCCTCGGCTACGAAGTCGCAGCTGGCGGCACGATTTCACGCGAAGACTGGCTCGACGCTCCGAACGACGTGCTAACCGCAATCTCCGTAGAAGTGGGGTTGCCGGTTGTCGTGAAGCCCGTCGCCTCGGGATCATCGTGCGGCGTCCTGCTAGCGAGCGACACCGAGTCCTTGACGGAAAGTCTCGACGCGGCGTTCTCGCGAGACCGCAACGTGTTGGTCGAACGATTCATCGCGGGACGAGAAGTATCGGTTCCGTGCTTGGGTACGCGAGCGACGAGCCCACCGGAAGTGCTGCCGATCGTGGAGATCGAACCTCTCAGCGGGAGTGGGTTCTTCGACTACGAAGCGAAGTACGACGGGTCGAAGGCGCGCGAGACAGTGCCGGCTTCGCTCGAAGCTGAATTGCGGACCCACCTCGAGGAGATGGCGCTCTCCATTCACGAGGAGCTTCAACTCGGCGGAATGAGCCGGCTCGACGTGATTATCGGCGCGGACGGGCCCGTCGTACTCGAGACGCAAACCGTGCCCGGGCTCACCGCCGAGAGCTTGTTCCCGAAGTGTGCCAAAGAGCACGGCCTCGACATGACGTCGCTGTGTCGAAGGCTGATCGACTACGCGCTGTCCGCGTATCTTGCACGCGGCGCCGAGACCCTCCACGCCGGCACCGAGGAGTGAGCGACCCCGGTTCGGTGAAACCCGCACAGGCGGATCTCGCGTTCATCGTCGACGTGGCACGTCGTGCCGGCGAGCAACTCCTCGAATTGTTTGAGGACGCGCAGGGGCTGGCAATTGACAGGCTCGAAGTCGAACTCAAGGGACGCAGAGACCTCGTGACCAACGCCGATCTTCGCTCCGAACGGCTGATTCTCGATTCGATCCGATCCCGGTTTCCAAACGACGCCACGCTCGCGGAAGAGTCGGGAGCCGAAGGACTCGAGCGATCCGATCGCGTCTGGATCGTCGACCCTCTCGACGGCACCACGAACTATGCGCATGGCCATCCGATGTTCTCGGTGTCGATCGCCCTGTGGTCACGGGAAACACCGCTGCTGGCAGTCGTCCACGCCCCTCGATTGGGTGAGACCTACTGGGCCGCCGCCGGTCAAGGCGCGTATCGCAACGGGGCGCCCATCCGTGTTGCAAACTGCGAAAGCCTAGGCGACGCACTACTCGCGACCGGCTTTTCGTACGAGCGTCGCGAGATCGCCGCCGGAGCGATGGCGACGTTCGAGAAGCTGCTACTGGAATCTCGTGAGATTCGACGTTGCGGTAGCGCTTGTCTCGATCTCGCACACACGGCAGCCGGAGTCTTTGCCGGATTCTGGGAGTACCACCTCCACGCACACGATATTGCAGCCGGTGCGCTCCTGGTAACCGAGGCGGGTGGCGTCGTCTCCGACGTCAGCGGTGGCCGCGATTTTCTCTTTGGAGGATCTCTCGTCGCGGGAGCTCCCACGATCCATACTGCTCTTCTCGAAGCACTGCGAACGGGTCCCCCGCATCCCGGACGCTAGCAGCCGTTCTGAGTTCAACCCTCCCTTTGTGCGAGTGAGCTAGCGTTTGTCCGACCACATCGTCGTCCGCGGCGCCGCGGAGCACAATCTTCGCAATGTTGATATCGAGATCCCACGCAACTGCCTGGTCGTCGTCACCGGACTGTCGGGTTCGGGGAAATCTTCGTTGGCGTACGACGTGGTCTATCGTGAAGGTCAACGTCGGTTCGTCGAAAGTCTCTCGTCGTACGCCCGTCAGTACCTGGGACGATTGGACAAACCGCGCGTTGAACACATCGAAGGGCTGAGCCCGACGATCAGCATCGACCAGAAGACCATCTCGAGAAACCCGCGATCAACGGTCGGGACGATCACCGAGATCCTCGACCATCTTCGCCTGCTGTTCGCACGGTTGGGGAAACCTCACTGCCCAAAATGCGGAGACGAGATTCAGAGTCGCACGGTCGAGCAAATCGTCGACGCGGCGTACCACGAGTGGCCGGGTGAAGACGTTCTGGTCGCCGCTCCGATTGTGTTGGACCGCAAAGGGGAGTATCGCAAGGAACTCACGGACCTTCGCGATCAAGGATTCGTTCGCGTGCGCATCGACGGAGAGATCCGTCGACTCGACGAGGAAATCACACTCGCTCGGTACGAACGCCACACCATCGAGGTGGTCTATGACCGCGTGCGCCTCGAACCGGCCCGCCGATCCCGATTCTCCGAGTCGGTGGAGAAAGCACTCGAAGTCGGCGGCGGCCTAGTGGACCTCGTCGTCGATGGCACCTCCTTCCTTCGCTCGAGCAGATTCGCCTGCCCCAAGTGCGAGATCAGCGTCCCCGAACTCGAACCGAGACTGTTCTCCTTCAATTCTCCGCACGGCGCCTGTCCACGATGCGACGGCCTCGGTCGGGCACGCACCGTATCTCTGGACGCCTTGGTTCCCGATGCATCGCTTAGCCTGCGCCAAGGCGCAATTGCCACGACAACGAAGAACGGCGTCGTGCTCTACGCGAAGCTCAACCTCGAAGAACTGGAGTCCCTCGGTCGAGATCTGGGCTTCGACATAGATACGCCATGGTCGGAGATCGACACCGACGCGCGGTCGGCGCTGCTGCTCGGCAGCGGCAGTCGCCGAGCCAAAGTCGGAGCGCAAACCAAAA
Source organism: Planctomycetota bacterium (assembly GCA_021776775.1). Taxonomy (GTDB): domain Bacteria; phylum Planctomycetota; class UBA8108; order UBA1146; family JAJFFE01; genus JAJFFE01. The sequence continues at coordinate 3,497 of JAJFFE010000277.1, read as the reverse complement.
AGCAACACTGGAGGGGACGTCGCAAGAAGAGTCGCGTCAAGAAAGGTGACTTCACGGGGATCGTCCTTCGCATGGAGGAGACGTACCGAGAAACGGGCAGCAGCAATCTCGAAAAGTGGATGACGTTCGGGGACTGCCCAGAGTGCGCCGGTTCTCGACTACGACCTGAACCACGGTCGGTGTTGTTCAAAGAGAAGAGCATCGACGAATACTCGACGTTGACCGTCTCCGACGCTCGTGTCGCTTTCGACTCTGTGACCTTCACCGAACCCGAGGAACCCGTCGGACGCCCGATCCTCAAAGAGATCAGCCACCGTCTCGAGTTCATGGATCGAGTGGGGCTTGGCTATCTCTCGTTGCACCGTTCGGCGGACACTTTGTCAGGCGGAGAAGCGCAACGAATCCGGCTCGCCTCGCAACTTGGTTCGGGACTTCGCGGTGTTCTCTACGTTCTCGACGAGCCGTCGATTGGTCTTCACGCCCGCGACAATCGCGCCATGCTGGAAACGCTTCGCAAACTCCGCGACCTCGGCAACTCCGTGCTCGTCGTCGAACACGATCAAGAGACGATCGAAGCGGCGGATTACGTCATCGACGTTGGGCCCGGTGCCGGCGTCCACGGAGGCGAGATCGTCGCCGCGGGATCCGTCAAAGAGGTTCGCAACAATCGACAGTCCGTGACCGGTCGCTACCTCTCTGGCGAGAGCTCTATTGAGCTTCCGGATGAACGACGAGTGCCGGGCCCCGAGAAGATCGTGGTACGCGGGGCACGGCAACACAACCTCACCGGCATCGACGTCGAGTTTCCCCTCGGCCTCTTCGTTGCGGTAACCGGCGTTTCTGGGTCGGGCAAATCGACACTCATCGACACCATTCTCGTTCGCGCCGCTTGCCGTCACCTAGGCCTAAAGAGTGAGGAACCGGGAGCGCACGACTCTGTCGAGGGTCTCGACTCGATCGACAAGATCATTGAGATCAACCAGAGCCCGATCGGTCGTACACCACGATCAAACCCAGGCACCTACACGAAAGTATTCGACGAGATCCGGAATCTGTACGCGACCACCAAGGAAGCGAAGGTGCGCGGATACAACAAAGGACGGTTCTCCTTCAACGTCAAAGGTGGACGCTGCGAGAACTGCGAAGGCGCCGGCGTGATCACGGTCAGCATGCAGTTCCTTGCAGACGTCTCCGTCGATTGCGAAGAGTGTCACGGGCGTCGATACAATGCGGAAACGCTAGAGGTCACGTACCGCGGCAAGTCCATTTCAGACGTGCTCGATATGCCCATCGAAGAGGCGTGCGAGTTCTTCCGGGACATGCCGAAGATCAACCGTACGCTGCAAACACTCGTCGACGTGGGGTTGGGCTACGTTGCTCTCGGGCAACCGTCAACGACGGTGTCCGGTGGCGAGGCGCAACGCGTGAAACTAGCTCACGAGTTGCGAAAAAGCGCAACCGGACGCACGCTCTACGTCCTGGACGAGCCGACGACCGGCCTACACTTCGAGGATATTCGCAAGCTCCTCGTCACGTTGAACCGGCTCGTCGACAATGGCAACACGGTCATCGTGATCGAACATAACCTCGACGTCGTCAAAGTCGCAGATTACATCATCGATCTCGGCCCAGAGGGCGGCGCGGGCGGCGGCCGTGTCGTCGTCACCGGATCCCCGGAAGAGGTGGCTCAGGACCCCGGGCCTACCGGAGACGCGTTGGCGCGGGTGCTCGAAAATCGACGCCCGGAACGAGTCACCCGCGGGAAGAAGCGGGGCGCCGGTCGCGAACCGACCGATCGATTCTCCGTGATCGGCGCACGCGAGCACAATCTCAAGAATATCAATGTCGACATCCCCCGCGGCAAGTTCACGGTCATCACCGGACCGTCGGGCTCTGGCAAGAGCACTCTCGCATTCGACATCTTGTTTGCCGAGGGGCAGCGCCGCTACGTGGAGAGCCTGAGTACCTACGCACGCCGCTTTCTCGGTCGCATGCAAAACGCCGAATGCGATCGAGTCGAAGGTATCGCTCCCGCGATCGCGATCGATCAGAAGGCAGGTTCGTCTAGTCCCCGTTCGACCGTCGCAACGAGTACCGAGATTTACGACTACCTTCGTCTGCTCTTCGCGCGGGCAGGAACTCCTCACTGCCCGGAGTGCGAAGCCCCGCTCGATTCGCTCACCCCGTCGGCGGCGGCCCGCCGAGTCGCGGAAGAATTCGGATCAGAGAAGACCTATATCCTGGCGCCACTCTTCGACGACGCACGGACCAGCGCGGCCGTGAAGCTGGTCGATCGCGCCGCCGATCTCGTGCGTGAAGGGTTCATTCGCGTCTTGGTCATGTCTCCCGGCGACTCCATGGGTGAAGTGCTGCGCCTCGAAGACGTCGACGCCAAAACCAAGATAGCTCGCAAGTCCGAGGTGTACCTGATCATCGATCGCGTCGTCCCGACCAAGGTTGGAACGCCGCGTCTTGCAGAGAGCATTGAAGAGGCGTATCGACGCGGCGGAGACCGGCTGCGCGTCGTCTCACAAGACGGTCGGCTGAGTCTGCGGGGAACGCGACTGCCGTCATGCCCCGATGGACACTTCACCTGGCGCGAAGAGCTCACTCCACGCCTGTTCTCGTTCAACCACCACTCTGGTGCGTGCCCTGGTTGCCACGGCCTGGGGGTGCGCTACGAATTAGATCCCGAGTCTCTGTTCACAGATCCCGACCTTCCCGCAATGGACGGCGCGATGGACCACCAAGTTGGCCGGTGGATGTCGCGAAAGAAGGGTCGCATCTACAAAGTTGTGAAGGCGGCCTTTGCCGCCGCCAACCTCGATTTCGATCGACCGGTTCGCAAACTGACCAAGAAGATGCGAAGCCTTCTCTACGACGGCACGGGCGGTCAAGTGTACAAGGTTCGCTACCGCAGCATGGTTCGCGGTATGCAGTACAGTAGCTCCTGGGAAGGCGTGAACGAGCTCCTCCGGAACTGGTACGAGAAAGCCGGATCACCTCGATGGCGTCGCGCTCTCGAAGAGCGAATGGCCAAACTCCCATGTTCGGATTGCCACGGCGGCCGACTCCGCCCAGAACTCCGCAACGTGAGCGCTGGCGGGGTAGGCATCCACGAAGTCGTCTCGATGTCGATCGGGCAGGCGCACCGTTTCTTCGAGACCATCGAACTCGACGCTCGCCAAGCGACCATCGCCGACGAGGTACTCCGGGAGATCGGGCAGCGACTCCAATTCTTGGTAGACGTCGGTCTCGAGTATCTGACCCTCGATCGAACTACCGAAACACTGTCCGGGGGAGAAGCGCAGCGGATTCGGCTCGCGACACAGATCGGCAGCCATCTCGTCGGCGTCCTCTACGTACTGGATGAACCGACCATCGGACTGCACCAACGCGACACTGAGCGGCTCTTGCGATCATTGATGCGCTTGCGTGATCTCGGAAACTCGGTGGTGACCGTCGAGCACGACGACCAAACCATCGAGATGGCGGAC
>JAJFFE010000276.1 GCA_021776775.1 Planctomycetota bacterium | reverse complement strand
CAACGTCAGCCCCGGGAAACGCTCTGGGTGTTCGACCATCTCGCAGACGACATCGAACGGGACGTCGTCTGTGAGAATCCGTTCCTTCTCGAAGAGTCGTTGCTGAATCTTTCGGTGGTAGGCGGGATCGTCCACCTTCTCTATCAACCAGTCGCGCCGCCCCCACAGTTCATTGCGTAGTTTCGCGCGGTTCTTCGAGTCGAGCCCCAGAGTGTCGACTCCTTCGAGGCGAGTTAGGACCGCGGCGAGTTGCCGCCGCAGTCCGACCACCGGCTCCCGCATCTCTAGATAGTTGGCGTCGACAAGAGGATAGAGTTCGTCCACGTCGGGTCGGCCGTTGGCTCGCATCAAGCGTTCGAGTCGCCGAATGCCCGCCTCGCCGGCGAACAGCCTTTTCGGCTCGATGGCGAGGTTTTGCTCGTCGTCGACGAGTAGCCCCGGGTAGTAGGGGGATCGGACCGGATTCGTGAACGCGGCTCGAGCTTGATCCGCTTGTTCGGCGGTGAGGCTGAGGACCCATGGGACTGGCGCCAACGGGAGGTCGTCTCCGAGGCGCGGTCCCACGCGTCGGCGAATCTCCTCGAGGCTTTCGAACAGCCGATCTTCGTCGTAGGGGAAGACGCCGTCGACGCCGGACTCGCCGAGCAGTCGGATCACGCGACGCGCGACCCAACGTGATTTCACAATGTCCTTGAGGGAGTACGCGACGCGATGCTGGGGGACGTCCTCGGCCAAGACGCGGCCGCGTACGTCGAGAATTCGACCGCGACGCGCGGATGAGAAATCGGTCGAGCGACGGGTTCGATCGGCCATCGCGCGATAGTCTCGCCAGCGGAAGCCTTGCATCCAAACGAGCCGACCGGCCACAACGCCGGACAAGAGAAGGATGAATGCGGCTATTGCGATGATTCGAGTTCGTTGCACGGTGGCCGATCAGGCTTGCTTGTTCGTTCGAGACTCGGTCTCGCTAAGTACTTCAACGCATGCGGCGGGGCGGGCCGACGATGTCGAGTATAGGAATCAGTATGAAGCCGCTCAAGCCAGCGATGACCGCTCCTTCGGTGACAACCAACCAACGGTCCGTGAGTGAACTCCAGCGCAGGGCAACGTCGACGGTCTGAAAAACGAACGTGGCGAGCGCGATCCAGACGACACGCGCTGCGACCTCTCGTACGTTCAACCCTCCCCGAGTTGCGACGATCAACCCCACCGAGATGAGGGACGGAACGACGGTGACAAGGATCGACTCTGCGCTTCCCAACCAGCGTGCGATCACGAGCAAACTCCACGCGGCGAGCACGAGTCTTGCCGGCTCGCGCAGAGCGAGCCACAGAAGAAAGAGAAGGGGAACGTCGAGCGTCGACTGACCGGTGGCGTAGAACGGGCGGAGCACAAGGTCGGTCACCACACAGAGAATCAGTAGGAAAAAGACGACTTGGGCGCGCACTGTCTACCCTCCGCCGTCGGGTTGCGAGGGATCGAACCCTCGAGGCACCAACACCACCACGGAGTTCGTCTCGCGAGTGTTCCCGGCGAGTTCGATCCGAGAGCCTCGGTACGGGTGTGTCGTGTACGAAACTCGTCCGACGATCACGTCGCGAGGGAAGCGTCCGTCGGAACCGACCGTCATCAGGACATCTCCAACTTCGAAGTCGACGAACTCCTTCATCAAATGCGGGTGCAGCGATTCTTGGGTCGGCCCCCCGGCCGCCACGCCCTCGTCACCGTCGATATGAAACCGGACCCGAAACTCGGGATCGTCGGCGAGTCGTACCCGCGATCGACCGGCGATGACATCGACGACCTGTCCGAACACGCCGCCAGGACCGACCACGCCAAAGCCGACGGCGACTCCATCATCACTCCCGACGTCGATGATGGCGCTATGGGCCCGGGGAGAGAGCTCGACGAACGGTAAGACCCGAGCCGGGACGGCTCGGAATCCGGGGAAGGTTTCGACCGCTCGCTCGACCAACCCGAGTCGGGTGCGAAGGGAGGCGATCTCGGCCTCGAGGAGGCCGTGGTCGCGGCGAAGTCGCGCCAACTCCATGCGTTCGTCAGCGGTGACGGAGGGAAGCGCAGCCGGGCTCCACGACCGGGCGGATATCCCGATCACGAGTAGCACGAACCAGCCGATCAAGGCTCGTCGCGCGGCTCGTCGCTTCGCCGGCCCTTGGTACATGGCAGCGTTCCCGTACAGTTATGGAATCGGCGCTGGCTACAGGTCGTCCTCGATGGAGTCGAGCACCGAAGAGTAGACATCGAGCTTTTCGAGGAAAATCGCCGTGCCACGAGCCACGCACGTCAGAGGATCGTCGGCGACCCGTACCGGGAGCCCGGTCTCTTCGCGGATCTTGTCGTCGAGTCCGCGCAGCAAGACTCCGCCGCCGCAGAGGACCATACCGCGCACCACGAGGTCAGCGGACAGCTCTGGGTCGGTCTTTTCGAGAGTCTCCTTGATCGCGTTCATGATGTGGGCGACGGGCTCGCTGAGCGCCTCGCGGACTTCTTCACTGGTGATCGAAACGGATCGAGGAAGGCCGGTGACGAGATCTCTCCCGCGCACTTCTAAGGTGAGCTCTTCCTTGAGCGGCATGGCGGAACCGATCTGGATCTTGATCCGCTCCGCCGTGAGCACTCCCAACAGAATGTTATAGTTCTTCTTCATGTAGTGGATGATCGCCTCATCCATGTCGTCGCCGGCCACGCGTAGCGATACTGAAGTCACCACGTCGGCGAGCGAGATCACCGCGACTTCCGTCGTGCCCCCGCCGATGTCGACGATCATGCTTCCTACCGGCTCTTCGATCGGTAGTCCAGCTCCGAGTCCGGCGGCGCGAGGCTCCTCGACGAGGTACACCTTGCGGGCGCCGGCGCGCTCGGCGGAATTGAACACGGCTCGTTTCTCCACCGCGGTAATTCCGCTGGGAATGGCGATCACGACGCGTGGACTGAAGAAGCGCTTGCGGTGGTGGACCTGGGAAATGAAGTAGGCGAGCAGCGCTTCGGTGATATCGAAGTCCGCGATGACACCGTCTTTGAGCGGCCGGATCGACTCGATCGAACCGGGGGTTCGCCCGATCATCTCTTTTGCGACTCTGCCCACAGCCTTGCCGTTGAGCAGGACCTTGTTGGTTCCGGCCTGGACCGCCACCACGGATGGTTCGGCCAGTACGACACCCTCGCCCCGAACACACACCAGCGTGTTCGCGGTACCGAGGTCGATCCCCATATCTATGGAGAACATTCCCCAGAACTTATTGATCAGTTTGATGATCATCGCCCCTCACACGACCGCGCGACCACACAGTTTTGTGGCAGATAAGCTGTTTCGGAGGTCTCGCGAGACAGACCATCGCCACGAAAAATGTTCTCGGCGGTGATGGAAACGAGACTCGGGCGGCAGGCTTTCGCGAGGATTATAGGCGGACGGAACGATTGGCGAAAGGTGGGGGTGAGTTTTGGTTCGGGAATTTACGAGAACTGAACTCGACAGTCTTCAGTTAACGCAGCGAGGTCCGGCCCCAACTGTCTCTGTGGGTTCGAGGGGCGCTTACGATCGCCGAGTCGCATCACGCTGCCATTTTGGGGGCGACCCAAAAAAAACAGGGCCGCGGGAAGTAATCCCGCAGCCCTGCGAATGCTGTCAGCGAAGCTCGCCTTTCAAGATGAACCGGCCGTTCAAAACGAACGGTCTGTTCCCGAAGGAACGGCACTGGCCTACTCGCCAGCGATCGCTTTACGCATCTTCGCGTCGACCTTCTTGGCGCTCTTCTCCCAATTCTTGGCAGAAGTCGTCACCCCTTGCTCTGCTCCGTTCCCCTCGTTGTATCGCGAGAGCATCATGCCTTGCAGGACCATAGCCCCGATCAGGCAGGCGCACGCGGTACCGAGGAGAGCCGTAGCCAGCGGGCTCGAGGGTCGCTTCTCAATGATGTCTTGATCGTACATTGATGGCCTTCCCTAGTAAGCCATTCGGCTTGACGCGCTGTCGCCGACCTGGATCGACTGACCGTCGTTCGTGTACATGATTCGAGCTCCAGCCAGGTCCGGCGTGGTTCGGATCACCTTGCACTTGGCGACGAAGTTTCCGCCGCGGTAGATCGTGAACATGTCCCCGATCTTGACCTTGTCCTCGGATCCAGCCGAGAGAACAACGAGATCGACGTCGGTCTTGACGGCGACGATCGCCGCGTCAACCGGCTCCGCCGCACCGTTGATGATCATCTCGGGCAGGTTCGGAATCTTCTGAACCGCGTGTGCCCACTTCAGGCTGGCCTCGTCGAGGTCGGCCGTAACGGTGGTGAGCAGCTCTTGGTATCGACCCGCTTCTTCTTCGACCTGCTGGAGATCGAGTCGAGCGCGGTTCATGGCGAGCTCTGCGGCGTTCTTCGCCTCTTCGGCCGACTTCGCGTCGTCGACAAGCTGAGCGTTTTGATCACGGAGATTCGAGCGCT
>JAJFFE010000275.1 GCA_021776775.1 Planctomycetota bacterium | reverse complement strand
ATCGAACCGATCAGGGCGAGGTCCTTCTCCTGGCATTCGCTAGCCATGGTGCGCAGCGTGACACCGACCAACTCCGAAACCACGACTTCAACTGGATCAAGCGAGAGCTTGCCTGCCTCAATCTTCGAGAAGTCCAAAATGTCGTCAATGATGCTCAGCAAGGACTCGGCTGAGACGCGACACATGTTGAGATACTCACGTTGCTCGTCGGTCAGGTCGGTATCCAGAGCGAGATCGGTCATCCCGATCACGCCGTTCATCGGGGTACGAATCTCGTGGCTCATGTTGGCAAGGAACTCGCTCTTCACGCGAGCCGCTTCCTCCGCCTTGTCTTTCAGCGATCGGATGCGCTCATACGCTCTGCGACGTTCCTGCACTTCGCGCGAGAGCGCATCGCGGGACGTGGTCGTCCGCTTGAGCTGATCGACCATCCGGTTGAAGACGCTCGTCAGCTCGCCGATTTCGTCGTCGGCGTGGACGGGAATGCGAAGATCGAAGTCGCCGTTGGCGACCCTCTCTGCCGCTATCTTCAGACGAGAGATGCGACGGGCAAGCAACGATCCGAACGCTAGAGCGACGAAGATTCCACTGATGATGGAAACACACAAGATCCCGAGCAAGAACTCGGCTTCCTCGGAGATGCGCGCGGCATGAACACCGGGATCGGCGAGGACCAGAAGCGTCCCCAGCCGTTCCCCGTTGTCACGGACAGGGGTGACCACGACGACGCGCTCGTGGTTCCGCTCAATGACGACGCTCTCTCGGTTGAGCCAATACGGGCGAATCTTGATATGAAGTCCGTGGCCCGTCGAGTAGACGATGCCTCCGGCGCTGTCGAAAAGTTGCACACCGTCGATCGCAGGATCGAGGACGAGTGTCTCGAGAACGCGACTGGTGGTTTCGTCGTCGAAGCGTCGCAATGCGATCGCACCCTGCTCCGCCACTAGCGCACTCATGTCACCCACGCGGCGTTCGAGCTGCTCGCGTAGGAGCGCCTCTTGATACTGCGGGATGTACACCACGGTCACGACGCTGCTCGTGACTAGGGTTAGGACCGCCATCAGAACGAACTGAGTTCGCACTCCTGGCGCGCGCATGGCAAACACGAAGCGTCACCTCGTTGGGGGAGCAAAGGACCGTGTACTCGGGCGCAAAGCCTCACCCTCCCATCGGCATTGCGATCGACCCCGCTTGAGGGCGTCCCCAGCCGCGCCCGGAGGCCTTCCACAAGGCACACAGGGAAAGGCACTTACCGAACGGTGAACCGAGGACGTCGCGGCGGCATTGTCACGGCTCCAGGCTTCAGGCATCATTCGTCGTTTCCGCAGCGATCGATCCAACGAAACTGTCCAAGATTAGGATCGCCCGTGACAACCGAGCCGGATCCAGCGGCGGTTTCATCGCCCGCAAATCAAGTCTCTTCCGGCCACCCTGGAGATCAACATTCGGTCCCACGCTCGGCTCGCTACCGCAGTGTCAGATCGTCGTTAATTGCAATTAGCCCCGAGGATACCGAGATGGATCAGAGTCCGAACCCCGTGGTCGAAACGGTGACGCTCGAACGAAACCCTTCGAGTTACACGCACTGGAAAGTCGAGTTCGACGGAGCGATCGCCCGAGTCGCCATGCAGGTCGAGCAGCACAAAGGGCTGCGCGCTGGGTACGAGTTGAAGCTAAATTCGTACGATCTCGGGGTCGACATCGAGCTCGCCGACATCGTGCGCCGCCTCCGATTCGAGCATCCTGAAGTGAACAGCCTGATCGTCTCCAGCGCGCACCAGCAAGCGTTCTGTTCGGGCGCAAACATTCACATGCTCGGCCAGTCGACTCACGGGTGGAAAGTGAACTTCTGCAAGTTCACCAACGAGACCCGCTGCGAGATCGAATCCCTCAGCGCGCGCGACGACTTTCGCTCCATCTGCGCGGTCAATGGCCCGTGCGCCGGCGGCGGATACGAACTCGCCATGGCGTGCGACGAGATCTGGTTGGTCGACGATGGCAACTCGGCCGTCAGCCTTCCCGAAGTACCGCTGCTCGGCGTCCTGCCGGGAACCGGTGGACTGACCCGCCTGGTCGACAAGCGCAAGGTTCGACGGGACCGCGCAGACGTCTTCTGCACACTCGCCGAGGGCATCAAGGGCAAGCGAGCGGTCAAGTGGGGTTTGGTCGACAAGATTGCGCCGCGGTCGAAGTTCGAAGACCAAGTGACGGCTCGAGCCAACGAACACTCGACCAACATGTCGAAGACGACGGACCGTGCGGGCCGCAAGGGCATCGAGTGGGCGCCACTGGCCGTCGACGTCTCGGACAACGAGCGTAAGTACAGCAGCGTATCGATTGTCCACCAGAAGGATCGCCGAGTCGCTGAGCTGACCATCGACGTCGCGCCGTTTTCCGACGCGCCCGCCGATGCCGCGGCCGCTCACGCCCAGGGGGCGCAGTTCTGGCCGTTGCGCATGTGGCGCGAACTCGAGAACGCGATCATGGACCTTCGCATGAACCACCGGGAATCCGGTCTGGTTCTACTGCGCGTCAAAGGATCGATCGAAGACGTTCAGAAATGGGATCAGTTCCTGATCGACAACCGCAGCCACTGGTTCATCGAAGAGACCATGTGGCTCATGACGCACGTCGCCCGCCGACTCGAGCTGACGGCGGCCAGCCTCTTCGCCCTCGCCGAGGAAGGCACCGCGTTCGCCGGCTCGCTTCTCGAGCTCGCGTTCGTCTGCGACCGCTTCTACATGCTCGAGGAAGATGGAGTGGAAATCGCGCGCAGTCCGTTCAACGAGGGACTGATGCCGATGACCAGTGGGATTTCCCGAATCGAATGCCGTCTATCGGGCGAACCCGACCTGGTAGAAGAGCAGAACGGGGACTACGATCCCAAGGGTGCCGAAGACGCCGACGACCTCGGTCTCGTGACCGAGGTGATGGACGAAATCGACTTCGAAGATACCGTTCGAATCGCGATCGAAGAGCGCATCAGCCTGAGTCCGGATTCGCTGACCGGGATGGAAGCCAACCTGCGTTTCGCGGGTCCGGAAAACATGGACACGAAGATCTACGGCCGACTGACCGCTTGGCAGAACTGGATCTTCATTCGCCCGAACGCAACGGGACCGCAGGGTGCGCTCACTCTGTACGGCAAGCCCGAGCGACCCACGTTCGACTTCGGACGTGTTTGATTATCGCAGTTAGACACGCCCTTTCGCGCCCCCCTGCGGGACGTGATCGGCAGGGTCGAACCAGAATCGAGGCCGTGACACCGTGAACGTCGATCGCAACGCAAAGATACCGAACAACGTGGGACTCGCCGACGACAAGCGGCTCTCGCGCGCCCTCGAGCGCTGGTTGCCGCTCTACCTCGAGTGGTGGAACGACATGGGCCCGGTCGGATTCCAAGCGAAGGACATCTACCTTCGCACGGCGATCTCGGTCGAAGCCGGTGGCTGGGCAAACTTCGACTACGTTCAGATGCCGGACTACCGTTGGGGAATCTTCCTCGCGCCGCATCCGCCGGATCGAACCATCGGATTCGGCGACCACTTCGGCCAACCTGCGTGGCAAGAGATACCTGGCGAGTACCGAGGAAACCTGCGTCGCATCATCGTGACGCAAGCCGATACCGAGCCAGCGTCGGTGGAGCAGCAACGCTACCTCGGCAACGTCGCTCCTTCTCTCTACGACATGCGCAACCTGTTTCAGGTCAACGTCGAAGAGGGCCGCCAC
>JAJFFE010000274.1 GCA_021776775.1 Planctomycetota bacterium | reverse complement strand
GTGCGCGGCGGTCTTCGACGGAATCTCACCATTCGTAATCCTCAACGAATCCACCAATTCGCCTGCGAATTCCGAACGGCAATCTTCCGCCGAACTCCACCACTCACCGCACCTGCACTTTCCGGCCGCACCTCTAGCCCGACGGCTACTCTCCGAACAGCGCGGGGTTGGCGTCGCGAAACGCCTTGGCTTGCTCGGCCGTGATCTTCGCCGCGCTCGTGCGCCCTTCTTCGACCACCGGTTGGCGCGAGCTCAAGAGAGTGCGAACGTCGGCGAAGTCGGAAGCCTTGGTGCCTTTCGGAGGCGAGTCCGCCAGTCGGCGAAGCGCTCTCTCCAACTCTTCCGCCGACGACGCCAGCGTCGATTTCTGAAGAATAGAAACCGCTTGGCCGAGCGTCTTCTTGTTCAACTTCGCGGTGATCGTCGTCAACGCGGCGCTGATCGCCCGATCTTGCTTCCGCGACTTCGACACTAACGACTTCAAGCTCTTGCGCCACGTCGACGACGTCGACAGCGACGCATTGACGATGCGGAAGTGTGCCATCCACGCGTAGAAGACGCCTTTCTCCTTCTCCGAATCCTCGGCCGCTTCGATGACCGCAACATGCGCGGCCTCGACCGCGGTGATAAAGCCGGCCACCGTGTCGATCTTGGTGCGCAGCTCGTCGGCGCCGTCACCTTTGAGCCGTTTCGACAACGCCTTCGCCTTGCGAACCGACGAGGCGACCACGGAAAGGTCCGGGGCTGGCTTTGCGAGTTCGCTCAGCGCCACGCTCAACGCCAACTCCGGGCTATCGGCGTTGACGGCGTCGAGCCACGCGAACATTTCTCCGACTTGCTTGGGCAGCGGCCAGTGGCCCGAGGTCGCGTTCAGCCCCTCGACGACGTAGAGCTTTAGTTTCTTGTAGCCGTTCTTCTTGTAGATCTCTTCGGTTCGGTACGCGCAATCGACCGTCACGACCGCGTCGGCCTTGCCGTGCAAAATTCCGATCGCGACCTTCTCCTTGGCAAGCTTGCTGTGGTTCACCGACAACACGTTGCCGGCGTGGGCGACGATCCCGTCGACCAACTCCGTGTACGCACCGGCAAACCAGTAACAGAAGAACGCGCCTTGGCTGTGACCGTAGACATAGACTTTGTTGATCGGGAACTTGCTCTTGAACTGACGGATGAGCCCCGCGATTTGATCCCCGTCTGGCTTCGCCTGCGTGAAGTTGAACGTGTTGTTGCCACCCGGCGTCATGCCCTCAGGAGCGATAACAATGTCGTTGCCACGAAAGCGGCCGTTGGCGATGGGATAGTTCCAGAACGCCCAACCGTAGGTCAGCCCGGTCCCGTGCAGCATGAAGATCAAGTTGGGCGGCTTCTTCTTGTCGAACTTGTGCGGAATTCGATACCAGTACGACTTGCCCTCTGCGGAGGTCCACTCCAGAACCTGGCCTTTCGGTGCGTCCATACTCGGGGCGACCTTGTCGATCGTGCCGTACTCTTGCGCCGGCGCGACCGACTGCGCGCACAGCACGAATAGCGCCGCGAGCACGAACGCCGAGATGTCAAACCGTCGTCTCATCGAATTTCTCCCACGATCTAAGAAACGCCTCGAAACTCCAGGAAAGAGAGCTATCCCGAATACAGTGTCCCCGAGCAACCGGCCAGCGACAACCCTCTTCGACGTCGCCATCAACGGTAGACCAAGACGTCGTACCGATACGACACGGTACGCTCTTCACCCGGGGCGATCTCCAGAACCCACGACAGTTCGTTGCGCTGGTTTACCGAATGCGCTCCTTCTTCGAGAAGTCGCTCACTCGGTGATTCGTCGGCCTCCAGTAACTGACCGGAGAACTGTCGACGCACGATCATCTTGACGGTCTCGCTCCGGTGATTGCAGATCAAAAGCTCACCTTTGACCGAGACTTGCCGGTAGTTGTGACCGCCGATCCTGCGGTGCTCCCGCGTCTCCGGCTCCTCTTGCTCGGAAGATAGAGTACGAATACTCAACGCCCGCGTGATGGGAAGGGTCGTCTTCTGCCCGACGTTGACCCACTGACTCATTCGTTGTCCACGAAACCGGTCTTCGGAAATCACGCACGCCGGGCCCGTGGTCATCGGAAACTCGAACGGGTTCGAGAACTGAACTGCGTCCCACGCGGAGTCACGGGGTGAACCGCTCTGAAACTGTCGATTTTGATCGTAGCGACCATTTTCGTCACGGTTGTCGGGCACGATCCACTCGACGATGCGCTCGTAGGTCGTGCGCTCCTGCGCGACCGAAAGCACGAGCGAGTCTCCGCGATTCAAGCTGCGAGCGCCAACCGATTGATAATGGGCGTCGACCCCTTCGACGCTCGGCACGATTCCTCCGCCGCCGAACGCACCGGGCGCCGCGTTGTTGTACGCCACCGCTTGCGACATAACATTCCCAGCGAGACCGGTGGCATTCTGCGAGCGCTGACTGATCTGACCAAAGAACTGCGTCCAGTTCGTGGTCGCGGCCATGGGCGATACAACGTGGCCAAACTGTATGGATGGAAAACCAGAGATCAGTTCGACCTCGACGTGGTGCAGATCGGAAAGTTCGTTTCGTATCGTCGCTTGCTGCTCGATCGTCATCGTCTTCTCACCCAAGTTCAGCCGGTAACTCGGGGCCCACGCCACGCCTTTGGTCAGGTAAGAGACACGCACGGTCGCACCGCCCGTCGGAACGTCTGCCGCTTCGAAGACTAGAACGGGACGCTCTACCGTCTTCTTGCCGCCGCCTCGATCGACCTCGAGCTTCTTGATCTGACCGCGATCGAGGTAGACCTCTCCCTGCGCGGTGTCGAGCACAAGAAAACGGGACGGTGCGGCGGCGCCGACGTTCACATGACCCGGGACACCCCACGGGTTTGGTGCCGCGTAGTTGCGATCGAACCCGGGCTCGTGCGTGGGAAAATCGACGACGCGTCCGCGCAGTCCGAGCGAGAGGTCGCCGTGCAAGGTAATGGTGACCATTCGCCCGGCAAGCGCCGTTTGCAAGTCGGCGCCGGGTCGGCGGCGCTCTTCGACTTCGACTCGACGGCGCGTCACCCGAGTGTCCACGCGCGTCGTCGATTCGATCCAGAAGGTACCGTGCACCGGAACCGGAACGTCGAGAACCGAGTAGCGACCGGAACTTGGAATGGAGATGTCGCGACGAACGACTGCGAACCCATTCTTGAACAGGCCGATCGAGTGAATCTTGCTTTCGACGACGGTGGGTTCTTCCGCCGCGGCGGTCGACGTAGCGAGAACGACCAATAGTAGCGCACGAATCATGGGACCTCCCGGGGCTCTCGAATGCGGAATCTCGTAGCCCGAGGAGTATCGCCGATCGCGATGGGTCGCCGGTATCGCTTCCGTAACGAATCAGAACTCGACGCGAAGCCGATCCCCCTCGGCGACGGTGGCGTCGCGCGTGTCGAGCTCTGTTTCGCCGTTGTAGAGAGTGATCCGATACTGCCCAGTGTGCACATCGACCACGCTCCACGGCGGTTGAAACTGCTGGTGGGCCCAGTAGCTCCGCGCCCCCCCCGCCCCGAAGAGCGGTGTTAGTCGAAAACTCAGCTCGGCGCCCGGCAGCAGATCGACGACGTCGACCTCGATGGTCGCGGAGGGTGTCAGTCGAATCGCGGCAGGCGCGACCGCTCCGTTCTTGGCCACCGAGAAGAAGAACGGCGCGTAGCCGACCATTGTGATGACACCGTTGCCCGAGTCGCCGGCCGGCCAGTCGATCACCACTGGATTGCGAGAGACGACTCCGAGCGAGGCCGTTCGGCCCGACGCATCCAACATCTCCGCTTTCGCTTCCGACGGCAGACTGCCGGCGAAGCTCACCGGGGTGCTCGGCACCAACTTGAGTTCGATCTTCTGATCCGCGCCGACCTCGAACTCTCGAGGCTCGACCGCCATCGTCGCTGCTCCCGCGTGTAGAGACACGCGATATCGACCCGCGGGGAGGTTCGGAAACGACAACTCTGATCCACCGTCCGAGTGTACCGGCGCTGTGCAAAAGTGCGGGCGATCGCCGATGGCATCGAGACGCAGGTACGGCGTGTAGCGCCTCTTCGGCAACGCTTCGGCTAACACGACTGTGACGTCGTAACCGTCGTAGTCGAATTCGAGCGGCGCGTCGGGCTCGACATTGACTCGCCCCAAGTCGACGACGAGTCGATTGGCGTGACTCGTTCGGGCCGAACGAGCGTAGGCGGCCTGTCGATACGTCACTCGGTAGGTACCGCGGCTGATCCCGCCCGAGAAGAGCCCGTCGTCACCGACCATTAGCGATGTCGAGGCTCTCCCCGCCTTGAATTCAAGTCCACCGGGTTCGACAGGCCGACCGCGACACGTCACTCCGCCCGAGACCGTGGAACTCGCCGGCAACGTCACGGTGATCTGCTCGTCGACCGCAACTCCTACGTCGAGGCGACGAGTCACGGTACGGCCGTCACCGCTTTGCACTTGAAGCTGATGTCGACCCGCCCGGAGACGTCCGAGGACGCACAGGCCGTCGGCATCGGTCCGCGGCTCGTTGAACGAAACCGTCACGTTCCCCCACTGGTGGGACCACGCTTTGACCACAGCACCCACGACGGGCGAACCGGCCGCGTCGCGCACCTTCACTGTCAACGTCGACACGTCGACCAGGTCGATTCGGAGCACCGATCCGGCGATGCGGCTGGCGACGTCGCGAACTCGATGTTCGGCGAACGCGCCGGTGACGACACGAAGATCGGTATTCGGTCCGCGGAGTCCGTAGAGCGCAATCCGGCCGTTGCCATCGGTCGTCCCGCGCGAGCCGTTGGCTCGGCCCCGTTCGACCTGCGCGTAGACATGTGCGCCCGGCACGGGCTCGCCGTCGGGACCACGAACTTCCACCGTCACGGGTGTTTCGGTGCTGGGGCCGGGATAGACGATCTCGCGAACTTCGCTATCGGCAAGTTCGACTTCGACGATGAGCGGAGGAAACGGTCCACCGATGACTCTCACACTGTAGGCATCCGGCTTGACCCGGCGGAAGTGAAACACACCGTCGACCGCGTCACCCGGACCGAACACCATCTGCTGCGTGTTGTCCGGGGACCGCATCAGCACCTCGAGTCGATCGATACGATCTATCGCATCCTCCAGGATGACCACTCGGACCGAGGCATCGGCCTCGAGCGCGATCTCGTTCGGGAGCTCCCGCCATGGGAACGATTCGGAAAACGGATAGTACGGGTCGAGAACGATGTTGATCTTGGCGAGCAGATCCGGGCGTAGAACAAGTTCGCACTCACCTTGGGCGTCGCTCTTGATCACCCGTTGCCCGGCACAACCCGGTTGCCTCAAGATCAGCACCGCGTCTTCGATGGGATCACCTCGCATGTCGACGATGCGAACGCGATGCACGCCACCTTCCTGGAGAACGAGCGTGACGAACTCGGGATCGAAATCGCCGACTTCCGTCGTCACGGATTCGCTCGAGGGACAGCTTCGCGACGTCGCGTACAGCTCGACCGACCCGGAGTCGATCCCGTCGGCCGCGAACCGTCCGGCAGAGTCAGTCGTCACCGGGTGATCCATGGTCCAGCGTCGCCAATAGACCGTCGCCCCGGGTACCGGATTCCCGGACGCGTCCACGACGACTCCGGCCAGGCGGCCACTATCGGCGTCTTCATCGTCGGTCGGGTCATCGTCGCTGCTCTCTTCGGCGACGCGATCGAGATCGAGATCGGTAAACTCTGGTGGCTGCGCCGAGTCCCACTCATGCAACTCTGGAACAGTTTCGACCGATTCGCCGGTGGCGCTCGGGGAAACCTTCGGCGACTCGGGACGTTGAAACGCCCAGATGATGATCGCGGCTAAGCAAACGCTAAGCGCGAGTCCAATCGTTCGTGGCGTCATTCTGCGTCCTTCGTTGGTGCGTCTGGCCGGCCGAACGGATTCTGACGCAGCCAGTCACTGACCGAGCACCCGTGCCAGGTAAGTCGCTCGCGCTTCGGCGACCTTAGCCTCCGTTTTATTATCTTGGCGACGCAGCAACTGCGCCGAGAAGTGATGCGTGGGAGGGAAGTAGGGATCGACCGTCATGGCGAGAGCGAGGAGATCGGCGGCCGCTTGAAACCGGTCACGCTCCATCTCGAGCACCGCGTGAGCAATCAAGAAGCGTGGATTCGTTGGATCGGCTGCGGACCACACGGCGAGCTGCTTCGTGGTGGCTTCGACCTCTTGAAACGCCATGCCGAGGTCTACCCAGGCGAGAACCGCCTCTAGGTTGGTCGGGTCCGCGTCGACCGCGCGGCGTGCGTAGTCGACTGCTGACCCGTACCCGCGGCCGCGACGCGCTTCGAGTTCGGTGAACGCCAAGTTCCAACGCGATGCGTCGACGTGTTCTCGGCACCTCGAGAGAAACCGATCGGCCAGCTGCAGGCCATTGGCCGACAACGTTATCTCCGCCAACTCTAGCCGTGCGTCGTGGGCGCGCACGTTCGCCGCGAGAGCCGCCACGAATGCGTCCTTTGCGGCCGAGATGTCGACCGGACGAAGAAAGCGCCCCTTCGCGATCAACAGTCGATCCGAGTTCGGCGCCAACTCGAGACCACGCGCGATCGCCGCCTGCGCCGCCCGTCGCTCCGCGGGATCGTCCACTAAGAACTCGGCCAGCTCGACATAGACATCGACGCGACTCGGGTTGATGCGGACCGCCTGCTCGAGGTCTTTGCGTTTCTCTTCATGAGCATTGGCCGACTTGAACGCACGCAACACGAACTTCGACTCTTCGCCCTGTCCGGCACGCTGAAGCGCTTGGCCTAGGTTGAGCAAGATCGCCGCGCGATCCCGCGGTCGCCCCGAGATACAACGACGGAGCGTTTCTATTGCGCCGTCGATGTTCTTGCGGCGCAATTGCACCCGACCCAGCTCCAGCATGGCGCGATAGTGTCGCGGTTGGCGTTCGAGGCAGAGTCGCAACGACTGCTCCGCAAGATCCCACTGCGCCAATCCGGCGTGCGCGGCTCCTCGGAGATACGGTTCGGCCACACCCACGTTAGACGTGTCGCGAGGAATACGATCACACGTCGCAATCGCCGCGGCGTACTCCTGCAAGCTGAAGTGCGCCCGCGCTCGTTCGAGAAGAAGCGTAGGATCGTTCCCATCGCCGAGTGTTCGATCGAGCAACGCTCCCCAACCTCGGAGACGTCCCGCCTCGGAGAACAGCGTTGCGCCAACTTTGGCGACAGGACCGGTCAACGCCCCGTGATCGGCGAGACGTTCGACGAAGTCGGCACCGTCGTCGAAACGATGGCTGGCGTGGTACGCGCCCAAGACGAGCGGCACCAACTCGGCGGGCACCGCTGCAACTCCATTGGCGACCACCCACTGCTGAGTCAGTTCGATAGCGCGGCCGTACTGCGCCTCACGCAGTGCCGATCGCACCGCGAGCTCGGAGACCGGCGGAGGCGCAAGGGGTACGTCGCTCTGGGAAATCAACATGGAGAGTAGGAGTATCGAAACGATCAGCGTCTTCACCTCTCAGTGCGGCGTCGCAGCTCGCATTCGGAACCACACGCCGAGAACCAAGCTGCCGACACTACCGATTCGGCACTACCGATCCGACTTCGCTGGTCGCGAAGTCGCTGGCTTCGTCGTCGCCGCGCCGGTGGCGGTTTCTTCGACAACGACACAACGATTCAATCCCTGCACCTCAACCTCACTCACGGTACCCGACGGCCATTGAACAGTCACGCGGTCGACCGACTTCGCACTGCCTAGGCCGAAGTACAACGGGCGGTCTTGGGCAGAAAGATACGAGCCTCCCCCGTAGCGTTCGCGTTCCAAGACACGGGCACCGATGTGCACGCGCACTCGCGCTCCGACGCCGTCGCGATTGCTGCGGCCGCCGTGCAGCTCGATGGCCAACCACGACACGCCCGAGCTTTGGTTACGGTACACGACAGGAACGCTGTCGCAGTTCGTCACGACGATATCGAGGTCGCCATCTCCATCGAGATCGCCGACGCACGACCCGCGACCCGCCGCCGGCTGCTGCGTGCCGAGCGACTTCACCGTGTCGTCGCGGAATCGACCATTGCCGATGTTGACCATGACCTGGTCGACCTGCTCGTACGTTTGGTGATCACTGAACTTGGCAATGTTGTCGATGACGTGCCCGTTCGCGATGAACAAGTCGAGATCTCCGTCGGCGTCGAAGTCGGCTGCATTGGTCCCGAACCCGGTGTAGAGAAAACTCGGGGGTCCGACACCGGCGAGAGCGGTCGCGTCTTCGAAGAAGCCGTCGCCGAGCGAGCGGTAGAGAACGTTGGTCTCACTCGAAAGGTTGGTGACGAAGAGGTCGAAGAGGCCGTCGTCGTCGAGGTCTCCACCGGCGACACCCATCCCCGCCTGCGCCAGGCCGTCGTCGTTGTAGCCCGTTGCGGAAACCAGGGTCGCGTCTTCGAACTTCCAATCCCCTGAGTTCATCAGAAGCTGATTGGAAACGCCGTCATTGGCGATGTAGACGTCGATCTTGCCATTGCGATCGAAATCAGCGCACAAGACACCGAGTGACTTCCCGAGCGACTTGCCGAGCCCGACCCGATCCGACACGTCCAGGAACTTTCCGCCGCCGAGGTTGCGGTACATCCGATCACCCACGCCCGGGTAGGCGTCGGGTGAACAGTAGGCAGGAATGCCCTTGCCGAGAGAACACTCCTTGTGAACGTCGACCGTGAACGCGAGGTAATTCGCGACGTAGAGATCGAGCAGCCCATCGCCGTCGAAGTCGGCGAACGCCGCGCTCGACGCCCACGCGTCGTCGCCGACCCCGGCTTCGCGCGTGATATCGACGAAACGGCCGCCGTCGTTTCGGTACAGAGAGTTGCGACCGTAGTTGGAGACGAAGAGATCGGGATCACCGTCGTTGTCGATGTCTCCAACCGCGCACCCCATGCCGTAGCGCGCATCGGGCGCGGCGTGATCACCGGTGAGCCGCGCGAAGGCTCCGCGACCATCGTTACGGTAGAGACAATTTCGGGAATCGAACCGCTTCGCTCCGGGCATGGGGGCGCCTTGGACGAAGTACAGGTCGAGATCTCCGTCCCCGTCGAAATCGAAAAGCGCAGCGCCGGAACCCATGGTCTCGACGAGATATCGCTGACCGCTCGCCCCCTTCGCATGCACGAAGTCGACCGGCCGTTCGGTGACGAAGCGTAGCTCTGACGAGTTCTCGCGGGCCGACAGCACTCCAACGACAACAAGGACGAACGACGCAACGAGCAAAGGCCCGCCCCCCGCGCGCGGGGAACGGACCTTATCTCGTGCGAACGTCTTCATGTCGCCTACGGGTTGCAACCGAGTGCATCCAGAGTGGGATCGTGACCGAACGAGATGTCGCTCGGGCTCGGCAACGGTGGATCACCGGAGAAGAGACGCGACAACATGGAAATCGCATCGGCGAGATCCAGTCCACCATCGTCATTCGCATCGGAAGCGTCTTCACACGGCAACGGATCGGACCCGACGACGAACAAGAACGTCAACAGGTGGGTCGCATCAGCGATATCGAGACCGAAGTCTTGATTCGAGTCTCCGCGACGGAAGAACGTCTGCAGCGTCGGACGGTCGAACGGCGCAAACTCATTGATCAGACGGTTGTCGGTCAGCCCGTTGATCAAGAAGTCCTCGATCAGAAGCAACTCGGAGTTCGAGATGCCGAGTTCGATCATGTCGGGATCGGTTGTCGGGAAGTCTCCGCCGGTGTTGTAGAAGATCAGGACGTCTTGAATCGTTTCCTTGCCACCGTTGTGGAAGAACGGCGCGCGCAACGCAACGTTGCGCAGCGGAGGCGTCTTCATCTTGCCTCGGTCCGCCGGATTGCCGGTGACTTCTTCGCGGCCGATGTCTTCATCTGCCGGCCGCACGCCAATGTGGTGAAAATCGTTGTCGGACAACTCTGCTCCGGAGTGACACACGCCCGCGCAATGCAACTCGAACAGGTCCATTCCCAGTTCCTGGTCAGCCGTCAACGCACTGGGGTCACCGAGCAAAAAGAGGTCAAACGGCGTTCGATCGGGAACGAGAGTACGCTCGTAAGACGCAATCGCAAACCCGATACGAGCGGCGGTGATGTCCGGCGTCCCAAAGGCCGCTTCGAACAGATCGGGATAGGTGGGATCGACGGCAAGCGCGTCGAGCATGTCTAGAGGTATGTCCGTAGCCAGCGCCATCGGCGTGACGCTCTCGAGCTTGGTACGCACGTCATCCCAGGTGCGATCATTGCACGCCATCTCGACCGTCGAAAGAATCGGTCCGATCGCTTGGCTTTCGAGTGAGCCTCCGGTCGCAATCGCAATGTCACCGGTCTCGGGATCGATGAACTCGTCCGTCGCACGTCCATCCCAGAACGAACTGTCACCGTAACCGATCCCGATGAACGATGGCGTACGACGGTTCGTCACTTGCCGCTCCGGGAAGAAGATACCGTCGTCAAACTCCGCGCACGTTTCATCTCGCGCGATAACGCCGATCGATCCGATCACGTCGTCTTCGGTTCCGAACATGCCGTCGACGCCGGGGTGGGCGCTGAGAGGTAGACCGACGCGCGCGTCGGATCCCCCCGCGAACGGCTTATGACACGTGCCGCAAGCTACGCCGTCGTTAGAACTCAACTGCTCTTCCCAGAACAACAACTTCCCCAGGACGGCCTTTTCAGGAGTCAGTGGGTTTTCGGCCGGTTCGGGCATCGGGCCCAGAACCGAGAACGTTTGCGCTATCGCTTTGTCGCCGAACCCGGCGAGCGCGAAACAGAGCGCTCCTAGGACCAGCGCTCGTAGATTCAAGATGCTCAGCTTCATGAAAAGCAACTCCCTTAACCCGTCCTGATCACGAACGGGTGATCGATCCACCCGAACCGAGTTGACGGGCCCGCGCGATCCCATGGGGGACACGCACGAGCCCTTCAGTTCAAACTAGAGGCCCGGCCGAAAAGTCAGAGGCACGGGTACAAGTCGCACGTCAAACTGTCCGGTGTCGGCTCGCCCCCACAGAGTGGGAACGGCGCGGCGGGGTCAGCACCTGACGTGAACAAGTACGCGAGCATGTAGCCAACGTCTGCAATGTTAGCACCACCGTCGTCGTTCGCATCCAACGCCGACAGGCAGTTCGTCGGAAATCCGAGGAACAGGTACTCCAAGATCGCCACCGCGTCCGTGATGTCAACGGCGGTATCTTGATTGACGTCTCCTCGCAGGAACGCCGGTCCAGTCGTGCCCCCGGGGAAACATGTAATGTAGCGCCCCACCAGGTCTTCCTGATCGTGCGCCTCCCCGATGCCCCCGATCTCGACACTGTGCGAAATCATCGCGCTGCTTCCGACCTCGTTGACCACCCCCCCGTTGAAGGTGGCCGTGCCGCTGGTGAACTCGAACAGGAGCTCGCCGGTCGTCAGCGGGGATAGTCGGTCGATGAAACCAGACTCGCCCACGTAGTCGACCGGAATCTCGAAGTCGCCGAGATTACACGTCGACGCAACGATGCCTTCGACCGACGTAATCCCGAAGCCGCCGTCGGAACACGTATCACCGATTCCCGTCAGGGCGTGAATGGCGGTTGGGGAGTCGAAGCAGTAGGTGTCACCACCACTCATGAACACGTTGCCGCCCGCATTGAGGTAGGCCGCCAGCGCCGCTCCCTCGGGGGCTGTCAGCGTGTAGTTCTGGGGGAACGTACCGAGCTCCACCCAAACACGCTCGAACGCGGACATGGCGATGCCCTGGGTGTCCAAGTCGCCAACCGTCACAATGTCGGCCATCAAGGTAACCTGAGAGTTGGCGAGCAGGGCGTTGAAGATCGCCTCGGCGGAATCGGTATCGCCAAACTCGGTGCCCTGGAATCGGAGTACGAGATCCGTGACATCGGTATCGATCACGAGCATCGAACATGTAAAGGGTGGGCCAACCTCCCCGCCTATCGACGGCGATAGCGAGTAGGCCGTGCTACCGGGCACCGGGGTGATATCGACATAGGTCGTTTCGGCTCCCGGTACCGTGTCGATCAAAACACCATTGCGGTAGATGTCGATCACGTCGTACTCGGCGCTGAAGGTGCCGCCGTTGTTGACCCAGTCGAGCTGCACGTCTTCTTCGATTTGCGCGCAAACCAGATCGCTGACCGGATTGACGTTGGACACGACGACGACGCAAGACGTCGGCGTGCTGGTATCACCAGCGGCACTACCGACGATCGAATACGAATACGTGCCTGAGCCCGGATTGAGATCTGTGTACGACGTCGCGGATCCGGCGAGCGTCCCGATGACGATTCCCCCGCGTTTGACCGTGACTTCGTCGTAGGCGCCCCCGTTGATCCACGTCAGTTCCACGTCGGGCAGCGTCACCGTGCACGACAATCCCGTCACGATCGGGACTCCGATGCCGATGTTGGAAAAGTACAAGTCGGTTCCGTCGCAATGGCCCACCCAAATGTCGTTGGCGCCATCGCCGTTGAAATCGGCGATCGCGACGTCGTAGGTTCCGAAGTGATGCATCGGCAAGTATGGCGCTGAGAATGGATCGGACAGCGACCCCGAGTCGTTGCGAAGAAACGCCATGCGACGCAAGCAGCCAGGAACGTCAGTATCGGCGTCAGCGATCGTCACGTCGTCATCCCCGTCGCCGTCGAGCTCGGCCAGGTGTACGTTGCCACCGAACGCAGAGGTCAGGGGGCTGGCGGTCAAGCTCGTCGAACTCCACGTCACCGGAATGGCACCGACCGGGGAGCTGTTGATCTGGAACTGATCCTGGCCGTCCTGAACAACGTAGAAGTCGTTCAACCCGTCGCCGTTCAAGTCGCCGATATCGAAATGATACGCCGCGGAAACGGCCAGCGACTCCGTCGTCGAGAAGAAGCCGGGGTTCGACGCCCCGTCGTTGTAGGCCACGGTGATCGACGGCGTCGAGTTCTTGATGATCTCGGGATATCCGTCGCCGTTGAGATCTTTGATCATCCCGGCAGTCGCAAAGGCCGAAGTTTCGTAGCCGAGGGGTAGACGCGAGTTCGTCTCTTCGGAGAAGAACCCGCTGCCGTCATTGATCAACAGCTTGTCCTCGAGGGAGTTCTGGTAGTCGACAATGTAGAGGTCGTCGACCCCGTTCCCGGTGACGTCCCCGACCCCCACTGCGCAGGCGTTCGGTTCGAAGACCCCGGTCGAGAGAAACGGCAGACGAAACGACTCATCAGAGAGCCCCAGCCAGTTGCCGCTGAGATCTTCGCCGAGGTTGATGTATACGCGCGGCTGTTGACCCGGAGAGGCGTCGTTCCCGGCATTGGCAAAGACGACATCCGGCCACGCGTCGCCGTTGATGTTCGCCGCCATGACGTCGCGGGCATTGTCGCCATCGGGAAAGTCCACACTACTGATGAACTCTGGGGCGTACGTCCCGGTCAAGTCGGTCATCACTCCGTCGACGTTGATGAACAACACGTTCGCTCGATTGCCGAACGTCGTGAACGGCAGCTTACGCGCGACCACCAAGTCGACGTCGCCATCCATGTCGAAGTCGGCGGTGGCGTAGTCCTTCTCCTCGGGGTCGCTCACCGCGAGGAACGGGTCTGCGATAATGTTGGTCGCGGTCACACTACTGAAATCGAGCCACTGAGCTTCAACAGACGCAGGGACCCCCCAGGCGCCGATCGTCAGAACACATGTGAGAACGAGTAGGGATCGTTGATCCATGTAACCCTCCCTTGGGTTCGTCCGTTACTACGGCGCCGCCACTTCCGCGCCATCCCAAGCCCGTAGATCGAGCCTCGTACTTAGACGACGGCTGCGGGCAAGTTTCCACGCGCGAAGATCTACAACGCCCACTATTGGGCGAGTTAGGAGAGTACGGGACCACAGGTGTGGGTCAAGGTTGGGACATCCGTTGCGCACTGGGCTTTCACGACCGGGGACGGCGTGAGAGGAAACGACTTGTACAGAGCAATTCAGAACAGCTAGCTCTGTAAGGCTGGTACCCATGCGGTGCTGCGGCCGGCGATCGTATCGATTTGGATCTTCTCGCCGGCGGGCGTGACTGCGTCTTGGTTCTTTCCCCAGCGATAGTGAAACAGCCAACTCGTCGGCAAGCGATCTTTGTCGGCATCGACGTCGACTGCTTTGCCGATCACCGAACCGAGCTTGGTCCTCAGCAAGAGACACTCAGCCGGGCTCAACGAGTTGGCGCGTCGACGCGGATCGATCTTCGCCTGGTAAAGCACCTCGTCTGCGATCCAGTTACCGACGCCAGCCGCAAACCCTTGGTTGAGTAGCAAGCCTTTCAAGACTCCCTTGCGTCGTGCGAGCAGCGCTTCGAACTCTGCCGCGGACGGCATGGCAAGAAGGGGGTCGAACCCAAGGTCCGAAATGGGTGGCTCATTTCGCGGATCGTTGCGCAAACGTATGCGCCCAAGACGACGAGCATTGGTCATGACCAACTCGCCTCCGTCGTCGAGCCACATGCGAATCTTCACGAACTTCGGCGGCCAGACGGCGTCGAGTTCCTTAGGACTCGACTCTAGTCGCAAAGGAGTCTCGCCGGGAACGCGAAAGGCACCGGTCATTCCGAAGTGAAAGAGCGGCCACGGCCGCCGGTCGAGTTCGAACCACAAGTGCTTGCCCAAGCGCGCGACCGCGTCCACTCGAGCCCCACGAAGGGCGCGACAAACGGCGGCGGGTTCGACACCGTCGTAGACAATGTCGTCGTCCGCGCACTCCAGCCGCTCGATTGTGCGCCCGACGACAGCACGCTCGGCAATCTTTCGACCGAGCTCAACTTCAGGTAACTCCGGCATTGCACTCCTCCATGGGGTGGAGGATTACAACGGCGGGCCGGCTGAAGGTCTAGCCCGATTGTGCGCAGCGTGCGTGTGTCGAACACCGGGGGTTGCGGACGGCAAGAGACTCTCTCTGGGACTAGGAAGCAGCCGCCGGTTCGAGCCCACACGCGGTGCCCAACAGGGAGACGCGGTCCGCCAACTCCGCCGTGATGTCCTTGGCCGCTCCGCGGAAATACTCAGGCTCACCCACATGGACGCGAACGAGGTGGGGAATCGGTAGCCACGTTCCCTTGGGCATGACGGCGCCTGATCCGTGGATATACATGGGAATGACCGGAACACCGGGATTCGCGTGAACCAGATGACCCACGCCGCTATGGAACGGTTCCATGCGTTCCGGAACACCGCGCGTGCCTTCGGGAAAGATGATCAAGCTCTGCCCATCGGCGAGCGCTGCGCTCATCTGATCGACCGCGACTTGGCAGCGCAGCGCACTTCGCTCGATGGGCAAGATATTGAACAGGCGGGTCGTCAGAAAACGACGGAGCCGGCTTCGACAGAAATAGTCGGCGGCCGCGACGGGGCGAACCTTGGCGAGCCTTCGACCCCCGATCATGTGAAAGATGACTGCGGTGTCGAGGTGGCTATTGTGATTCGCCACGATGATGAATGGGCCACGGCCGCGAATCGGTTGGGTTCGCGAGGCCTTCGCTCCCCAGAAACTGCCCCCAATACCTGAGAACATTGCTCCGGTGAACAGCCACAAGAACGGCTTCATGAGCGCGTAGTAGAAAACTAGTTGGCAGGCGCTGCGCACGAGAGTCACCTCCTCAGCTTCGAGATAGGACGAAGCGCTGAACCGAATCAAAGGTAGCCTGCGCTACCATCCGAACACAAGCGCCTTTGCGGAGTTCGGGCCAACCGGCTCAGATTGACACTAGCTCGTTTGCAGGGAAGGGATTGAGCCACACTTCAGGTCGCCGGTCTGGACCGCGCGGCGAACGCCATCGATCAGAACAGACAGCAAATGATTGCTACCGTTCAATCCTTGTCGCGCCGTTTGACTTGCCTCGAGTCAGCGAACCAGCCAGACGGTGATGGCACCTTCGTCGCGGTCCTCTCGGGTCCCGATCCAGACGGATTGCCCGTCGAGATCGACCGAGAAGAGACGCACGCTCCCGTACAAGGAATCGGTGTCGACGCGGTTCGACGCCGGCGTGCCCGTCCAGCGCACCACGTAGCGGTCGTTGGCGAGGCAGTGGTGGGTCAATCGGTCGAGTCGAGCCCGGATTGTTGACGGCTCGGAGGAAGCGACGAGATCGACTCCCACCGTTGGGGAAGTATGTCGAGGAGGCGCCGCTGAACCGTCGAAGTCGTGCCGCGCGGTCTCTTCCCAACGAAACTCATCGCCCTGGCGCGACAGTGTGAACTCCACGACTTCACCGGACGGCTTCTTCCCGACACCACCCGGGAAGAGCAAGAATTCACTCACGTGAAACTTCAGTCGCAACGATCGCCCGGCGTCATGAAGCTGGTAGTCGAGCAAGATCGGCGCACGACCGGGCACCGTCGTGGTGAAGGAAGGCCGAAGCGGGCCGGGAGCTTCTGCCCCGAACGATCGCTCGTGGCCCCGCCGGTGAAGCTCTTCGAAGTACGGCACTAATCCTGTTCCGCGAGCGACCAGGTCAATGCGGCTGGCAAT
The DNA here is from genome assembly GCA_021776775.1 of Planctomycetota bacterium. Classification (GTDB taxonomy): domain Bacteria; phylum Planctomycetota; class UBA8108; order UBA1146; family JAJFFE01; genus JAJFFE01. The sequence continues at coordinate 17,673 of JAJFFE010000274.1, read as the reverse complement.
AAGACCGGACACATCGTCGTCGGTCGAGAAGCGGAGTTCATCGCGCTCTTGATCCAACGCCATGTGACGGCAGCGCAAGATGCGACGCACGATCCTGGGCGCCAGCGGAATCGGGACGTCGCGATCCCACGCCGGTGTGCGGACGCGTGGGACTCGGTAGTGGTGAACGCCAGCCGCGTCGCGATGGTGGTAGTAGAGCGGCTCCGCGTGAGCGACCAACGCGAGCGTAACGGTGAACGCGATCGAAAGCATGGCTCAGCGATTCAGTGATTGGCGTGCGTACCACTCGGCCGCATAGGTGATGATCATGTCGGCGCCGGCGCGGCGGATGGAGATCAAACTCTCCAACATGGCTGCGTCACGGTCGAGCCATCCCCGGTCCGCCGCGGCGTGAACCATGGCGTACTCACCACTGACGTGATACGCCGCGATCGGCACGTCTGTGTCGTCCCGGAGCCGAGCGATGACGTCTAGATAGGAGAGGGCCGGCTTGACCATGATGATGTCTGCACCCTCTTCCAAGTCGAGTTCACACTCGATGAACGCTTCGCGGCCGTTCGCCGGATCCATCTGGTATCCACGGCGATCACCCGAAGCCGGAGCGTTCTCGGCCGCATCGCGAAACGGTCCGTAGAACGCCGACGCGTACTTCGCGGAGTACGCAAGGATCGGCACTTGATCAAATTTATGGTCGTCGAGAGCACAACGGATCGCATCGACTTGCCCGTCCGCCATGGCCGAGGGGGCGACGATGTCGCAACCCGCGTCGGCGAGCACCACCGCCTCGTCGGCGAGCAAGTCGATGGTTTCGTCGTTGTCGACGCTCAGACCGTCGCGCGTTTCGTGCAAGACACCGCAGTGCCCATGGTCCGTGAACTCGCACAAGCAGACGTCACCGATCACGATCATCTCCGGGCACGCTTTTTTGATCGCCCGGACCGCGGTCGGAACGATGCCGTCGGCATCGGTCGCCTCGCTTCCTTGATCGTCCTTGGATTCAGGGATGCCGAACAGGATCACGCTGCGAACGCCGAGCTCGGCCAACTCCACCGCCTTCTCCGCGGCCCGGTCGACCGACAGCTGCGACTGACCGTGGAGTGACTCGATGGGATTCTCGATCCCTTGGCCGGGTCTCACGAACAACGGTTGCACCAGCTGATCTACGGACAGGCGGGTTTCCCGAACCATGGAGCGTAAAGCGGGTGAACCACGGAGTCGGCGCGGGCGTCGTATCGGAAAAGACATTGTTCGTGCTCGATCTCGTTGTCTCAGGAGAGTGATTCGAAGTACGTGATCGTGGTTCTCACGACCGATTCGACGCCAGGGTCGTCGGACGTGGTAATCGTCTCGAACCCGAGTGCCGTCAACACCTCCGTGGTGGTTGGACCCACCGCTAAGGTCGGTACCTGGCGAAGGCGATCGACCAAGGCGGGACTCGATATTTCTATCAGATGATCCGCCGCAGACGGACTAGCAAATGCAATGAGATCGACTCCGCTGTTATCGAGTTCACGCTCCAGCACCGCGGTCGTCAACCCAGCGATGGGACGCTGATGGGAGACGTGTAGCGGCGTGGCCCCGGTGCCGTGAGAATTCAATCGTTCGATCAACTCCGGTCGGCCGCCGCTCGATGAAACGTGGAACACGAACGACTGCGAGCCGACCCCGGCGTCGATCAACGCGCTGGCGAGTTCGCGCGCATTCGATCGCTCGCTGGTGATGGCAACATGCAACCCACGGTCGGAGAGAATCTTCCGCGTCGCCTCGCCGACCGCGGCAACCCGGAAGTGTGAGAGCCACGCGGCGTCACGCGCTTGGCGTTCGATCAAGTTGAGCAAGTTCTCGGCGGACGTCGGACTGGTGACCGCGAGCCAAACGTCTTGCTCGCCCGACTTCTCTTCCAACGCCGCAAAGATCTGTGCGCACTCGGCGGGGGCGGGCATGGCGAGCTGGAACGTCGGGAAGAGGATCACGTCGGCGCCGGCGGCGGCGAACCGTCGCACCCACTCGACTGCACGAACCCGCGGGCGAGTCACGACAATGCGTCGACGGTAGAGCGGAACCGACAGTGACTGGGAGGGCACTGGCTCGTTCAAGAGCTCTCCGCTTCATCTCGATACGTCGCGAGAATCGAGTCCCCGCCGGCCTTCAGCACCTTCTTCACGAGCGCACTGGCGACCGCCTCGCCGTCACCAGCAAGTCCTTCGGTCGCGAGCTGCAACCGGCGAGATCCGTCGGCGGTCGCCAGCATGCCGGTCAACACCAATTGACCGCCACTCACACGGGCGAACGCTCCGATCGGGAGATGGCAGCCGCCCTCGAGTTCGCGCAGGAAGCAGCGCTCGGCGGTGACTGCTTGGCGGGTCACTTCGTGATCGATCGGACGCAACGCTTCGAACAGTTCCGCCGCGTCCTCCCGAATCTCGAGCCCCAACGCACCCTGCCCGGGCGCCGGGGTCATCTCCGTCGGTCCGAGACGCGATCGAATGACACCTTCACGACCGGTCCGCACCAAGCCGGCCTCGGCCAAGATCAGACCGACGGCGCCGAGTTCAAGGTACTTCGCGAGTCGAGTGTCGATGTTGCCGCGAATGCCGATGACCTCGAGTCGAGGGTGCCAATGCAAGATTTGCGCGCGGCGGCGAAGCGACCCGGTAGCGACGACGCCGCCGTCCGGCAAATCTCCGAGATCGGCGTAGCGATCGGAAATGAACGCGTCCCACGGCGAAGCGCGCTCGGGAATGGCTCCGAGTTGCAGCCCCGGCGGACTGACGGTGGGGAGGTCCTTGAGCGAATGAACGGCGAGGTCGATCTCGTGGTCGAGAAGTGCGCGCTCGAGTTCCTTGGTGAAGACGCCAACCCCACCCTGCGCGCTGAGCGGCGTGGTGGTGTCGCGATCACCGCTCGTTTTCAACACAACCTCTTCGAGCACTGCGTTGGGAATCGCCTGGGCGATTCGCGCAGCGATCGCTCGCGTTTGCGTCAGAGCGAGTTCGCTGCCTCGCGTACCGATCCGAATTTTCACTCGCTCTCTTCGCCTTCTGTTGATCGTCGACTCTGAGGGTGCGGAACGTCTTGGGTCAGGAGTTCGTGCACCAACTGAACCGCTTCCCACTCACTGAACGCTGCGTGACGTTTCAAGTTCTCGGACGGTTGATGCAGCAGTTGATTGATCAACCGTCGACTGAACTCGTCGAGGCGAGCAAACTCTTCCGGTCCCATATTCGCGCGCAACGCGTCGAGTTCGTTACAACGGATTTCTTCAAAACGCCGACGAAGTTCGACGATCGTCGGCTCGACCCGCAAGCTCCGCAACCAGTCGAAGAAGTTCACGACTTCACTACGCACGATGAAGTCGGCCAACGGAAGTTGATCTTCGCGTTCTCGTCGATTGAGCGTGACGATTTCTTCGAGGTCGTCGAGATTCTTCAGGAACACGCCATCGATCGTGCCGCACTTGGGATGGAAGTCGCGAGGCATGGCCAAGTCCACGATCAACAGCGGACGCGAACCTCCGCGCCGGGCCCGCACGCGGCGCAACCGATCGTAGTCGACAATCGGCTCGGTCGCCCCGGTCGAACTGAGCACGACGTCGGCCTCGACGAGTGCCTCGTCCAGCCGTTCATACTCGATCGCCTCTCCCCCGTACAACTCGGCAAAGTCCACGGCGCGTTGGTGCGTGCGATTGACGATGCGAATCGATCCGACGTCGACTCCGGCGAGATTCTGGACCGCCAAGGCACCGATCTCGCCCGCCCCGATCACCAACACCGAGCGATCGGCGAACGACCGAAACACCTTGCGCGCCAACTCCAACGCCGCGGTGCTGGCCGACAACGCTCCGTGACCGATCGCGGTTTCGCTGCGCACGCGCTTGCCGACCCGGAGCGCCCGTTCCCACAATCGCGTGGTCACCCGTCCGTCAGTCCCTGCGTCGCGAGCCCAATCCATGGCCGTCTTGACCTGCGCCAGGATCTGGCTTTCGCCGACGATCTGACTTTCCAGTCCGCCCGCAACTCGAAACAGATGCGTCACGGCGTCTCGCCCTCGAGCGGTGACGTGGTTGGGCGGAGTTTCGCGAAGCTCGAAGCCGGAGACTGACGAGAAGTGCTCGAGCGGACTCGCGTCGAACGCCGGATCATCGGACGGAACGAAGACGGTGTAGAGCTCGGTGCGATTGCACGTCGAGAGCAACACCGCTTCTTCGACCGGAGCCACATCTCGGAGACGGCGCAAGAATTCGACTCCGGGTTCTTGGCTGAACGCGACTCGCTCTCGATCTTCGAGGGAGGTCACTCGGTGGTTGAGACTCAGGCAGAAGATCGAGCGCATCAGCTCGTTCCCCCCGCGGTCATCAAGCCCACCACCAAGATCGACAACGCCAACACGGAACCCAACACGGTCGAGTAGGCCAGCCGCTTGCCCCCGAACCGCAACGCGAGATGGCCGATGATCAGCGCGCCATACAGGACCCACAATGCGAGTGTCAGCCCGACGCGCACGTAGTTGAGCTCAAGTGGTTCGGACTGCGCCCAACTGATCGCGCCCCCGGCGACGGTCAAGCTGACCGCGATGAACGCGACGACAACGGCTTGGTAGTTCGTTCGGCCGAGAGTCTCGAGGTCAGGCATGCGTTGGTAGAACAGTCCGAAGCGACCGACCTTCAGAGCGCGGTACAGAAACAGGTAGAGCAAGCCATACACCGAGGCGACGGCAACCGCAGAGATACCGATGACTCCGGTGAACACGTGGAGGGATGGCCAGAACGGCAGCGGCTCAGTGACCGGTGCGGTGTCGATCGCCAAAAGGCTCGCCCCGCACTGCGCGACGAACGCCACCGCCACTACGAAGACGCCGCAACTCTTGCTCGAGTCCTCCGCCGGAGCGATCCGACGGCGAGGCCACTCTTCGAGCACCACGAACACCAACAAGACCGTCAGCGCAACCAGGGAGAGGATCTCAGACTGCGCGGTCACCGGACACGCACGTTGAAACGACGCGCGCGCCACCAACGCGGCGAGTTGCACCGCGACCGTCGAACCGATCAACAGCCGGCGCACCGCGACCAGCCCTCGGCCCCGGTCGAGAAACCGTTGCGCGAGCGCCACGAGCAGGAACGTGTAGAGGACTGGCAGCAGGATGGCGCTGCCGTTGACGAGGGTGGTCATGACCAGAGTCTAAACGTTCGGCGGGATTGGGGTAGTCGTAACCCCAGGGCCGTCACGGAATCGGCCGTCACGGAATCGGCCGTCACCGAATCGGCCGTCACCGAAGAGGCCGTCACCGAAGAGGTGCGAAGACGAGCGTATCGTGGCGCGGCTCGAAGTCGAGTTTGGTTGGGGGATGGGAACGTCGATGGCTCGCCGCCGACTTTGAGGCACGGGAGTGGGGTTGGTCGCAGGTTAGGGGATTGGAAACAAGCACGGGTGAGAACGACGGACGGGCGCATCGGGGCGTGAACGAGTCTGTTCCGGGCGAGGGGCAGCGGGGACGCCCTACTCCGTTGGCTGTCGGTTGGGATAGTTGGATGTTGGCAGTGGCTATGTGATTCCTGTCGGAGATGCGGATGGGCCACCTCGTTTAGTGAGGACGGCTTGGACTCTGCAGAGGCCACGGAACGATCCCGATACATTCCAAGTGAAACACGTGAGCGATGCTCCACCAAGCCGGGCATCGGTGCGAATTCGTCGGCTCTGATCAGCATCGCTGTGGTGTGCGAACTGGCCTTCAAATCGATCACGTCGTTCCGTTCAGCAAGGACGGCTCGAATGACGAGATCAACTTGCGAGCTCTCTGCCCAACACGCAACGCTTGGTATGCGGAACAGGAGCTCGGAGCTGAGTTCATGCGTTCGAAGATCGCCGCGTCGCGGAAGTCGTCAGGACCCATCGATCAACCAACCGCGGTGCGCGAGCCGCGACCCCAGTACCGAGCGACGCGACATCGAGCGAGGCTGTATCGAGCCGCCCCGGGCCGAGTGAACAACCGGCCCCCGCAAATCCCGTCCGGACGAGATCTACATCACCGACTAGCGATCTAAACCCGATGAGTCAGCAAAGACACTCCGCCTGCGAAGACGGGGTTCACTCGGAATGTACCGAGATCGTTTCGTGCGATTCGCAGGGGCCGAATCACCATCGCTGGGCGAAACCTCGATCGAGCCGCGCCACGATACGCTCGTCTTCATCAGACCCGACGATTGTGTCTCCTCCATCTTGGCTTGGCTGGCTAGGGATTCAGCCGGGCCCTACCGGAACAGTCGCTCGGATCGCCACCGCAGCAGCAACGAACTGGTTACCACCGAAACGCTGGAGAGCGCCATGGCGAGTCCCGCGAACTCGGGGCGCAACACGATACCGGAGGAGGCAAAGACTCCGGCCGCGATCGGGATGCCGAGCACGTTGTAGATGAACGCCCAGCCTAGGTTGAGCTTCACGCGCCGGAGCGTCGCTCGCGACAAGCGAATAGACCCGACGACATCGTCCAACGAGCCACGCATCAGCACGATATCGCCAGTCTCCTTGGCGACGTCGGTCCCGGTGCCGAGCGCTATCCCGACATCCGCTTCGGCCAAGGCGGGACCGTCGTTGATACCGTCCCCCACCATGGCGACGAGTTCACCCTGCGCCCGGGCACGCTTGATCACTTCATGCTTCTCGCCCGGCAGAACCTCGGCTCGCACTTCATCGATACCGACCGCCTTCGCGACTCGCTCGGCCACTGCGGATTGATCACCGGTGAGGAGTACCGGCGTCAGACCCAGACCACGCAGACGATCGATCACACGCTTCGCCTCGGGACGCACCTGATCGGAGAGCGCTATCGATCCGAGCAACCCGCCGCCGCGGGAGACGTACACGGTGCTGGCATCGACGGTGCTGGCATCGACGCTGCGACCGCTACTCGGGTTCGCGGGACGATCGGCGGAGTCCACGACGAACGACAACCGGCCGACGCGCACCGGCTGGCCGTCGATTTGACCGGCGACCCCGAGCCCTCCCTCCTCATGAACGGCGTCGACGTTCAGTAAGTCGAGGCCGCGATCACGCGCCGCGTCGACCACCGCCGACGCGAGCGGGTGACGAGAGTGCGTCTCGAGTGACGCGGCGACCTGCAGGAGCTCCGCGTCATCGACGCCAGGCTCCGGGGAAACCATGTCGACCGCAAACTCGCCCTCGGTGATGGTGCCGGTCTTGTCGAAGAACACCGTGCGCACGCCGGCGAGTTGCTCGAGCGCCGCCCCGTTCTTGATCAGGATTCCGTGGCTCAGCCCCAACGCGCTGCCGACCAAGATGGCCGTCGGAGTGGCGAGACCGAGGGCGCACGGGCACGCAATCACTATGACGGCGCACGCTCGACTCAGCCGAATCGCCAGCGGAGCGTCGAGCCACCACCACGTCGCGAACGTACCCACCGAGATCACGATCACTGCGAACACAAAGTGCGCGGACAGTCGATCCGCCACGCGCTGAATCGGGGCCGTACGGCTCTGCGCTTCGCGAACGCGACGAACGATTCCCGCGACGACCGTGGCGTGACCGCTTCGCGTAATCTCGACTTCGATGCGCCCGGTGGCGTTGACCGTTCCGCCAAACACGTCGGCCCAACGCCCCTTCGGCACCGGCATCGACTCGCCGGTCAGCATCGACTCATCCACGGAACTCTCGCCGCGGCGCACCACGCCGTCGGCGGGGATTCTCTCGCTGGGCAGAACGACGACGCGTTGCCCGGCCGCAAGTTCGCTGGCGGGAATCTCTCGCTCGACGCCGCCTTCGATGAGCCGCGCGCGATCGGGGACCAACTGGAGGAGCCCGATGAGAGCGCTCTTCGCCCGCCCGCGCGCCGCCCCTTCGAGCCACTTACCCAGCGTGATGAACGCGATGAGAAACGCGGCACTTTCGAAGAAGACCGGCTGCCCGGCCCCCAACACGCCGGACCACGCCAGTAGCGAATACCCGTACGAAACGCCGGCACCGAGACTGACGAGCGTATCCATGTGAGTACGGCCGTGCCTCGCGGCCCGCAGCGCGTTGGCAAAGAAGGGACGGCCCGCGCCGATCAGAATGGCCCCGGCGACGATCGCTTGCACCCAGACCGGCGGGGCCAGCATCAGGCCGAACGGCATGGCGGCCATGGCGATGATCCACGGAGTCGTCAGGACTAGCGCCACCACGGCACGCAGACGAACGGCTCGAATCTCACCGCCATCGTCAGTCGGAATATCGGGGGTATCGACATCGAGAGCGATCGCGGGGTAGCCCGCCGAAACGACCGCGCCGATCACCGAGTCCGTCGGCATGGACTCTTGATCGGCAGCTTCGACAACCACGCGTGCGGTACCGTCGAGCAAGTTGACGCTCGCTTCGACCACGGTGGATTGAGTGCGGAGCGCACGTTCGACCGCGGCTGAGCAACTCGCGCACGTCATTCCGTCGACGCGCAGCAGTAACTCGTGGGCACTCATGCGGGCCAGGGCCCGGCAAGAGTGCCAGCGGCGTCAGTTTCGGTCACAGCCCCATTCGCAATCCGTCGCGTACTCCTCGATCATGGTCGCGGTCTCGTCCTCGACCTGAGCGCGGAGCAGGCTCCGCTTCAGAGCGAGACATGCGGAAGCGAGGTCGTCGTACGCGCTGCCGAGGGCCGGGTTCTTCTTGACCAGCGAGGGGTACTTCACGTGCCACTCGACAAAGCCCTTGCCCATCGAAACCGGTTCGAGGCGAATCCCAGAAGCCATACTCAACTCATCCTCCGTTAGGCGCACTTTGAACGCCCGAGCCTCGCGGCTCGGACGGGTCGACTGTCATGATTGAACTCGACAGTGTAGTTGGACGCCGTCGAAGCCGAAAGGCCAGGCGACCACGAGCTCCCGGCGAATCGTTGTGGCCCGCCGCCCGGTCGGGCAGAATCTCGCCCCTCGGTCGCCACGACGAGGAGCGCGCCCACACGCCCTGGAGTACCAAAACTGGCTCCAGGATTCCACCCGCTGAGCGGTCCACCCGTCCGCTCTTCGAAAAGAGCCGTCGCATGAGCACCGATTATCGCGCCATCGTTCTCGATCTCGACGGAACTCTGGTCGCCGACGATGGCACGATTCATCCCCGCACCCGCTCCGCTCTGCAGCGCATCCACGAGCGTGGCATTCGGGTCATGGTGGCGACCGGTCGCTCGGAGGGCGCCGCCAAGCCGGTCGTCGATGAGTTGGGATTCGGCGTGCCGACCGTCGTATACAACGGCGCCGCCGTGTACTGCTCGACGGAAGGCAGAGTGATCGAGCAAGTCTGCCTCGACGCGGCAGAGTTCGATCGCGTCCTTCAGTACAGTCGAGACCAAAACTGCCTCGTGGTCGCAAGCAACGACGGAACCAAAGTCGGGTTCTCACCGCCGCACATCGACGGCTCGATCGAACTGCACGACATGACCAAAGTGCGATTCGTGGACGACGCCTCGGAGCTACGACTCGACGGTGTCATCCGGGTGTCACTCTTCTCCAACGAACACGACGGCGCCGGCACGTTCGCCACCCACTTCCAGGAGCAGGTACCCGGAGACTTCTACGTCACGGACTTTCCGCTGCACCTATTGCCGGCGTATCGACAGAGCCGCCTCATGGTCCTCGACGTTCATCCGCCATGCCCAGGCAAGGCGCGAGCGCTGGAGCTTCTCGACGAGCGTTACGGAATCTCCGCGGAGCAAACGGTCGCGGTTGGAGATGCGACCAACGACTTGCCCATGCTCGAGCGCGCGGGGCTGGGAGTGGCCATGAAGGGCTCTATGCCGCAAGTATTAGAGGTCGCAGATCGAGTGATCGGTGAGAATCACACTGACACGATCGCCGAGCTCGTCGAGGATCTCTTCCGGTAACTGTTGTCCGCGCAAAATCAAGTTTGCGGATCGGTACCGCGGACGAGTTCGATGAGTTCCATGGGATCGAATGGCTTTTGCAGGACAGGAATAGGCCCGGCGATCTCGGGCAGTTCTTCTTCGATCGACAGTGACCAACCGGTGAGAACGATGATCGACATGTCCTCGTCGAGACTACGAATAGCGCAGAGAGTTTCGGCGCCGGTCATTCCGGGCATAGACCAATCAAGGACCACCGCAGAAACCACGCGAGCCGAATCCTGCAAGACATCGAGGCCAGCGCGGCCGCTCGCGACATCGATGACGTCGAATCCGAACCGAGTCAGAATCCTACTAGTCACGAGCCGCACCGAGTCGTCGTCGTCGACGACGAGAACGCTGCCGGCCGCCACGCGATCCGAAATTTCGATCACACGATGCCTTCCATTAAGAGTTCGCGTGGTCTGCGTTTCGCATGAGGCCGATCGGAACGAACAATTACGCAGCAGTCGAACACCAACAGAGATTCCGTTGGTCGAACCGCTTCTGTATTGCCTGGATGTCGCTAGCTCCGCGAGCCTACGTCTCTTCGGACCCGCTTCTCCTCCGCCAAATGATACGTACAACTCCGTATCCATCAAGCACAGGAACGGAATTCGAGCATCTCACGTTCGCCTGCCGAGCGAAGCCGCCCCGAATCTTCTGAGGAACATGAACCGTCACGACCCACCACCTCACGACTCGCAACGTCCGAACGCACCGCGCAAGATCGCCGGACGAGAAGCGAATGGCACCGGACCGGCCCCGGGATGCCCCACGCGCCTGGAAGTGGGCGTGCTCTCCGGAATGTTCGTCGGGGGATGCGCCCTGCTCTATTCCGGACTACAGAACACATGTGTGTACAAAGGAATCGGCGGCGGAATGCTGGTCGGCGGGTCGCTCGTTCTCTTGATGATCGCAGCCCACACGCAGCCCGGCGACGGCCAACCTTGGGCGCTGCGCCTACCGGCCGCGCCCCGCCAACGACGCAAGCGCGACCGAGCGAACCCTATCGACTAGCAGAGCCGTACTGACGTCGCACGTCGCACCACACGATGCTCGACGAATCAGTACCCCGCAGCGTGACCGTCCTTGCGCGACTCGGACGCCCCGTAATACACGCCCGTCGCCGGGTCGAACGCCACGGCTTGGTACCCACCGAACGGGCCCACCGCGAAACGGACATCGTGGCCGCGCTCTAGCAGCTCGCGAATCGTCTCCATCTGAAAACCAGACTCGACCTGCACGCGACCCCCGTCGGTCATTGATTCACCCGTCGGTTGTGATGATCCGCTGTGCAGCATGCGCGGAGCGTCTCCCGCCTCTTGAAGGTTCATGTCGAAGTCGATCATGTTGATCAACACTTGCACTTGAGCTTGCGGCTGCGTCGCCCCGCCCATGACACCGAACGCAAGTCGCGGTTGACCATCCTTGGTCACGAATCCCGGAATGATGGTGTGAAACGGCCGCTTGCTCGGCGCGTAGCCATTCAAGTGATCACGTTCAAGAGCAAACAACTCCCCGCGGTCTTGCAGGATGAAGCCGAGTCCATCGGGAGTGCAACCGGATCCCATGCCTCGGTAGTTGCTCTGGATCAGCGATACCATGTTGCCCTCGGAGTCCGCGACGCAGAGATACACCGTGTCGCCATGCTCCAACGCGGGGTTGCCGGCGTTGAACGTCTTGGCCGCCTTCTCAGGATCGATCAACGCACCACGCACCGCGGCGTACTCCTTGGAGATCAACTCCTCAACGGGAATGCGGCCGAATTCCATGTCCGCGTAGTATTTTGCGCGATCCTCAAACACCAGCTTCTTCGCCTCGGTGAAGACGTGCATGTACTCCGGACTGCCGAAGCCCATCGAACGCACATCGTACGGTTCCAGCAAGTTGAGCAGCTGCAAGACGGCGATGCCTTGGCCGTTCGGTGGCAACTGCCAAACGTCGTACCCGCGATAGTTCGTCGAAACCGGTTCGACCCAGGTCGACGTATGCGCGGCCATGTCTTCGTAAGTCAAGAAGCCGCCGACCCGCTTCATGTACGCGTCAATCGATCGTGCGACATCGCCCTTGTAAAACGCCGCACGCCCGCCCGTGGCGATCGACTCGAGCGTGTTCGCCAACCGTGGATTCTTGAAGATCTCGCCCTTCGCCGGCGCGCGCCCCGCGGGCGCGAACGTCTCGGAGAATCCTTCGTACTTGGACAAGCGCGGCACGCTCTTGGCCCAGTAGTGAGCGATCAGTTCGGACAGCGGGAATCCCTCGCGGGAGTAGCGAATCGCCGGAGCGAGCACTTCCGCCATGTCGAGATTGCCGAACTTGCCGTGCAGTTCGAACCAACCGTCGACACAGCCGGGCACGGTGACCGGCAGCGGTCCGTACTTGGGGATCGACGTGATACCGCGCTTCTCGAACTCCTCGAGGGTCAGCGACGCCGGCGACCGACCACTCGCGTTCAAGCCGTGAAGTTTCTTGGTCTTCGCGTCCCACACGATGGCAAAGAGGTCGCCGCCCATACCACAGCCGGTCGGCTCGACCAAGCCGAGCATCGCGTTCGCGGCGATGGCAGCGTCGACCGCCGAACCGCCCTGCTTCAAGATGTCGAGCGCGACCTGCGTCGCCAGCGGCTGACTGGTGGCCGCCATGCCGTTCGACGCGATCACTTCGGATCGACTGGCGAAAGAGCGACCGGTGACCCGATCGAAGCCACGGATCTCGGAGGATAAATAAACAATGACCAACGTGACGAAAACCAGTTTCAACACAGCGCCCCCGCTCAAGAATACTTGGGTAGAATCCTGTCCCTGACCCCTCAGTGAAAGCGATCACGGAGTCGGTCGCCATCGAATCTGGGCGTGGACGCCCCGCGAGCCTAGGAGAACACCCTCCCGTGAACGCCAACTCTGAATTGTTCGAACGCGCCAAGAAGTCGATCCCCGGCGGCGTCAACTCGCCGGTCCGCGCGTTTGGTCCGGTCGGCGGTACGCCGCCGTTCATCGTTTCCGGCGCTGGGTGTCGCGTTCGCGACGCCGACGGCCGGGACTACATCGACTACGTCGGCTCGTGGGGTCCGCTGATTCTCGGCCACGCCGAACCGGCCGTCCTGGACCGGGTCCGAGCCGCGCTGTCCGCCGGCACGTCGTTCGGTGCTCCCACCGAGCGGGAGATCGAACTTGCCGAGATGATCACAAGACTGGTCCCGAGCGCCGAGAAGGTGCGACTCGTTTCGAGTGGCACGGAGGCGACCATGACCGCGCTGCGACTCGCGCGCGGCATCACCGGACGCGACCGATTGATCAAGTTCGAAGGGTGTTACCACGGGCACGCCGACAGCTTTCTGGTCGCCGCCGGGTCCGGCGCGGCTAGCCACGGTCACCCCTCCTCACCGGGCGTGCCCGCGGCGCTGGCGGATCTCACGTTGGTCGCGCCGTACAACGACGTCGCCGCAACCGAAGCGTTGTTCGCGGAACACGGATCCGACATCGCCGCCGTCATCGTAGAACCGGTCGCCGGCAACATGGGCGTGGTCGAACCGCTCGACGGTTTTCTGGAGAAGCTCCGCGCGCTCACGACGAAACACGGCGCGTTGTTGATCTTCGACGAAGTGATGACCGGGTTCCGTGTCCACCCCCAGAGCGCGCAAGGTTTGTACGGCGTGACGCCCGACCTCACCACGCTCGGCAAGATCGTCGGCGGTGGTCTGCCCGTCGGAGCGATCACCGGACCGCACCGGTTCATGGATCAACTCTCCCCGGACGGCGCGATCTATCAAGCGGGCACCCTGTCGGGGAACCCGCTCTCGGTCGCGGCGGGACTCGCCATGCTCGGGCGACTCGAACAGGATAGGGACGCCATCTACGGAGCGCTGGAAGCGACGACGACCGCGCTCGCGGACGGCGTCGGTGACGCGTTGACGAAGGCTGGCATACCGCACCAAATTCCGCACGTCGGCTCGATGTTCTGCGTCTACTTCAGCGACCAACCGGTACACAACTTCGCCGATGCCAGTCGCGCCGACAAGGATCGCTTCAACAGCTACTTCCACCAACTGCTCGCCAGCGGTGTCTCCGTCGCACCGTCACCCTTCGAAGCTGGTTTCGTCTCCTTGGCGCACGATGACGCCGCCGTCAACGCGACGATCGACGCGGTGTCGAAGATCGAGTGGTAACGCGCTTCTTCTCATCGCGCACCCCGACCTTTCGCCAAATTCGCCCGGCCAGTGAAACGGAGTCCTTTTGAAGATCACGCGCGTTTCCGTCTTTCAAGTCGATCTGCCCCTGAAGGAGGGACGCTACTCCTGGTCCGGGGGCAAGCACGTCGACGTGTTCGATTCGACCGTCGTGCAGATCGACACCGACGCCGGGATCACCGGCTACGGCGAAGTATGCCCGCTCGGCCCGTTTTACCTGCCGGCTTACGCCGGTGGAGTACGAGCCGGCCTCGCTGAACTCGCGCCGCATGTCATCGGCTGGGACCCGCGAGACCTCACCCGTTTGAACCGCCACATGGACGCGCGGCTGCTCGGGCACCCGTACGTCAAGTCGGGTATCGACATCGCGTGTTGGGATATCCTCGGCAAAGTCGCGGGACTCCCGGTGTGCACGCTTCTCGGTGGTCGCTACGGCGACGACTTCGTCTTGTACCGAGCCATCTCGCAAGAGTCGCCGAGCGCGATGCGGGCTCGCGTGGAAGAGTATCGCAACGAAGGGTATCGACGATTCCAGTTGAAAGTCGGTGGCGATCCGGCCGAGGACATCGAACGCATTCGTGCGGTTGCCGAGATACTGCAGCCCGAGGATCGACTGATCGCCGACGCCAACACCGGTTGGGTCATGCACGATGCGTTGCGGGTGGTGCGTGCGGTTCGCGACTTGGACGTGTACATCGAGCAACCGTGCCCGAGCTACGAAGAGTGCCGAACGGTCCGCCAGCACACGGATCAACCGTTCGTACTCGACGAGGTCATCGACGGGCTCGACTCACTCCTGCGCGGATACGCGGATCACGCTATGGACGTGGTCAACATCAAGATTAGCAAGTTCGGTGGGTTGACCAAGGCGCGACAAGCGCGTGATCTTTGCGCGTCACTCGGAATTGCGATGACGATCGAAGACAGCTGGGGCGGCGACATCGTCACCGCAGCGATCGCCCACCTCGCCCATAGCACCCCACCCGAGCTGCTCTTCACGTCGACCGACTTCAACAGCTACGTCACGGTCTCGATCGCCGACGGTGCTCCGCAACGCGACGGCGGCCGAATGGCCGCGCCAGAGCGCCCCGGACTGGGGTTCGAGGCTAGGCACGACGTGCTCGGGAATGCGGTGCTTACGGTCGAGTGAGGAGACTAGCGGCGAACGGCAAGGGACGAAGAAGACGGGCGCATCGTGGCGCGGCTCGAACTCCAGTGGGCTGGAGATGGGATGGTCGATGGCTCGCCGCCGACTTTGAGGCACGGGAGTGGGATTGGTCGCCGGGTTGGTTGTTGGCAAACAAGCACGGGTGAAAACGACGGACGGGCGCAGCGGGGCGTGAACGAGTCTGTTCCGGGCGAGGGGCAGCGGGTGGGCCCGACTCCGTTGGGAGTCTGGTGGGATATTTAGATGTTCGCGCAGGCTGTGTGATTCCTGTCGGGGATGAGGATGGGTGATCTCGTTCGGACGAGGTTTGGCGGTCGCAACACTTCCAGATACGCACGGGGTACATGAGATCGGGGAGACAGGGAGGCAACCGCCCCAGCCCTCAGATCCGGACGTTCTAGTTCTTACCGCATGGCGTTGGCACACGGATCCTTCTTGTCGCCGATGATAGGCGGATCGACACTGTCGAGCAAACGACCCCTCTCGAGGGACAGGTCAGATGGCGCTCCCGGGGTGACGTGACGATCTGGCTCAGCAAAGACGCGATTGCCGGTTGGGTTCCTCCCGAAAAGCGGAAGCGAGGAGGACAACGCGTTTACTCCGACCTCGCAATCGAGACAGCACTGACGCTCCGGATGTTGTTTCGTCTCCCGCGCGCTTGTTGGTTACGCTCAGCATGGTAGTGATCATGAAGGACGAGATCTCGCGACAAAGCGACGACCAACAACGCGTCGTACGTTGCCAACCAGCACGGCTACAACACTCGCGCAACGAGTAGCGGATACCGTGACCAAGAACGCCCGAAGACCCTGTCTAACGAACACAACAATGTTCTGAGATTCACCGAACGTAACCGAGTCCAAAGCAGAGGGAAGTATTGCGACCGCCAAACCTCGTCCGGACGAGATGGCCCGGCCGCATCCCCGACCGGGATCACATAGCCCCTGCCAACATCCACGTATCACAACTGACCGGCAACGGAGTCGGGGGCACTCGCTGCCCCTCGCCCGGAACAGACACGTTCACGCCCCGATGTACCCGTCGTTCGTTGTCACCCGTGCTTGTTTGCCAACCCGCTCCCCCGCGACCCACCCCACTCCCGTGGCTCAAAGTCGGCGGCGAGCCATCGACAGTCCCATCCCCAACCCACTGGACTTCGAGCCGCGCCACGATGCGCCCGTCTTCTTCGTTCCTGGAATGTGTTCGTCTAGCGACTTCCACCGACGCGCGACGCGGACGATCGCGGCGCGTCGCCTTCGCGGATACGGATCCGTTGGCGCGCGGCGACATCGGCGTACGTTTCCACGAGACCCGACGGCCAGTGAATCTCGACGCTCTTCACTCTGTCCTCGTCGAGCAATCCGAAATGCAACACGACCGACGACCGAGAGAGGTAGCCACCACCGATGGTCACTTGCCGAGACTGCTGGCCATTCGCAGTGCGAACGATCGCGCGCGCCCCCACCGCGTCGCGCGCTCCGGACGTCGCCTCGAGTTGGATCTGCAACCAAGCGCGATCGGGACCGCGCCCCATGAGCAGCGTGGCCGGCCGGTTGAAGTTGTTCATGATGAGATCGAGGCGCCCGTCTTGATCGAAGTCGGCGACCGCTAACGCACGACCGTCCTCGATGCGATTAGCCGCCGCCGCGTAGGCGACCTCGGCGAACGTGGCGTCGCCGCGGTTCCAGAACAACCGGTTGCGTTCGTAACCGTTCAGGGACTTCTGCCCAACCTCGGTCGGAGTTCCCGGCTCACCCCAAGCACCTGACGAAAATGAGCGTCGACCGACGCCCTCGATGACGAGCGACAGTCACAAGTCTTCCGTCTCGGTCCCCGACAGAAAACCGTTGGTGCCGTACAGATCGAGTCGACCGTCGTTGTCGAAATCGAGCCAGCAGGTACCCCAAGCCCACAAGCTGTTGTGGGTGCCCGTCGCTTTCGAGATCTCTCGGAAGGTGCCGTCGCCTTGATTTTCGTAGAAGCGATTACCGTGAAAGAACTCGCGAATCTCGGCGCGGACTCGGTTGCGAAACAACGTATCCACCACCCACGGCACTGGACTCGGAAACTCCGGGTGGTCGATCACCCACGCGGTGCTCGACGACATGCCGCCGACGAATAGGTCGAGATCGCCATCGCCGTCGTAGTCACCCCAGTCGGCGCTCATGCTGGCGATCGGAGCGTCGACGCCCGCTTCAGAGGCGACCTCGCGGAACAAAGGAACGCCGTCTGGACCGACTCCGTCGTTACGGAACAACACGTCGAGCCCGAAGTCGTTGCCGACGAATAGGTCGACGTCGCCGTCGCCGTCGTAGTCTGCCGCCGTGCACACCAAGGACCACCCGGTATTGCCCACACCGGCCTCGGTAGTCACGTCACGAAACGTCCCGTCTCCGTTGTTGAGAAACAACTGGTCTGGGTGAGCGTTGCGCGCGAC
>JAJFFE010000273.1 GCA_021776775.1 Planctomycetota bacterium | reverse complement strand
GCTCGAGGTCTCGCGCGACATGACTTTTCGGCCGGGCTAGCCCGGACTATTCATCAGGCGAAGCCGCGCAGGCTGCGCTTCCCGCGAATCTCTGCGTTACTCCTTCTTGAAGACCACTAGGTCGACTTCGGCGTCGCGCCTCGATCTTCACGAGAATCGCAGCCTGTGTTCCGTTGATCATCGTCTGATTGACCTCTGATGTCTTCGCTCGGCACGATTGGCGCCCTTTCGGGCGCGTAACGACTCCGCCTGATGAATAGTCCGGGCTAGAGGCCCGGCCGAAGAGTCAGAGGCACCGTGAGCGGCGGCCTTCGACGGAATCTCGCCATTCGTAATCTTCAACGAATCAACCAATTCGCCTGCAAATTACGAACGGTAATCTTTCGCCGAACTCCACCACTCACCGCAGCTGCACTTTCCGGCCGCACCTCTAAGGAGGCTTACGATTTCCCGGCGCGTTGACCGATTGAGACGTCCCTGATGACGAACACGACCGCCGGGCCTCCTCGGTGCGGCTCGATGAGGCTCGTGGTGAGCCGAAAGTCGAACTGTTCGTAGACGCCCGTCAACGGCGGCAGCGGCACCTCGACCGACGCATCGCGGCGCAGGGTCGACTCGATCGCTCGCGAGAACACTTCTTGCCACTCCGGGAGGACGCGGCGTTCTACTGTTTGCGGAGGTGGCGGCGAGTCGACGCCCATGAGGAACTCGAAGTTGTCGTTGGTGAGCAGCAAGTTGCCGCGCGGATCGACGACACCCATCGGCAGAGGGACCGCGTCGAGGATGGCGCGCGCGAGCGGCGGCGCCGATCGTGCTGCGGTGGTCGCGGTGACCTCCAGCGAGAGACAGCGACGGGCGCTGTCGCGAGTTGCGCAGAGATGATCCACGGAGACCGCTTCCGCGCTCCCGAGGCCGATCCAGAGGTGGCGTTCATCCCCCGTGTTGGTCGCACACGATCCGTCGAGCGGGATCAACATCCACGACTCGATCGTGTCGGAGCCGAGGTCCGCGAGGACCGCGGGCGCGCGCTCGTGAAGCGATCGTTCGCGACTCTTGTCGTCAACTAGCGGTTCGGCGTCGTCGCATCCAAGCACGGCCACGGATCGGCAACCGCCGTTGGGCGTCCACGAGCAGAGGCGAACCGTCTGTGCGTCGAGCTCGCCCGGGAGAGCGTCATAGAGCTCCTCGAGTCGACCGAGGACCTCAGGATCACCGGTTGGACACGGTGTCGAGATGGTGGGTTCGGTCATGTCCATCAGAAGGTCACCGGTCCGTATCCGACGAGCTCGAAGAACTCGGAGGCGGCTTCGAGCGACGTTGCGATGTCGGCGATCCAAACCTGCAGTGTTTCTTCGTCGTAGCCGAGTCGGTCGCTGAGCCCTTCCATGGCGCTCGGTAAACCCGAGCTGACGCAGCCGAGGCCCAACGAGTTGACCAGCAGGTCCGCGAGTTGGACGACTTCGAAGAGCTGCACATCGCCTTGCGGTGTCTCTTGTTCGTGGTGCTTGGCGACCGCGTCGACCAACTCGTCGGGCAGGCTCCACCGCGACAGAAAGCGAGCACCGAGTTCGGCGTGGTCCCGACCGAGGATTTCGCGTTCAGCGGAGATCGGAGTGTACTCTTGTGCGATCAGGGTGCGGACTTCGCAGTACAACGAAGGACCGTGCTGCGCGAGCACGAGCTTGCCGACGTCGTGCAGAAGTCCGGCCATGTACGCCTCGGATCTGTTGGGGATCTTCGCGTGCCGTGCGATGTGGTCGGCGGCGATCGCGGTCGCTACGGAGTGTGCCCAGAAGGTCGGGTAGTCGAAGTCGTCTCCCGATCCGACCCGAAAGCTATCGATAACGCCGACCGTCAACGTCAGGTTCTTGAGAGCTTGGAAGCCGAGAACGACGATCGCTTGCGCCAAATTACCGATGCGCTTCTGGAATCCGTAGAACGCGGAGTTGGCGACCTTAAGAATCCGGCTCGCGATTGCGGGGTCTTTGCTCAAGAGATCGGCGAGATCTTGCGCATTGGTGCGAGAGTCTTGAATGAGCTGTTGCGCTTCGAAAACCACGACCGGTAAGGCGTGAAGTTCGGAGGCGCGGTCGATCATGTCATCGACCTTCACGGGATTATCGACAGAGCCTGTCACGGGCGGCTCGCTTTCGAATCGATAATTTAGGTTTGCGGCGAGCTACGGCGGGTCGATTCCCACTGCACCAGGGCGCGATGGATCGTTGCCATTTCTGGGTCATCGTCGTGGTTGGCGAATTGATGATCCCAACAGCCTGGGAGATCGGAGGTGTCGTCGACTTCGGTCGCGTGTTGGCTTGGCAGCGACGCTACCGTCACCTGCGCGACGCACCACCGTTCCAATCGTCGGATAAGAGTCGGAGTGAGGCGGACTCCTTGCGACAGCAGGATGCGGCCCTCGCTGTCGAGGAGTGGTTCGGCGAGGACAGAATCCAAGCAGATCTCGTGGATCGATATGCGCTCCATAGAGAATACCCTTCGAATCAAGAGTACGATATTCTCCGGGCTTGACCACGTTGCCCCGCCCGAGCGATCGACCCGAGATTCGCATGTTCTCGTAACCGCTGACGTTTGTTTCGCATCGGGACGCGTCCCGAGTCATCGGTTGCGGTTGCGGTCTTCCATTAGGCGGTTCATTCGCGGATCAATCGACCCGTTTCGAAACCGGGAACTGTCTGCCCAGTAGCTGGATAGCACACTTACATGGACGAGGTTCGAAGCATGTCAGAGCGGCCCGAGATCGAACGGGCGCCGGTCGATCCGAGTTGGTTCATCGACGCGTTCGGAGCTCGCTATCTCGACGTCTATCGAGCGCGTTCGTCCGAACAAGCCGTGCAGGAAGCTGCCGCGGTCATGCGTCGGTGGGATCTCCCGTCAGGGTCCGAGGTACTCGATCTCTGTTGCGGTGCCGGTCGTCACCTGGAGCCGCTCGCCTCGTATCCGATCCGAGTGGTCGGGCTCGATCGGTCGGAGTCGTTGCTCGGCCGCGCGCGAGCTCGGTTCGCGGGGGCACTGCCCCTGATTGTCCAGGGCGACATGCGAGCGCTTCCGTTCGAGCGAGCGTTCGACGGCGTCGCCATGTTCTTTACCAGTTTCGGGTACTTCTTCGACGACGACGAAAATCGCACCGTGTTGCGAGAGATCGCACGCGTGTTGAGGCCCGGCGGACGCCTCATGCTCGACCTCATGGACAAGCGTTCCGTTGTGGAGTCGCTGGTTGCCGAGAGCGCGCGCACCGAGTCCGAGCACACGATTCGCGAGCGTCGGTGGATCACCGCCGACGGACGTCGGGTCGAGAAGGAAATCTTCGTTCAGAAGTCCGGAGAGTCACCGCAGCGCTTCGCCGAATCGGTACGCCTGCTCGAAAGCGACGAGATATCGAGTTGGCTGAGCGAGGCTGGATTCGGAACTATCGAGTTCACCGGGACGATCGCGGGCGATGAGTATCGCCCGGGGGTCGGGCCGCGCATGGTGGCTTGGTGTCGTCGGAGCGCAGACGCATGAGCCGCTCGCGCCCGATTCCGTCGCCCGACCTGAGTGAAGACAAGCCCTCGAGCGCTTACGCGCAGCGGGCGAAATCCAACCAGGAGTTGTTCGAACGTCTTCCGCGCAACGACAGCGAGTGGCTCGCGATGGCGCGGGCGGTCGAACCGGATCGCTCGGCGCGTATGGAGCTGTGGTCTCTTCTCAGTTCGCAGTGGAACGAGATCGACCTCACTGCTGCCGCACAGGAGTCGATTGCGCTTCTCGCCGAGGCGCCGACGGCGGCCGTCGTTATGGTCGGTCAGCAACCGGCTCTCGCGGGTGGGACGCTCCTTCATCTCTCGAAGGCGCTCTCGGCCGGCGTTCTCGCGCAGCGGCTTCGAGATCAGGGCGAGCCTGCCGTCGCGCTATTGTGGGTCGCCGATGAAGACCACGACGTAGGTGAACTGTTTGGTGGGTTTCACCCGCGGGGCGACGGACTGCCTGAGGTCACGAACCCGTTCGAGCGCCACCGATTGATGATTGAGCGTTTGCGACTTCCCGGGGTCGATTCCTTGCTGACCGAACTCCGCGCGCTTCGAGTCGAGTCTGCGCCTTGGTTCGCAGACCTCGAGCGAACTAAGTCGGAGTCGCCAGCCACTTGGTACCGCGACTTCATGCTCAGCGTGCTCGCCGAGTTGCCTGTTCTCCCTGTCCACGCGACTTGGATTCGACCGTTGCAGCGCCAGGCGTTTGCCGAGGAGTTGGCCAAGCCGGGGGCGTTACGCCAAGAGGTTGCACAGGCGCGAAAGACACTCGAGCAGCAGCACGTGTCGCCGCCGATTCCCGAGGCGGATCCACTCCCGTTGTTCTTCGTCGACGACGAGGGGGCTCGGCATCGCCTCGATCTCGGGGTCGATGGAGAGACTGCCTCCCTTCGCGGCTCGCCGAGCGCTCCGGGATTCCCCGCCGAGCGAATGACGCTCGACGCTCTAGCCTCGCTGGCGTTGTCTGCTCCGGCGCGTTTTTCGCCCGACGCCCTGCTGCGCCCGTTGATCCAGGACCGTCTGTTCGAGCCGGTCGGCGTCGTCACCGGGCCGACGGAGATGGCGTATCAACTCGAGTTGATCGAGTCGTACCGTGCTCGCCGAATCAGACGTCCGGTTCCGTTTCACCGGCTCCGCGCGCGAATCGTTTCGGAAGCCGAACAAGCGGCGCTCGACGAGTTCGAGGTCGACGCAATGGCGCTCGCGGCCGATTCGGACGTCACGACTCTGTTGCCGTCGATACAAGCTCAAGAGCTACAAGGCGAGTTACTCGAACGAGCTCGCCCCATCGGTGATTGGTTGAGTTCGTTGGTGGGTGACGATCGCTGTACGCCGCCATTGAAGAAACGAGCCGAGCGCCTCGCCCGCAAACTCGACTCGGATATCGAGAAGCTGCACTCGGCGATTCGTCGTGAAGTTGCAGGGGACGCCGAGTCCGCACGGAAGCGGCTGTCGGCGGTGTTGGCCGCGCTCTGGGTTCGCAAGCAGCCGGCGGAACGAGTCGTGTCGGTTCTCGAGTACTCGCGACGCTTCTCGGCCGCGCTCTTACCGGCACTGATCGCCGCCTATGACCCGTATGATGAGCGGGAGCGCATGATCGTGCTACCGGAGCACTCTCGAGTTGGTTCTTCGTCACTCGCATCGGAATCGGGGCTATCGTGAAGATTGCGATCGTGTGTCACCCAACCTACGGAGGAAGTGGGGTAGTCGCGTCCGAACTCGGGATGAGCATGGCCGCTCGCGACCACGAGGTTCACTTCGTTTCGTATCAAGTCCCGTTTCGCGTCGACCGTTCGCAACCGAACGTTCACTTTCACGAAGTTGAAGTGACGTCTTATCCGTTGTTTCGCTATCCGCCGTACGCGCTAGCCCTGGCCACGAAACTCGTTTCGGTCGTTCGAGCGCATGGTGTTCGCCTCATTCATGCTCACTACGCCATCCCCCACGCTATCAGCGCGAACTTGACCAAGCAGATGTGTTGCGACTGTGGCATCCGAACTGTAACCACGCTTCACGGCACCGATATCACGATCGTGGGAAGCGATCACTCGTTCGCAGAAGTGACTCGCTTCGGGATCGAAGGAAGCGACAGCGTGACAGCTGTGAGTGAAGACTTGGCGCGTGAGACGCGCAAAGCGTTCGATATCACGCGTGAGATCGAAGTCATCCCAAACTTCGTAGACACTGTGCTCTACAGCCCCGAACGTCGGGACGAGGCGTTGCGTCGACGGTTCGTGGAAGACGGGGAAGCGTTGGTCGTCCACATCTCGAACTTCCGACCGGTCAAGCGGGTCTTGGATGTGGTCCGAGTCTTCGAACGAATTCGAGCTTCACGTCCGGCGAAACTCCTGATGGTCGGGACGGGGCCGGATCGTTGTGCCGCGGAAGAAGAGATCTCACGTCTCGGCTTGTCTGACGACGTTCACTTCGTCGGAGCGGTCGCCGGCACGAGCGAGATCTTGGCGTGTTGTGATTTGATGCTGTTGCCGAGTGAGAACGAATCGTTCGGCCTAGTGGCGCTCGAGGCGATGGCGTGTGGCGTTCCGGTGATCGCAACTCGAGCCGGAGGAATTCCGGAAGTCGTGACGGATCGTGAGACGGGATACCTAGAAGCGATGGGTGACATCGACTCGATGTCGCGGGACGCGGTGGAGCTCCTGTCGTCGCCCGAAATGCATCGTAACTTTTCCCGGGCGGCGCGTCAGCGTGCGGTCGACCTCTTCGATCGCGACGCGATCGTCGATCGCTACGAGGCGCTCTACCAACGCATCTTGGAGGCTCCGTCGGAGGAGTGAGTTCGTGTCGGCTACGAGGTCTCGGGGCGTCCAGTCGGGGCGAGCGTGATCAGTGCCCGGGGTCGACGGGGTCGTGGACGACGAGGCGCGGCCCGCCGAGCAGCTCGATGCAGTGAGGGATTCCAGCGAAGACAGCGTCGAGACACTCCGCGATCGCTCTTGGATTGCCGGGGATCGCGACGACCAGGCACGAGCCCAACGACCCGGCTAGCTGCCGAGAAAGGAATGCGGTCGGCACCGAGGGTGGAGCCGCGCTGCGCATTCGCTCTCCAAATCCGGGAATCAAACGGTCACAAACACTCTCGACGGCTTCGGGAGTGACATCGCGCGGCGCAGGACCTGTGCCTCCGGTGGCGACGATGAGGCAGCACTCTTCCGCCACGAGCTCGCGAATGGTTGACTCGATCACCGATCGTTCGTCGGGAACGATCTGCTGGAGCAGCGTCCAGTCGTCAACGAGCCGGGACCGGAGGTAATCCGCGGCCGCCGGCCCGCTCCGGTCCGCGTACTCGCCAGCGCTCGCTCGGTCCGAAACGGTCAGCACTCCCAGTTTGATCATGCTCAAGGTCTGTGTTTCTACGAACTTCTGAGGGGTATTCCCGAGGTGAGAGACATCGACTCCGATGCCGATGATAACTCAGGAGACACCGGGGCGTCTGACGTCGCCCAAGCGATTTTCAGGGATTGAACGGCGGGCGAGGCGAGCGTGACCGAACGGGCGGTGGGGCGAGTGGGTGTGTTTCGGGGGCAAGTCGGCCGCTCGGACGCGGCCGTGCGGCGTGTCGCCGCGGACATTCGGAGCGCTCTGCTTTGAAGTCGTTTCCCCAATACGTCTTGCGGCATCGATATTTTGTTCTGATAATGTCGCGGGATCTCTCTGAGATCCGCGTCATTGTTGTTGAGTGGGCCGAAATGGGCAATGATTCGCGCTGAGTCTTTTGTGTCAGGGCGATTCGGGCGCCTCTCCAGCCTTCACTCTCCAAAACGTGGGATGAACAAACTCGGGGACCAACGAAGATACGGGAGGAGCAGGTAAATGCGTGTAATCGCACTACTCGCTGTGTTCAGCATGCTTGGGGCTGCCGGAACTTGGATTGTCGCTCAGGATGGCGGATTACGGCGCCCGCTCGATTTGCCGAGTGGCGGAGCCGGTAACAACGAAGACGACGAAGACGCACCTGAGACCATTACGTTTTACGGTTCAGAGTACGAGGGCGACGGATTCTTCTGGTGCCTCGACAAATCGTGCAGCATGGGCTGGAGTGGCGAAATCGGCACTCTGAAGGCCGAGGTCGCGATAGCTGTCAACCAGCTGTCCGCTCGCGCAGAATTTGGCGTTGTGGCTTTCTCTTCCAACACGCTCACGTGGAGCCCCCAACCCAAGAAAGCGAGCGGTGGTAACAAAGCCGCAGCGATCTCATGGGTCAATGGCCTCTCCGCTGAGGGCGGCACGTGCCTCGGCGCCGGTGGAGTAGCCCTCGTCAATATCGCCAACCAGTCGACCAAGCGTCGCCGACAGATGATGTTTCTCGGCGACGGCGTTCCTTCCTGTGGCGGTAGCTCTGCTTCCGTGATCGCCGATATCACCTCGGCGAACTATGAGCAGATTCCGCTTCACACGCTATACATTTCAGCTGCAACCGACGGCATTCCGTTGTTCCAGGCGCTCGCTTCGCAAAATGGCGGAACGTTCACACTGATTCAGTAGGAAACGACGTCGACAAGCTGCGCCCAAAGAACCCCTCGTGACCGACGGTTGCGAGGGGTTCTTTGCATCGTGTCGTCCTGCCTGAACTCTTTCACGCCACCGTTCGCGTTTTCCCGGCTCGCGGGCATTCGTGCTGGCCCCAACGCGGCCGCGCGCCATGACGTCTCAGATCCGTAACCCATTCCAAAACACATCCCTTCGACCGGGTCATTGACTTGCCGTTTCGGAAGTCTTTGGTGCGTTCGCGCCCGATCAGTACGTTCGATGGGGTGTGGGCGCTCGTCGTTGTTCAGGCCGTCTCAGGCCGCGCGGCGTCTCGACGCATTTCCGTCGAGCGACCTACGATCCGAATCGTGACGATTCCATAGCGGGCTGTGCGTCCGAAGATTGGATGGACGGTGTCCATCATTGAACCGATCGAGCCGCTGATACAGCAGCCGGCGTCGAGCTTGTGCTTGGACGAGCGAACCGACGCGCAGCGTCGGGAGCGGTTCGAAGAGTCGCTCGGCCTGCGATCGCTGATACCGCATCACGACGCGCCGATCGCTGCCATGTCCGGGGTCAACGATGGCCGTTGGGCTCCCGCCGGATACTCGGGGATCTACCTGGTTCGCGAGGAGTTGGTCGACGCTTCGGCGATCGAGAAGGTTCGGCACTGCTGGGTCGCGTCCTTGGACCCTGAAGCGCAGCTGTTCAAGCCGGTGGTGGTGGCTGAGCGCACATTGACGGACCGCCTCGCTCGTGAGGTGCGACGGGGTGGCGTCGACCCGACCGGAATCGTGGCCCTCTATCGCGACGAAGATCACCGACTCGAGAAGTTGATCGAAGCGAAGCGCGGCACGACTCCGTTGTCCACGTTGGTGTCGTCCAATGGTGCGCGGACGCAGATCTGGTGTCTCTCCCGCGAAGAGTCCGGCTTCGTCAGCGCGGTCCTCGAGGAGTGCGGCGGGAGTATCGTCGGAGACGTTGCTCTGTATCGTGCCATCGTCAAGTTGCGGGACGATCCCTTAGTCGACTCACGGGTCCGACCCGTGGTTCGCTTCTACCACCAACGAGACTTCGGGGTCAGCTTCGCACCCACCGCGAGGCTTTACCGCGGCCCCATCGAAGTCAACCGGACCATCGCCAAGCTGCACCAGATATACGACGTAGAGGAGTACTCGATTGGTGAAGAGAGTCAACGCGCGGCGTTCGTCGAACGAGTTCGTAACGACGGTGTGACCCATCGATCGTTGGGTCTCTTCTTGCGTGGGAGCGAGACGGGGTTCTTGATTCGAACTCCCGATGAGACGGTGCGACTCATCAATCACGAAAACACCCCCGACGCGGCTGGACGCTTTGACGCCGAGTGGGTCGAGAAGGGGCTTCTGCGGCGGCTGTTCGATGATCCTGTCGATCTGGCGCGCATCGAAACGGAGTTCACCCGTCTCCCACAGCATCTCGAGGAGTCGGGCGCAGCGTTTGGATTCATCGTCAACCCGCCGCCGAAGCGCGACGTGGCAGCGCTAGTGCGATCAAACTGGCGGCTACCGGTAGGGTCGCTGATCGTACGGCCCGCGGTGCCAAGGGGCTTGTTCCTGTGCCCGTTGCAGCCAGCGTCCCATACCTTTCAACGATGAACGTAAAAAGTAGGAGGCGCGGAGATCTAGAGAGGTCCCCGTTCACCGACGTTTCTCACCGTTCACCGTCTTCAGCGAATTCGGAATCGTCGTGCATGAGAGCGCGTGTTGCCTGCGCTTGGGGCTCGTCTCCGAGGGCCTCGTAGAGAACGACTAGTTGCCCCAAGATTGCCTGCCGAGTGGACCGTTCCTCGATCACCGGAATGAGCTCGACCTGCGCATGCTCATAGAGTTTCACCGCGCGACGTAGCATGGTGTCTTCGGAGGGGCCGATTTCTCCTCGGCGGAAGATGCGTCGGTCCGCGCTCGAGACTAAGAAGTCCGCGCGACCGATTTGACGATCAAGCTGTCGGCGGCTCAAGGACGCGGTGCTCAGCGCAAACGATCCTCCCATGACGATCGCCAACATGAAGACGACGGATCGGAGTCGACGCGATCGTGCGAGGTATTCCTCGCTCGCGCCCTCGAGGTCATCTCGAGTGAGTAGCGCGATTCGTTGGTTCGAGCCCGGGTGCCGTTTCCACAAGTTGTTCGATGCCGCCGCCGTCGGGTCAGAGACCTTCCGCAGGGTGTCGACGATCAATTCTGGCGCGGTCCACATGGCAGCGCAAAGGTCGGCCTCGTGCTCGAACTGTCGGGACAGCGCGGCGAAGCCGAGCGTTCCGATCAAGCCCATGGCGGCGTAGGTCGCAATCCTCAGCAAGCCGGTGGCGTCGCCGAGCCACGGATCGAGGGCGAGGAGCAGGAGAAGCCACGACGTCAGCCATGTGAGTAAGACCCACAGGTGACCCCGACGTACGTGTCCGAGTTCGTGGGCGTGCACCGCGAGCAGTTCAGAGTTGTCGAGGCGATCGATCAGCCCCTGAGTGAGGTAGACGAATCGATGCGACGGCAACAACCCGACGACGCACGCGTTGGGCATGTCGGTCAACCAAATGCGAATGTCGGCGACCCGGACCGCCGCCGTGCTTGCCAGGACCTCTAGTTGGTCGCGCAGCGGGCCCTGTTCGAGCGAGCGGAACTTCCAGAGCCAGCCGAGTAGCCGTGGGGCCGCGATCAACATCGAAGCGAGCATGAGGAACAACGCGGTCAAGGCGAGGAACGGGTCGAGGGCGACTGCTTCTTCGAGGTCGGGTGTGTACCAGCTCAGATCGATCAGCCCCGTTGCTACGAGGTAGGGCACGCCGAGGATAGCGACTGGACGCCAAGAGAAGGGGGCGAGGTCGCGCAGCCACGGCCGGGTCATCGCAAGCGAGACAACCAGCGGGATTGCGCAGAGCACTCGGTGGATCACGGGGATTTCGGGCGGGCACCACGTTAGGCAGAGATCCCACCAACGGCCTTGCCAGGACGCCGTGACAAACACGATCACAGTGGCCACGACGACAATGCGACGGGATCGCTCTTCGGCACCCACCGACGACGCGCGGCTCCGGCGTGCGGCCAGCCAGGTCAGGCTGAACGCGGAGAAAGGCACGAACGTGAGCAGAGTGAGGGTCGACGCGACCGTCGGAAGCGGCTCGGTCGAGCTCGCCCCCTCGATCAGGGCCAATGCGATGAGGCCCAGCGCTGTCGACAGGATCCTTGGCACGTCGCCTCCAAGCGGAAGGAACTCGCTGGAAGGGCGACGCCACGGGAGGCCCTTAACCCAGGCTCGCTCGGTGTGCTTGCTCCGCAGAGGGCACAACGACGTAGCCTTGGAGCCGCGATGGAATCACTCGAAGCGAGTCGATTCGGTTGGGCTCCCACGGGCCAAGGTTATTTGGTCATCTGTGCCTTGATCAAGTACTTCAGGATCTCATCCTGCTTGTCCTTGGCGATATTGTCGAAGCGGAGGCCGATCGTACAGCGATCGCTTCCTTCCGGAATCTCCTCGATCCAAGAGCACGCGCACAGCGCTTTGATCGGCTCGTCGCCGGACGGCAGAAGGATGTTCAATCCCAGATGGATCTTCGACATCAGAAGAGCTGGGATCCAGTTCAGACTCGGGATACGCCCCTGAAGCAGCAGGCCGCCTCCGGAGATGCAATTGGTCGTTCCCTCACAGATCTGGTCATCTCCCAGATCGATGTCTTTGGAAAGGAACTTGTATCGAACTGGAATATCGGTGTGGATACGGACGAACTCGCGCCGTGCCGAGTTCAGTTCGAAGCGCGTCGACAAGGTCTTCCTCCGACGTGGCAATGGACCTCGATAGAGAGGTCCCGAGAAACGATTCGCAACAGTCGAGAATACGATGGAGTGAACCCTGCCGCCGAGCCCGAGTGTACTCGCCGCCGCAATCTCTTTCTCGCCGGGTCATTTAGAGAAAAACCCAGGAGGTTGCGTGGCCGCCTTAACTCGAACTGTCGAACCGTTTCCCGAGTACGTGTAATACCGGATGTAGCGCTACTTCGATGGCGTCGTGCACGTCTTGGAACGTCGCTTCGTCGCGTCCAATCGGGTCGGGGATTTCTTCCCCGTCGAGCGCCGCGTCCGGGTACGAACCGAGCAGGAACACGCGATCCGCATACTGCGGGAACACTTCGCGCAGAGTCTCGACGTGGGCGACTCCCATACCCAACACCAAGTCGCACGATGCCATGTACTCTTCTTCGATTCCCTGGGACCGATGGGCGAGGAGGTTCACTCCGCGTTCGACTCCGAGTGCGAGGGTGACGCTGTCGCAAGGAGAGTCGTGAATGCCGAGGGTCCCGGCCGAGCTGACCTTCAATCCATCCCAGCCACGGTCGTTGCCGATCTTGCGCAGCAGCCCCTCGGCGAAGGGGCTGCGGCAAATGTTGCCGGAACAAATGAAACTGACGTGGTAGGGCGGCTGGTTCATCGGCTCTTTCGAGATCGTTCTGAGGGGCGCTTGCGTTTAGCGGGATTGGCCGCTGTCAAGGAGAGGAGGTGTCGGATGCGATCGCTCAGCTCTTCGGACTCCATGCGACCCGCTTGCACCAGCGGCGCGACTCTCGATAGCGTTTCTACCTGGATCTCACCGGGCTCACGAATCTTTCGCCGGTCCAGATAGCCGTTCTCCTCGAGGTACTCCGTCAAGTCGGTCTGCTGCCGGAAGCCCTTGGTTCTCGGATCGGTACGAGCGTCGAGGATAGCGAGGAAACGTTCCGCGTCACCGTCGACCGTGTCGGCGACTTCAGATAGCGACGACAGATAGCGTCCACGAACCCCAGCGTCGACGAGGACTGCGCGATCGAGGCTGCGCCCGCGGCCGACGGCCCACGAGTCGGCGAACTCTCGCGCGATGAGGCACGCCGCGTTCAACGTCTGCTGTTCGTTCTCGTCGAGGAAGGCGTGCGACCGAGCCGATCGAAGGAATGCCGACAGTTGGCCAACGCTTTCGATTCCGAGCTCTAGCATGCGGTGTAAGAGAGCGACGTTCGGTGCGAGCAGGTGAAAGATGTGTTGCGACTCGACGCCGCGCGACAGATCGAAGCGCGTGACTCCGATCTCGCGACCGTATTCGCTCGCCGTCAACGTCGGATCGGGAAGGGTGTCGCGCGCCGCTTCCGGGGCGCGAGGCTTGGGATCCCAATCGACAAGCCCTCGGATGCGCCCGAGGTCGAACACCGTAAGGGCGCCGCTTGGACCGAAGGACTCGCGGAACAGCGACTCCTCTTCGGGTTGGCAGGAGAGGTAGAACACCTGCCGCGATTCGTTCTCGACCAAGTGTCGCAAGCTGTCCGCAACCGCCCGACTCCGCTCCGGATCACTGTGGCTCAACACTTCGTCGAGGAAGAAGGGCAATGCCGTGCCGCGTTCACTTTCGAGCGCGAACGCGAGACGGACCGAAAGCAGCAGCTGAGTCCGCGTGCCCGAAGATAGTGAACTCGGGGCCAACACGTCGTGGGTGGCGACGTCGATGGCGTGAAATGTCGCTCCACCGCGTCCGTCGCTGGCACTACCGACCGCGAGTCGAAAGCGATCGCGAGTGAACGCTCCGAACAAGTCGATCGCGCGTTCGAGCAACCGCGGCTGACTTTGTTCGCGATGCTCGTCGAGGACGTTCTCGATGAGGAAATGCCCGGCACTCGACAGAAGCGCGCTGTCCCGTTGACGGGAGAGTCGGTTGCGCGCGTTATCGACTTCAGCGAGCGTATCTTCGAGGGTGTGGCCACTGCGCGCGACTTGCACTTCGCGTTCGATTTCGTTGACCGTCGCGACCAACTCTTCGTAACGCTGCGCCAATGACTCGCAACGAGCGATCTCTGCGCGGAGCTCTTCGCCGACTCGTTCGGGTCGACCGTCTAGTTCCCGCCCAAGCTCTTCGATTCGCCACTCGATCTTGTGACGCTCGGACTCCAATGATTGGAACTGGGGTCGAGCGTCGATCCGACGAGCGAGTTCGCGTCGATCACCGTGATCGAGCTGGGCCTCCGCGAACAAGAGTGACTGTTTCGACTCGAGTCGCTCGCGTCGGGCGCGCGTTCGCTCGACGGTCTCGTTGAGCGCTTCGAGCTCGCGGCGAAGCTCGGCGTGCTGAGTCGCTCGATCCGCGAGATCCTCGATGGCTGCGGCCCACGTCTCACCATCGGCGTCACCTCTGACGGACAGGTTGCCGGCCGTTTCGACTCCGAGCTGCCTCGCGAATGCCGCCCGTTCGGTCCGTCGCTGCTCGAGTTCGACCGATTGAACGTGCAGTTCTTGTCGAGCTTCCGAAACGGTGACGAGCTCGCGACCGATGATCCACGTAGCCAGATCGGACCCGAGCGGATCGACGCCGAGCGCTTCGTGAAGGTGGCGACGTCGTTCAGTCAGTGCTCCGCGCTCGGAATCGACGGTGGTGAGCTTCGCCTCGAGTCGTTTCTGGCGATCGCGTTGACCGGCTCCGACCGCTTCAAGCTCGAGCGTTTCGAGGAGTTGCACGACGTCCATCGAAGTCCAGGTCGTCGGCTCGGCGCAGCCGAGTTTTCTGAACTCACCCATCACTCGGTCGCGCCCGGGTATCCGTCGCCCGCGTCGCCACTCCACCAGAGAGGGCAAGAGCGGTACGAAGAACAGTGGGCCTACCCAACCGAGAGCGGGGGCCACAGCCATGACCAAGATCATCGCCGCGATCGCGACCACCCCTCCGGTGATCAGAGTACGTGCGGTCCGTGTTCGATCCGGGGAGCGCAACCACGAACGCAACAGGCGAGTCGTGTTGTCGTTGACGTCGTAGTCGAACTCTTCGCAGCAGTGCGGGATCAAGTCGAGCTCTGCCAGCAGAGCGGTCCGTCGCTGCGCAATGTCGTCCGCGTCCCGAATCAGCTGCTCGACGTCACCCAGAATCTCGGCCGACAAGATGGGGAGATCGTCCAGCGCGACGGATAGATCGGAGTCTCGCACTACTGCCGAGGCGAGTTCGGATCGGGCGGCGCTGCGGCGAGCCTCCCGTTCCATGTCTGCGACCGAACGGTCGATTTCACGGAGTGTCTCTACCCGTGCTCGCAGCATGCGGATTCGGGAGTCTGGAATGCCGGATGGACCGAGGCCCAACCGTTCGAGGCGCTCGCGCGCATGCTGCTCGTCAGAACGCAGCGACGAAAGCTGAGCGTCGAGCTGCGACAGCTCGTGCTCGAAGTCGTCGAGCCGGCTTAGTTCGTCGCCGGCAAGTCGATCGAGGTTCGCAGGAAGGCTCGATAGCTCGCCATGGATTCTGCGCTGCGACTCTCGCGCGAGTTCGAGTTGGGTCGCGGTTTCGAGTCGGGCCAATTCCAGGCGCGCTTCCCTTGCCACATTCAATTCGCGACGCAGCTCGACCAGGTTGCGTTCGCGCGCTTCCAACCCCCGGTGTTGATTCTTGGTTTGCTCGAGCTGCTTCAGACTTTTGTGTAGCTGTCGTCGTTCGTGGTGCCCGTGTCTGACTCCGAGATCGAGCGGTGCTCCCGAGAGCAACGCTTCGATGTCGTACCCACCACTCAGCTGTCGAACTATGAGGTGCGCCAGTTCTCCGTCGTCGCCGGCGAAGTCTCGCAGCTCTTCGGCGCCGATCGTGAAGCAACGCGCATGCTCGGCCGGCGGCACCAGGGGCCCCGCGTGTGGGCGACCATTCTTCGTCCACGTGCACTCTCGTCCCAAGAGCGTCGCGTGCCATACGTCGCCCCCTTTGTCGAACCACGCCGAAACCTCACTCGCGTCGCTATCACGGAATTGCGGCCAGATCACCGCTCGCACTGCGCGCGCGATCGAACTCTTCCCGGAGCCGTTGGGCCCGCCGATGAAGTTCAACCCGGCGTGGAACTCTTCCAGAGCGTAGGGTTGTTCGATTCCCGGCAATCGTCGAATTCGCAGACGGACGAGCTTCAAAACAGATCTCCTTGTTCGAAGGCCGTCGTGGGGGAGGAGGTCCCGTCGGTCACCTGGGCGAGAAGATCTTCGAGAACGCGAAGGCCCGCGCGGCGCAGTGTGGCCACGACGGCGACGTCGTCGAGTGCGACGGGGTCGAGCGCGTCCCACACACCGCTTTCGGCGGCGCGACCGAGTGCGGGTTGAGCCGCTTCGATCAGCGCCGATCGCTCCGGACATGGAGGGCCGTCGAGTAGATTCAGCCGACGCGCCAGCAAGCCGGCGGGATCGCGGCCGGTGGCGATCCGCTCGAGGTCCAAACGCGGCGCAGCCAAGTCGACGAGCTGCACAATGGCGTAGGCGGTTTCGTCATGCACGACGATGACCTCTTCCGCTTCGAGCTCTCGCAGCGGTCGACGCAAGCGGCGATGCAGCGACGATCGCCCGACCAGGCGCAACGTCACGCCGACCGCGCGGGTGGTGGCGATCTCGTCCCCGAGCCGGTCGTGTAGTTCGCGAATCGTTCGTGCGACCGCGTGCCGAAAATCATCTTCGGATCGCACCGTCGCGACATCAAGTTCGCAGACTTCCCAACGTAGCGGCGAAAGCGGCAACTGTTCGATCTGCACCTCGCCGCGACGGTCCACTTCGAGAAGCCACGGACCGTGGCGTCCGGTCTCGGTGGGGTCGAGGCCGACCACCGAACCGAGGTACCCGATCGGTCGCGACGAGTCCAACTCGTCGGGTTTGTGAATGTGCCCGAGTAGCCAAGCGACGGGCGCGAGCGACGCCAGCGCTCGCCGGGTCGTCGGAGCGTGGCCACTCGACGATACGTCGAGATGACAGTGCAAGAGACCTACCGAGGGAGTGCCATCCGGCTCCGCCGGCAGTGACACGGTCGGGTCGTGTTCGTAGCGACGGCTCGGAAACGACCAACCCCAGACGCGCACGCTCTGATCGGCTCGCCGCAGGACCGTCGACTCCCACGTGCCGCGTCGACCGAGCAGGTGAAAGCCTTCGAGCGAATCGGCAAAGCGATCAAGGACCTGTGAGTCGTGGTTGCCAGCGACAGCGAGCACGGCAATGCCGGCTCGGCGAAGATCGTGAACGCCACGTTCGAGCGGACCCAACGCCTCGAAGTACCGGTTCTCGGATTCGACGACATCCCCGGCCAGTAACACCGCGTCGACATTGTGACGGATCGCCCACTCGACGGATGCGCTCCAGCCCCGAGCGGGCGTCAGCTCACTGGCCGACAGGTCGAGCTCGTCGAGTCGGTCCGGCAGGTTTTGCGGCCGACGTCCGAGGTGGAGGTCACCGAGGCAGAGGAGGCGCATCGGCATCAAGCACTGAGCGCTTCGAGCGAAGTCGGCACGACCCGAGTGGTCTTGGCATCATCGTCCGAGTCGCCGTGTTCGGTGTCGTCGTCTTCAGAGTCGCCTTCATCCGAATCCATCTCCGGTTCCGGTTCCGGTGCGTGTCGCCACTCCGGCTGACGGTGCAGCTCTACCTCCGCGGCGATCGCACCGAACGAGGGCCACGCATCCGTCGCACAGATCTCGCGAAGTACCGCTTGCGCAAGCATCAAGTCGCCGGTGATCAACGCGTGGTTTGCGACTCCGTAAGCCGTCGAAGCGAAATTAAGTTGCGGCATCGACTCGTCTTCGCCGTCGGAGCGAGCGGCCTCGAGCAGCGTGTCGCGATCGACCTCCCCTCGGTACAGCAGCAGCAACTGGTGATAGGCGTGGTTCTCGATGACATCCCACTCCGAATCGACGTCGGCCAGCAGCGCGGTCGTTTCGTCGGCCCGACCGGCGCGCGCTAGAGCGGCACACTCCCAATTCAGGGTCGCCACCAACATGTCCGGGTTCTTCGATTTTGCTCGACAGCGCGTAAACGTCTCCGCGGCGAGGTCGAACTGACCGGTGAGGTAGTACGCGAGACCGAGGTGGTAGTAGATGTTCGTGTGAAGAGTGCTCGTCGGGACGCCGCGTGCGTTCGGCAGACCGTCCTGCTCGACCACGTCCTCGAGTCCTTCGATGAGTTCAGCCGCTCGCGAAAGGTCGATGATCGCTTGTCCGAACCGCCGAACCGAAATGTAGCGGTGTCCCCGGTGGCGCAGTATCTCGGCGGAGTCCGGATGGTAGACCAAGGCGTCGGTGTAGATTCCGATCGCTTCGTGGTATCGACCGAGGTACGCAGTCCTTCGTCCGACCCAAATGAAGCTATCGAGATTGCTGGGAAACACCTCCGCGCTCTTTAGCGCTATCTCGAGGTTCCGTTCGCGCTCCATTCGCACGTCGCGGGGGAGCGTGGGGCGGGCCAGTGGCACTCCGTCGAGCGAGTGCGTCTCGATCCTGTTCTGCTTCGCGCGCAAGAAGATCGGAATCACGCAGCCCGGTAACGTCAGGAGAAGGGCGCACCCCAGAATGAAGCGCAACGACATCCGGGTGGCTAACGAGACTCGGGCGGACAAAAAAACTCGGCCGCACAGCGACGCGTCCATGACAAATCCTCCACTGCGGCGGGCAGCTGAACTCAACCGCTGCGCGGTAGTGACGCGCGACGTGGTTTCATGATGCCAGCGTCGGTCGCCGCAGTCCACCTCTCGATCGATTCATCCGACAGGCGAAGCAGAAAGGAGTCATGCCATGACTCAGCTTCGTCAGCGGATGATCGTTGCGGGCGCATCGTGGCGTGGCTCGAACACCAGTGGGTTGGGGATGGTCGAGTCGCTGGCTCGCCACCGACTATGAGGCACGGGAGTGAGGTTGGTCCCCGGGTTGCGGGTTGGCAAACAAGCACGCGTGTGAACGACGGGCGGGCGCATCGGGGCGTGAACGAGTCTGTTCCGTGCGAGGGGCAGCGGGGTGCCCGACTCCGTCGCATGCGAGCGGGACAATTGGATGTTGGCGAAGGCTATGTGATTCCTGTCGGAGATGCGGCTGGGCCATCCCGTCCGGACGAGGTTTCGCCCAGCGATGACGCTTCAAACTCTGCAGAGGCCAAGGAACGATCCCGATACATTCCAAGTGAAACACGTGAGCGCGTGCTTCACCAAGCCGGGTATCGGTGCGAATTCGTCGGCTCTGATCAGCATCGCTGTGGTGTGCGAACTGGCCTTCAGATAGATCACGTCGTTCCGTTCAGCAAGGACGGCTCGAACGACGAGACTGACCTGCGAGCCCTCTGCCCAACACATAACGCTTGGTACGCGGAACAGGAGTTCGGAGCTGAGTTCATGCGTTCAAAGATCGCCGCGTCGCGGAAGTCGTCAGGACCCATCGATCAACCAACCAGAGTGCGCGAGCCGCGACCCCAGTACCGAGCGACACGGCATCCCGCGAAACGGCATCGAGCAGCCCGCGGCCCCGCGATCGACCGGTCCACGCGAATCCCGTCCGGACGAGGCGTTCCTCACCGACTAGCGATCTAGCCCGATGCGTCAGCAAAGACACTCCGCCTGCGAAGCCGGGGAGTGGCCACGGTTCGCGTCACATCGTTTGCACGATGCCGCACCCATCAGCGCAACCAGCCGATGCCCCAC
>JAJFFE010000272.1 GCA_021776775.1 Planctomycetota bacterium | reverse complement strand
GGCGCTGGCCGTCGGCTGGTCTTGGTTGAGATCGATTCGGTGGGCGCGTTCTATGGGAGGTGTCACGAACTTAGACTTGTTGTTGGTGACCGTGACTTGGTAGGTGCCGGGCTGCAACCCCGTGATCTGGAAGCTGCCGTCCTGGCCGACAACGGCGTCGTGCGATTCTGATCGTGTCATGAGGACGAATGGCCGATCTTCGTCCGGGTCGACCAGCCGAGCCACAGCCTTCATCCCCGGGGCTGGCTCGCCCGTGCCTTCGACTCGAACCATACCGTCGATCGCGAAGCCGGCTCCGATAACGAAATCGATCCGGTAACTCTTCTCGGTCGCCGCGAGTTGGAAACTTCGGGAGTCATTCGAGTGGTGGCGGGTCAACACCGCGATGAAGAGCTCCGTCCCGTCCGGTCCGGGGTCGA
This sequence comes from Planctomycetota bacterium, assembly GCA_021776775.1. GTDB lineage: Bacteria > Planctomycetota > UBA8108 > UBA1146 > JAJFFE01 > JAJFFE01. The sequence goes on along the minus strand of JAJFFE010000272.1, from coordinate 10,740 downwards.
TCGAGAGCTCGAAAGACCCGGTGTCGTCAGTGTGCGCTTCGGCGGCGTGGCCCTCCAGGCGGAGAGTCTTGAGAACCTCGGGTTGGGTCCGAGATAGCTCCAAGACGGCCTCGAGGGAGCCTTCGATGGCCACTTCGGGTCCCAGGCGAATGGCGAGAATCGAGGCCTTGGCAAGTGGCGTGTCCAGCCCGTCTTTCACGGTGCCGAAGATTCGGATCGGCCCGCTGGCGTCTGGGTCGCCCGCGGTAGCGGCTGATTCGTCGGTCGTCGACTCGGTCGCCTGGACCGTGTTGCCCTCGTCTGAGACCAACGTCGAGTCGTCCTCTGTGACGGACGTGCTCCCGGCTGGAACCGAGCCCGGTGCAACCTTCGTGACGCCCGCAAAGAAGAACAAGAACACGCTGATTCCGATCGTCGCGAGAATCAGCGCGAACAAGACTGCCGACAACGCATTGCCGCTACTCTTGGTCGATACCATCGCACGCCCTCCAACTTCGTCCGAGACACTCGCCGGCGTGGATCCCCACGAAAGGGGGTCGCATTGCCAAACGCGCGAGTTCGATCTCGTCCTTGAAACGTTGCCCTTGGGTAGCAAGTGACACTTTTCAATGTGCTTACTACACGCCATGATCCACTCGGCCGTGCGCGATCGCAATCCACGTTCCGCTTCGTGTGGGACTTTTCAACGTTAGCGGGACGCAGATGACGCTTTTGCGGGGGATCGTCAGGCGTGCCGGCGACTCTCGATCGCAGGCCCGACAAGCGGGTCTCCGGTCCCAGCAATGTTCTAGGCCTCAGGGAATGACGCTAGACAAGAAAAAAGGAGCCTCTCCCGGGGGGGGTAAGAGAGAGGCTCCGCAACGGTCTAGTTTTGAGTCGCGATCGATAACAGGAGAGAGAAGGGGTCGCGTGGCCGAGGCACTCCGCTGAGCGGGTCTTTGGTGAATGGCAGCGTAATGGGCTCGAACAACGCCGCTCACCGGAGGGGGCATCACCCCAGCCACGCGAATCGTAGAGGAGTTCAGGTTGGTTTCTTTGTGTTTCGTTTCGGTGCTGCGTTAGTCATCGAGGAACCCCTCGAGTGCGCGCGCACGAATCGGGTGTTTGAGTTTCTTCAGCGCTCGGATTTCGATCTGACGAATTCGTTCGCGCGTCACTTTGAACTTCTTGCCCAACTCTTCGAGCGTGTAGGTGCTATCTCGATCGATTCCGAATCGCATCTTGATGACTTCGCGCTCGCGCATTGAAAGGCTCTCGAGCGTCGACCGTAGTCGCTCCTTCAGCGCTTGAGCGGTGATCTCTTGGTCCGGGCTCTCTTCGCGCTCGTCTTGGATGAAATCGCCGAAGGAAGAGTCTTCGTCTCTACCCATGGGGCTCGAAAGCGATACCGGATTACGAGACATGCGGATGATTTTCTGCAGCTCGGTCGCCGGGATTTCGAGTTCATGCGCGACCGCTTCGAGGTCCGGCTTGTGTCCGGTTCGGTTGAGGGCTTCACGCGTGAGACTGTTGAGCTTCGACATGGTCTCGGACATGTACACCGGGAGGCGAACCATGCGTGATTTCTCCGCGATGGCTCGTGAGATCGCTTGCCGGATCCACCAGGTTGCGTACGTACTAAACTTGTAGCCCTTGCGGTGCTCGTACTTCTCGCACGCTCGCATGAGCCCCGAGTTACCTTCTTGGATCAGATCGAGGAACGAGAGTCCGCGGCCGCGGTACTTCTTGGCGACGCTTACTACTAGGCGGAGGTTTCCCGACGACAGGTTGCCCTTCGCCTCTTCGTAGCGCAGGAACTCGCGGTTGATCTCATGGCTTCGTTCGACGAATCCAGCGTACGGTTCGAGCGTCGCTTGGTTGTAGTCGTCGAACTCCGGCTGCTCGCTCGTTCGCGACTTGACGCGCAGACCCGGGAGCATTCGGTCGAGCTTCTTACCGAGCTTGACCGCCTCTGCTTGCCAGCGCGTGAGGAACTTCATTTTGACGTCGTATGACTCAAGCTTCTTGACTACCCGTGCGATGCGCCGCGTGAGGCGACGTTCCACCTTGGATCGCTGGTCCTCGTCCCGCAGCGGGATTGCTTGGAGCTCGGCGAAGTCCCGCCGGTTCTCTCCGAGGCTTCGGCGAAGGGTCGGGAGCTCCTTGGCGAGTCGCTCGTAGAAGAGGCTGCGATCGCCCTTACGAGAGAGATTGAGGTCGAGCGACTTTTCGACGAGCTCCGTATGTGCGTCGATCTGTTCGAGGAGCTCTATCGCCCGCTCTTGGCCCACCGCCGTTTGGTAGATCAGTCTCTTGAGACGGATCCGGGACTCTTCGATCCCCATGGCGTAGAGGATTTCCTCTTCGCGAGTCAGCAGCGGGATCCGAGACATCTGGCCGAAGTACATGCGGACCGGATCATCAAGGGTACGGATTGCGAGGTCCTCGCTCTCCTTGTTCTTGGCTGTCGGGGCCCGGCGTCCGGCGGCGCTGGCGGCGTCGTCGATCAGTTCGGCTTTCGCGGTATGGAGTTGCTTTACGAAGTCGTCGAAGTGCTTCGGGCTTTCACCGATCTCCGGCAATGCGGAGAGGGCATCGTCATACGCGAGTGTCTTGCTTCCCTTGAGGGAAGTGATCACCGTTTGAACTCGATCTGCGAAGGTCTTCAAAATCGGGCCTCCTGCGTCGCCCAGGGTCCGTTACGTTGTTGGCGGACTTGAGCTTAGGTTGCAAACGTGGAGCCAAATTAGAGTTCCGAGAAACTCGGACGTAAGCTCCGCACTTGTAGGATCTTGTGTTTGATTGCGTTGTGGAGTGACTCGGTCGGCGCTGTGAGGTTTCAGATACAGTAGGCGTTGCTATGTACCTTAGTTATTACACTCACGACGGTCGGGTCTCGAAGAATAGAAGATGCAACAGAGGGACCCGCGAGGGCTGGCGCCCGAGGTTTGCCCCTACTGCCGCGTCGCGTGGGGCTTAGCGAGCGGGTGCGGATTCCGTCGCCGACGGGTCGTATCGGCCCGGGGCCGGAAACGGGGCTATCGTGGCGGCTTGGTTGGCCAGGTCTTGGACGGCTAGCTCAACGGACGGTGTAAGTGCCGCTAGGCCACGGTTTCAAACCCGGCGCGTCGTGCGGATGAGATCAGCGGAGATAACTGACCGGGCACCGACCTCGACATAGGGGAGAGCCGGTGCGTGCGCATATCCGGGGAGAATCTTGGCAAACGTGGATCGCTACTTCGGCGCGCTGGTCGGGGCCGCGACGGCCGGGGCCGGCGTCACCGTTACGGTCGTGGCATTCGAGGCTCTCCACTGACCGTACTGGAACGTCAGGAGCACCAGGTGGATCGTCGTCTCGCTACTCACGGGGTCGAGTTCGACGACGGCGTTCAGCGATTCGGCCGAGTACTCTTCCGGGAACACGCCCATTTCGGCAACCACACTGGCTGAGAGATCACCCGGCGTCAGTACGTCGTAATCGCTCGAGTACTCGGGGTCCGTGTTCGGGGTGAGATAGATCGCGAAGATTTGATCGTCGTCCAACCCCTTGAACGTGAATTCCAGGTCTCGGGTGCCATCGGCGTGTTCGACCACGGTCGTGGAAAGTGTGGGGTGTTCGACGACGAGGCCGATACTTGCGGTGGCGACGATCTCCCCGTACAGGTCGCGTGCGGTGACTTCGAACTGATTCGAGCCATGGCTGATCGCGCTGGAGTCGACGAGCAAGTTCACGGTCTCGCCAGCGGAGACCGTCATTTCGCCGACGGCGTCGCCGTCGACGGTCGCTTCGAGCCGGAAGACGTTGGGGTCGTTAATATCGACGACGATGTAGTCGAGGATTTCGATCGTCTCGCCATCGTTGGTAATCACGGTGAACGGGGGGGCGTCGGGGTCGAACGCCGAGACGCGCAGCACGCCAAAGGAGACTAGGCCGAGCATGAACACGGCAAGACTGAGCGTCGTTGCCGCAAGCATTGGAGTAGCGAGTAATCGCGAGCTCGTCGTATTGGCTATCGGCCTGGTCACATGTTCTCCGACACGCAAAGAGTCTTGGACTTCAGGGTTCACTTCGTACGATCGCTCGAGCTCTACCGCTCAAACGCTGGGAGTGGCCCCAGGAACGCTGACGTATGTACCTATGCCCAACGACGATTATAGGCGCTCTTGCTCTGCTCGCAACTAGCGCGACGTCGCATTCCCGTGCACTTTCTTGTCGTCACCTGAGCCCGTGCTTCTTGAGCAGTCGGTGGAGCGATTCCCTGGTGACGCCCGCGGCACGGGCTGCGCGCGCGACCACGCCGTCGTTCTGTTCCAGAAGTCCCTCCAAATAGCGTTGTTGGAACGCCTCCTTTGCCTCGCGGAGTGGGAGATTGACCAGTGGTCTCTCGATCGAAATTTCAGACTGGCTGCTTTCGGGGGCTCCTCCGCCGACGAATAGATCATCGGGTTGGATTTCTCTATGGGGTGAAAGCACTGCTGCCTTTTCGACCAAGTTGCTCAACTCCCTTACGTTTCCGGGGAAGTCGAAGGACAGCAGGGATCTCAGCGCCGCTGGGCTGAGCTCTTTGGGTCCGAGGGACTCCGATTCCACGACGCGTTCGAGGAAGTGCCGGGCGAGGAGTATGACGTCGTTTCCTCGTTCGCGCAGGGGCGGGAGTTCAATCTTGATCACATTCAGGCGGTAGTAGAGGTCTTCCCTGAAGTCTCCATTCTGAACGAGTTGCGCGAGGGGTTGGTTGCATGCCGAAAGCAGGCGGACGTTCGACTTCACGAACTCCGTCGAGCCGACAGGGCGGTACTCGCTCTCCTGCAAGACACGCAGCAGCTTTCGCTGAACGCCGAGGGAGAGCTCGTGGATCTCATCGAGGAACAGGGTTCCGCTCTCCGCCAATGCGAACAGGCCCTGGCGGTCTCGGTCGGCGCCGGTGAACGATCCCCGCACGTGACCGAACAACTCGCTCTCGAACAAAGACTCCGCGACGGCACCACAGTTCTCAGAGATGAACGGCTTCTCCGACCGATGGTTGTCGGCGTGATAGTGAAGTGCGCGCGCCACCAACTCTTTGCCAGTACCACTCTCTCCCTCGATGAGGATCGGCAGATCGGTTCCGGCTACTCGATCAAGCACTCGGTACAGCTGCTGCATCTGCGGGCAGGCGCCGATGATGTTGTGGAACTGGAAACGATCTTCGAGTTGGTTCTGCTTACGGCGGATCTCGAGCTGCGCGTACTCCAGCTGGCGACTCTGTTCTTCGACTCGATGCTCCAGCGCTTCGTTCAGTTGTTCGATGCGTAGTTTTGACTTCTCCAGTTCCGCTCGCTTGCTTTCGTTTTCGGCGATGAGCAATGCGTTGGCGAGTGACACGGCGGCCTGACTCGAGAACGCTTCGAGTAGAGGGATCTTGTCGTCCGGGATCAGCTGTTTGCGAAAGCGGTTCTCGAGATAGATCACGCCGAGTCGGTTTCGTAGCGACTCGAGTGGGAAGCACGCGATCGCTTGCAGGCGGAGGTCGTGTACGGACTGAGTGTCCGTGAGTCGGTCGTCATTTTGAGCATCGTTGGTCACGAAGATCCGACCGCTCTGCGCGACTTCGCGAGCGATCGATTGTGAGTACTTGAACTCCGGTCGGTCGACTTCTTCACGATCGACGTTCCTGGCGGCTCGAATGACGTGATCGTCGCCGTCGATCAGGATCAAGTAACCGCGTTCTGCTTGGAAGAGCTCGATCACTGCGTCCAGGATGCGTTGGAGTAGCGTCTCCGGGTCTCGCTCGGTGGCGAGGAGTAGAGTGATGTCCTGTAAGCGGAGAAGGTCGGTTGTCAGCGTTTGGGATGCCACGGGATCGTCGCCAGCAACGGAACGAGCGCTCTGGCGCGACGAGGGAGCCACTCGCGGAGGGTCGTCCGTGTCGTCCGCGGGAGAGCTGGGCGCCGACTCGGCGAGTCGCGACTCCCAGTTTCGAATCGACTCCGCGCGCCCAGGGGTGTTCAGGAATTCGTCGTTGAACGGGGCGGGGATGCGCGTCTGGAGATCGCGGAGCAGGTCCAGTGCTTCGGCGGCGTATTCGTGGGCTTCGTTCGGACGACCTAGCTCTAAGGCGATGTTCGCCAGGGCGAAAAGGATGCGCCACGTCTCGGCCGCGAGACCGAGGCGGCGAGACTCTTCCAGTCCGCGTTCCAGAAGCTTTTCCGCGACTCGCAAATCCGGTTGCGGCTGTAGCCCCAGAAGCTCTCCGCGCAGTCGATAGTACGTCGGAGTGAGGTCCAGTAAGCCGAGCTCGTCGATATGCGCGTACGCTTCGGCGAGTGCCGTCTCGCTACGTTCGCGATGCCCGATTTCTTGCGTGAGCCTTGCCTTCACGAGCAGCGCTTCCGCGAGTTCGCGTCGTCCACCGTGGCTGCGGAAGTGTTGCTCTGCCTCGCTGAGGCTTGACTCTGCTTCGGAGAGCGCTCCCCTCGCCAGTCGTATCCTTCCGAGGACTGTGGTCGCTACTCCAGCGAGGTGGGCTTCCTGGTCCTTGACCAGTTCCCGTGCTTGTATCGCGGCGTCCTCGGCTTCTTCGAACGCCCCGATCTCGCAGTACGTCGTTGCGAACGAAATCAAGAGTGTCGCCCGACCGAGTTTGTTTCCCACAGCGTCGAAGTTGGACTGGCTCTGCCGCATACATCGGAAGCCCTCGAAGTATCGGCCGCGCAAGATGTGAAGCTCACCCAGAATCTGCAGCGAGAACGCCAGGCTATTCTTGTCTCCGAGTCCGCGTCTGATCTCGAGTGACTTCTCGGCGTAGTCGGCAGCCCGGTCTAGCTCGCCCTGGTTGCGATAGATCTTCGCGAGTCGATAGTAGGAGAACGCGATGTCGGTCGGGTTTTCGAGTGCTTTTCGGATTTCCAGCGCACGAAGCGAGTGCTCTAGGGCGCGTGCGTAGTCGCCTCGGTACATCAAGAGCTCGGAAAGATTGTTGAGCGCCAGGGCTTGAAGGCTGTCCTGTTGTCCTATGTCTCCCCAAATTTGTAGCGCCCGCCGGAAGCACGCTTCGGCGTCGTCGAGTCGATTGCGAAGCTTGAGAACTTGACCCATGTTGTTGTGGGTGACCGCGATCCCGTGGCGGTGGTCGAGCTGATGGAGGCACGTGAGGCTTCGCTGGTAGTAACGGGTGGCGAGGTCGAGGTCGCCTCGGTTCGTGTGGACCCGGCCAAGGTTGGAAAGGGTATTCGCGAGTGAGAGGGTGTCTCCCATGGATTCGCACGCGGTCTGCGTCGTTCCCCAGTGTTCGAGCGCCTGCTCGTAGCGTCCGTGCTTGTATTCGAAGAGCGCAAGTCGGTCCAAGAGGCGCGCGTGCCACGAAGGTTGCAGCGTCGGTCCGGCTTCTTCCAGGAGAGATGTGATGGCCGTTTGAGCTCGCTCTGACAGACCTTGTTGGACGTATCGATCGTGCAGGAATAGGCGAATGCGGCACCGCAACGCCAAGAGCTCTTCGGAAGGGTCCAGGCCGGCTTGCTCTTCGGCCCTGAGCGCCGCATCGATTGCCGCGTCAGTCAACCCCTCGGCTGCTTCGATGGTGCCGAGTTCGAGGAGCGCTTCTCCGCGGATGAGTTCGGCGGGCTCCTGAGTGGCTTCGAGTACCGAGAGCGCTTCTGCTAACCGTTGACGAGCGCGCGACCACTCTCCGTCGCGCCTCAACAGGCGCGCCGAAGCGATGCGAACCTTCGCCTCGGTGGCTGGAGTGCAGTCTTCGTCGAGAATCTCGTCGAGCCTCTCGCGCGCTGCCGCAACGAGGCCGAGTTCGATCAAGGCGCTAGCGAGTTCGAGTTGGAGTTCGGCACTGACTTTCACGCCACGGCGAATCAGATCCTCGAGTAGCTCGATCGTCGTGGGGTCACAGTATGCGGCGCGGAGACCATCGACAGCCCGTGGGAGAAGAGGCGCGATCGCGTCCAGGTCGCCGGCCTCCGCGAACAGTCGAATCGCCGCGTACGGGTTGTGGCTGTTTCGCTGTAACGATGTCGTGGCAAACGAACGCAGCACGGCTCGTCGTAGATCGTGAGTCTCGAGTTCTGGAATTGAACGGCGTAGAGTCAGCGCGTTCGAGCGCGGCCTCCGTTCGACCCAGCCGTGTTGCGACAGAGTTTCTAAGATCGTGTCGGCGTCGGGGAAAGGATCGTCGTGGTCGGGTCCGATGTCGCGACATATGGCCGTCCAGCCATCGCGAAACGCGAGCTCGTCTACGTCGTCGCCGACAATCGTCATCAAGAGCAGCGCCGACTGCGCGGCAACACTCAAGCTTGCTGCTTCCTCTTTCCGCTTCATGTCGAGAGCGCTCGGAGCGTCGTTGGGGCCGTTCCAAAGCCAGCCGTGCTCGGTGCGTTCCAGGAACCCGAAGAGCTGCGCCTCTCTCAGTGACGATAGCAACGTGCGAGACATGCCCCGGGCCGCGGCGTGTAATGAGTTCAAGACTCCCGACGGAATATGAAATGGCCCGAGCGTGTCGCGCAGCAGCTCGCTCGCGCGACGAGGGTTTAGCGGCTTGAGTACCACGCGGGAAACGCCAGGTTGTCGTTCGAGACTGGCCATGGTCAAGGTTCGGTCTCGGACCGGGTGGGTACTCGCATCCTTAGCCGAGTCATCGACTGTTCCGAGCAGCAGCACGCGGGGGACAGGTTTGGGCTCCTCCTCCGACGGCACCACGTCCAAATTCGCCTCTGGGGCGATCTGCTGGCTGATCAAGCCGAGGATTTCGATGAGTTCGGGGGAGGCGCGATGAAGGTCTTCGATGACGATCAGGTAACTCGACTCGGCGGACAGGCTCGCGACAAGTTGCGCCAGGCCGCCGATGAACCGGCGGTGTTCGAGTGACCGTTCGCGAAGACGGGGAGTGTGCTCTTCCGGGGGGTGTTGGCCCAAATCGATCCAGCGCACGTAGTGCTCGAGGGACGTGATCAGGTTCGACGAGATGCCGTGGCTATTCCTGATCTGCTTGAGGATGCGAACCAACGGCGCGAGCGGTGGCTCGATCTGATCGCCACACTGGGTTTGGATCAGCTCGATCCCTTGAAGCACCGCAAGGTCCGCGAGGCGGCGCGCGACCGCTCGCCGGCCAACCCCAACCTCTCCGTTGAGCAGAAGGATTCCCGAGTCGTGCTCGCCGAATTGAAGTTTCTCGAGCTCACGAGCGACGTAGTCGAATTCTCGCTCTTGTCCGATTCCGTGCTCGATCGGCCAGCGGGGCGGTGGAATCTCGCGTAGGCCGCGCGCGGCGGGACGGGCTTGAATTTCGGCGACAAGGACCGCCGCACTTGCGTGCCGTTGGTCGGGATTGCGCGAGAGCAGTCGGTGAATCGAGCTGCTCCAGAATTCCGGTAACTCGGGCTTCAGATCGGCGAGGTGGGGCCAGCTCTCGGGAGCCGCGAAGGGGCTGCTGTTGAGCGGAGAGTCCTCGTCGTCTTCCTGTGGCAGCGGGAGCAGTGCTCCACCCGACAGGCAGTGGTAAAGAGTTGCTCCGAAGCTGTAGAGGTCGATCCGGTGGTCGACGATGCTCGACGTCAAAACCTCGGGGGCCATGAACGGGCGGGTGCCGCGAATTCGGTTTCCGAGCGGAGTCGACAGGCGATCAGAGAGTCCGAGATCGATGAGCACGAGCTGCGCGATGTCGTCGGCGAGGAGCCCCGGTTCCGACACCAGAACGTGTTCGGGCTTCAAGTCGTAGTGAAGGCGCGAGAGATCGTGTAGGGCTCGCAGCCCCTCCAGTATCTGAAGGGACACACCTGTCAGCCAGAGGTCCAGAGCTTCGCTCGTCGGTTTCGTCGCTAGAAACCGTTGGCTCAACTCCCAGAGGTCTCCCCCGCGCACGTAGGGAAACGCGAGAAAGAGATCGCCCACTTTCGGCTGCAGTTCCGTAGGAATCGAGGCCGGATCGGTAGGCGCGGTGTCGGTCGTCGACTCAATTCGCTTCACGACACCGAAGTTTACTACTGGATTGATGTTAGGGTGAAGTATCGCGACGCGGTCCGCGAACGGTTCAAGGGCGCGAGACCCGCTTGCTCGCGGCGGCGGATCCAGGACCTTGATCACGACTTCCCGGTTCGATCCAAGAACGTCCTCGGCGAGGAACACCCGGCTGCGACGCGACTGGCTGAGGACGCGGCGCAGGGCGTAGCGGGCGTCGATCGTGATCGGGCGGGAGCGCGCCTTCGAGTCCATGGATCCTCCTGTAACCGAAACGTTACACCTGGATCGACGATGTCACAATGGATCTGAAGGGGTGCGGCGGAGAACGTCTATGTCTCGAGAAGGCCGTAGCGCTTGAGCTTGGCGTACAGGGTCGTCTTGGGGATCTCGAGCTTTGCGCACACCTGCGCCTTGTTGCCACCGAATCTCTTCAGCGACGCTTGCAGGATCATCTTTTCCCACGACTCGCCGGCAGTCTTGAGAGAGCCATGTTCGAGTACGAAGTCGAGGCTGAACGATGGCGCGCCTGTGGTGTTCCCGGCGGTGATGCGCGGCGAGAGATCGTCGACTTTGAGGTACTGACCCCCCAGAGCGGAAATGCGGCGAATCTCGTTCTGGAGTTCGCGAATGTTGCCGGGCCAGTCGTGGATCATCAGCGCGGAGACCAGCGGGTTGGTGAGCTGCTTCTCAGTGCCTTCTTCCGCGTTCAGGCTATCGACGAAGTGCTGAGCCAGGAGCGGAATATCTTCGCGCCGCTCGCGCAGCGGCGGCAGCAGCAGATTGATCACGTTCAATCGATAGAAGAGATCCTCGCG
>JAJFFE010000271.1 GCA_021776775.1 Planctomycetota bacterium | reverse complement strand
GGCGTCGTGAGGTAGGGGACACCGTCCATCGCGTTGGGCAGCAGTAACCCGTGCCAGTGGATGGAGGTCTCTTCCTTCGGAAGCGCGTTGCGGACGGTGATGCGCGCCCGGTCTCCCTCGGTGAAATAGAGGGTGGGTCCCGGCACTCCGCCGTTGATGGTAAGGGACTCGACCGTCTCGCCGGCGGGAGCTCGATCCATCGCTCCGATGGTCAACTCGTACTCCACGAGCTTGCTGTCCGTGCCGGGATCCTGTGCATGCCCCGCGATGGGTAGGCCCAGGAGAGCGAGAATGGCTACGAACGCAGTCCGCCACGCCCCCTCCCGAACACCACCCCGGGCCCGCCCGCCCGCTTCGGAGTCAACACTGGCATCACTAGAGTCTCTAGGCTGTTCCATGGATTTCGGCTGATCACTCCCGGATTCAAAACAAAAGAAAACGTTCACACACCTACGACATTTCTTGGCATCTCAGCGAGCACAAATCCACCCGACAATCGTTTCGTTCTAACGACGAGCAACTCGTCGTGGGCAGCGGCTACTTGCGGGCACGGGCGGCATCCACCTTCTCGATGAAGGGACGCGGGTCCGCGAGTACCGTTGAATCACAACCACCGCAACAAAACCGGAACAGGCGTCCGGCCACGATCAACTCCGTCGGCTCTCCCATCGACCCCAACTCGCTACCGGTCACGATACACACATCAAGCGGGTAGCTCTTCCGCTGGGCGGCCACGACCGCCGCGTCCAGCTTGACGACGAACGTCTTGGGATCGGCGAGCAACTGCCGCCGGGCGCCAGAATCACGCACGCGGAACAGCCGGTTGCCGTAGACGACATCCAGACCCACGTCTCTTCCCTCCGCAACCAGCGGAACGTCCGTGACCACACAGCGATCGAGAGGGTAGACCGCACGTTGGTCCTTGACCATCCGAGCATCGACCTTTTCGAGAAACGGTTTGGGGTCGGCTTCGAATCGCGGGACACAACCCGAGCAGCAGAAGCGAACTTCTCGACCGTCCTGGACCTTGATGACAGGATCCCCCATCGATCCCAGTTCGGTTCCCAACACGGCACAAGTGCTCAGCGAGTACGGCTCGGTCCACGGATTCGAAGTCTTCTCCGCCACCTCCTTGGGCTCGTCACGTTTCGGCTCGTCACGTTTCGGCTCCGCTTGCTTCGGCTCGACTTGCTTCGAGGCCGGTCCGATGAACGCGGACTTACGCTGCGGCGACCATGTGTCGAACATCTTCACGCAGCCGGGGCAGCAGAACCCCACCGTCTTCCCGGCGTAGGTTGCGAAGGTCCGTCCATCGATCGCCTCTTTCGCCACCGGACAGGAATCGTTCATGGCAGTCGCAGATCTTGCGACCCCGAATTCTTGTCCAGAGAACGTGGCCAGGCTGAGAACCAAGGTGATCCAAATCATTCTTGAACTCCTTCTTTGGCGTTGGGCTCTTCGACTTCGCTCGCTGCGCCGAACCCTTTCAGGTGAAGCTTCCACTCACTGGCACTGCAGTAGAGAACGGGAACGACGAACCAAGTGATCGATGCGACGACCATCCCACCGAAGGTGGGGATGGCCATGGGAATCATGATGTCAGCGCCTCGGCCATTGCTCGTGAGCACCGGCAAGAGAGCCAGAATTGTGGTTGCGCTGGTCATCACCGCCGCGCGAATTCGCAGATTCCCGCCGAAAACCACACTCTTGCGAATTGCATCGACAGTACTCGGCCGGTCATCACGAAAGGACTGGTCGATCCGGGTCGCCATGATGACGCCGTCGTCGGTGGCGATACCGAACAAAGCCAAGAAGCCGACCCACACGGCGACGCTCAAGTTGAAGGGACGAACCTGAAAGAGCTCCCTGAGGTTGGTGCCAAACAAGTCGATGTCGAGGAACCACGGCTGGCTGTACAACCACAGCATGGTGAAACCCCCACCCCACGCAACGAACACACCGCTGAATACCATCAACGTCACTCCGACGCGCTGGAACTGGAAGTACAAGAGCAGGAAGATCACCACCAAGGCGAGAGGAAGAACAATGCTCAGCCGCTCGGCTGCCCTCACCTGATTCTTGTACGCCCCCGCGAACTCGTAGCTCACCCCAGCCGGAACTTCGAGCTCACCCGCCTGAATCTTCTGATCGAGGAAAGCCTGCGCCTCCTTCACGACCGACACCTCTGCCACCCGCTCCTTCTTGTCGAACAGCACGTAGCCGACCAGGAAGGTGTCCTCACTCTTGATCATCTGAGGACCACGCCGATATTGAAGGGTCGCCAACTCTCGCAGTGGCACTTGTACGCCGCTGGGTGAGGGGACCAAGATGTCGCCCAGCGTTTCAGGTTGGTCACGTAGCTCACGTAGATAACGAACCCGGACGGGGTACCGTTCTCGACCCTCGACCGTCATTGTCAGTGGCTTTCCTCCGATGGCGACTTCGATGACCTCCTGCACGTCGGCCACTTGAATGCCGTAGCGCGCGATCCTTCTTCGGTCGATGTCCCATTCCAGATAGGGCTTCCCGACGACTCGATCGGCAAAGACGAAGGACGGTTCTACCGAAGGAACTTCTTTGAGCCACCGCTCGAGTTGCAACCCGAAGGACTCGATGCTCTCGAGATCGGGGCCGTAAACCTTGATCCCCAGCGGTGCCCGAAACCCCGATTGCAGCATGACAATTCGCGTCTCGATCGGCTGGAGCTTGGGAGCTCCCGTAACCCCCGGCATGTCGGCGGCGGCGAGGATTTCATTCCAGATGTCTTTCGGTGATTGGATCTCGTCTCGCCATTGGCGATACGGCTTTCCATCATCGTCGGGAATGAGCTCTCCACTCGAGTCCCTCTCGAACTCGTCCCGCTCTCGGTCGAATGCAAAGGTGCGCCGGTGCCCTTTGTCGTCGGTCAAGTACTCGTCCTTGTACTCAATGATCGTCTCGATCATGGAGATGGGCGCGGGATCCAGGGGGCTGTCCGCCCGGCCGATCTTCCCCACCGACATCTCCACCTCCGGAACACTCATGATCCGGCGGTCCAGATCGGCCAGGATCTCGCTCGCCTCCCCGATGGAGGCGTGAAACATGGTGGAGGGCATGTAAAGGAACGATCCTTCGTCGAGCTTCGGCATGAACTCGCTTCCCAGCCCTGGAAACGAGTGCGCAACATCGACCACCACCGAGTTGCGTCGAACCGAATCCGGAATCCACGACCAAACACGATCAAATCCGAGCCAAGTCGTCAGGCCGAACAACACGATGAACACGGCCGGGAGTAGCGCCACGAACTTGTGACGCAGTGCCCATCCAAGAACATGTGGAAACAATAGCCGCACCACACCGAAGACGAGGAGAAGTAGACCGACGATCGCAGCGATAAACAGCGCGTTGCCGACCCCCCCGGCCTCGGGACCGAGCGGCTCCCACGCCCCGGCAAGGACCACGAGCACGGAAATCGCCGCTACGAAACAACCCGAGATCTCGAGGCCTCGCACGACGATCGGTGGCAACGCCGCCCGCCCTAGGTAGAACACCCCAAGCGCACTGACGAGTACTCCGATGAACGCGTCGACCCAAAAGGCGAGGCAGCCACCGACAAGAATCAACGCCGCTCCAGCGATGGTCCTGACCGCTTTCGCCTTGATCCGCATTCCCATGAGGACGTGAGCGGCCGACGGCAAAATCGTCAGCGCGACGATGATCGATCCGATGAGAGCAAACGTCTTGGTGTAGGCAAGCGGCTTGAACAGCTTGCCCTCCGCCGCCTCCATCGCGAACACCGGGAGGAAGCCGACAACCGTCGTCGCGACCGCCGTGAGAACGGCTCCGCCGACTTCGGCCGACGCGCGATGCACAACGTCTAGACTCGGCTGATCTGGATCGGCCTCGTCCAACCGTCGCAGGATGTTCTCGCTCAGGACGATTCCCATGTCGACGATCGTTCCGATGGCGATGGCGATCCCCGACAGCGCGACAATGTTGGCGTCGACTCGAAAGAGCTTCATGCCGATGAAGGTCATCAACACCGTGATCGGAAGCATGGCGCCGATCAGGAGACTGCTTCGCAGGTGAAGTAGCATGAGAACCACGACAATGATCGTGACGTAGATCTGCTGCTCAATGGCAGAATTCAAGGTCTGCAACGTCTCTTCGATCAGCCCGCTTCGGTCATAGAACGGGACGACCGTGACGCGACTCTCGGTTCCGTCTGCGAGAAGTTTGCTTGGCAGTCCCGTCGCGACCTGCGCGATCCGCTCCTTGACCCTCTGAATGGTCGCCATGGGATTCTCGCCGTAGCGAACCACCACGACTCCGCCGACCGCTTCCTCTCCCGCCTTCGTAAGAGCACCTCGCCTCGCGGCCGGCCCGAGCGCGACTTTGGCAATGTCTCCGATGAGAATCGGAATGCCGTCGCGCGCAACGACCGCGGTCTGCTCCAGGTCGGCGACGCTCTGGATGAAACCGAGCCCACGCACAATGTACTCAACGCGATTGACCTCCATCGTTCTCGCACCGACGTCGAGATTGCTCTTGCGAACAGCGGTGATCACCTGCGCCAGCGTTACCCCCGCCGCGCGCATGGCATCGGGGTCGACGTCGACTTGGTACTCGCGGACGAACCCTCCGATCGACGCCACTTCGCTGACACCCTCGACCCCGGCCAGTTGATAACGAACCGTGAAGTCTTGAATCGAGCGAAGCTCCTCGAGATCCCACCCTCCGGTCGGATTCCCCTCCGGGTCTCGCCCCTCCAACGTGTACCAGAATACTTGGCCGAGAGCGGTCGCGTCGGGGCCAAGGGCAGGTGAAACTCCGGGAGGAAGAGTGCCAGCGGGAAGAGAACTCAGTTTCTCGAGGACGCGAGAGCGCGACCAATAGAACTCGACTTGGTCATCGAAGACGACGTAGATCGTCGAGAAGCCAAAGACCGAGTAGCTTCGAATGTCTTTGACGCCTGGGATTCCGAGCAGAGCAACGGTCAGCGGATAGCTGACCTGATCGTCGATGTCTTGCGGGCTCCGCCCCATCCACGGCGTGAACACAATCTGTTGGTTCTCTCCGATGTCCGGGATCGCGTCGACCGGCACCGGGCTTCTCGGCAAGTCGCCGATCTTCCAATCGAACGGGGCAACGAGGACTCCCCACGTCAGAACGCCGAGCGTGATGAGTAGTACGACGAGCTTCTGCTCCAAGCAAAGTCGAATGATCGTGCTGACGGGACCGCGCGGTTCTGAGCGGGGCGCACTCATCGCGGCCCCTCCCCGTCGGCGTGCTCGTCGAGTTTCTTGGGCGGAAACTCATCGCGGATCTCCCCGCACCGAAGCATGGCGGCGCCAAAGTAGGGATTGCTGATTTGCTTCCCACGCTGCATCCACTCGGCCCCGGCGCCGTCGAACGCCATCGGGCAGTACGCGAGAAACCAACTGTCGCTTCCGAAGTGACCGAAGTGTCGCTCAAGCATGACCACTGCTTCGGCCATCTGCTTGAAGCGGAGCCGCGCTTCCCCGATCGATGCGGCCGGCTTGTCGAAGCGAAGCTTGGCCGCGACTCGTCGCCACTCCCCCAAGTTCGATCCAAAGAGACCGACCACTTCGACGAGACCCACCGCTGTCGCGACGTCTTGCTCGGCTAAGCGGTAGGACTCGAGGTCGTCCGTAGCGAGCGCCTCCTGCGCGTCGAGACAGGTCGCGTACACGGGCTTGATCCCAAACATGAACGTCTCGGGAACCGCCGCACCGGTTTTGCTTCCGGCCTCATGAAGGTGAACTCCGCCGCCCCCGCCGGCCGGCAGCATCATGCTCGGCTTCGCCGCGATCTGCATGGAGCTGTCGATCCGAAATGCTCCGCGAGTCACCACTTCTTCACCGACCTCGAGTCCGGATCGCACGGTGTAGTACTCCCCAGCCCGCGGGCCGAGAACGACCACGCGCCCTTCGTAGGTGGGCCTCTCCGTGTCGGGCACTCGAACGTAGACGACCGATCGAACGCCAGTGAACAACACAGAGGTGCGTGGAATCACGATGGGTTCGACGACCAACGACGGGTCCCCCACGATTCCCAGCGACTCCGCTGTCACCAGGTCCATTCCGCACACGTCACACTGGCCGGGGCCGTCCTTGACGATGGTCGGATGCATGGGACTGACCCAGCGGCCGGCAAACTCGTCAGAGACGAGGACCCCACCGGTTGCAATCCGGGGACGAGCGACCGCCGAGGCAAACATGCCCGGCTTCAGTTTCCGGTCATCGTTAGCCACGGCAATGCGAACTGCGGCGGTTCGAGTCTTCTTGTCGACCACGGGTGCGATGAAGGTGATATGGCCGACAAAGCGTTCGCCGGGATACGACTCCACTTCGAAGCGGACTTCTTGCCCCCAGCTAAGGAGCGAGAGCTGAGACTCGTACGCCTCGAGGTCGAGCCACACGCGGTCGAGATTCGCCACCGTGGCGATCGGCTCTCCGGTTTGAACGTAGTCACCCTCGAGCGCACCTAGGTGGGTGACGACACCGGTGATCGGCGAGTAGATAGTGAAGCTGTCGCCGTTGAACTCGCCGCTCTCCACCGCCTGGATCTGCTCTTCGGTGAGTCCGAACAGTCGGAGCTTGTCGCGGCTTGCGGCAAGCGTGTCCCGCGCAACCTGGCCAGCGAGCGAGGCCGCTCCGTCGCCTGTGCCCACTGCCGCGACCGCCTGCCGCAGCTCTTCGAAGGCGGAGAGCAAGTCGGGGCTGTAGATCTCTGCGACGTGATCGCCTTCGGTCACCCCGATCCCGACGAAATTGATGAAGAGTCGGTCGAGACGCCCCGGAAAGTACGCCGTCATTCGTGCCACCGAGGTCTCGTCGTAGGTGACGAGACCGTACAGACGGACTTCGGCCGTCGGGAACATCCGCCCAACCGTCGCCGTCTCGATCTCGCTGCGCTTCACCGCCGCTTCATCGATGACAATCCGACGCTCGCTGCCCTCCCCTCCGGAATCGTTGGCAACCGCGATGAGTTCCATGAAACAGATGGGGCACTTCGCATCGGGGTCAGGGAGACGGACGCTCGGGTGCATGGAGCAGGTGTACAGTTGAGGTTTGCCGACACCAGCGTCATCGGAAGCGGATGAAGTCGTCTCCGGCGACACCGGGGGCTTCCCCCAGTGATAGCCGAGGAACAGCGCACCGATGATCAACAACACCGCGACTCCCGCGGACGCGTGACTCCAGACCACCGTGGCCGCTTTTCGAATCGAGTCGGAATCAAATGTTTTGGTCGTTCTCGGGGCACCGTTCATCGTCCGTCCTCCTGGTCGCTATCGCTTGTGGATTCGGAAGCCGAGTGCGTAGGGACTTGTCGGCCGACCAACGCGCTGAGGCGCGCAAGGGCTTTGCCCCGCTCCGCCCGGGCCCGCTCGGCGGATATCGCAAACTCGAGGAGGGTTCGCTCCGTGTCCAAGAGGTCGAGGAACCGCACGTCTCCCGCCCGGAAGCCCGCGAGCGAAGCTCGAAGAGACTCGTTAGCCTTTGGGATCAACGAGCCCTCGTACAGACGCACGCGTCGATCCGCGTCCGTGTGATCGACCCACGCCCTTCGCACGTCAGCCGCAATCCGGTTCGCGGTGTCCGCCCGCCGGTGCGTCATCGAACGGCGCTTGGCGACCGCCTGACGCACCGACGCATCGATCTTCTTCCGCCAGATCGGAAGGTTGACCCCAACCGAGAACAAAACAGGATCATCCCCGCTCTCCGCGATCGCCCGGTTCTTGGCCTCGCCGGTAAAGATGTAGTCGACGCCGAGCGTCACGTCGGGGAACCCGTCCTTGCGCGCCGCGCTCTCCAAAGAGCGCTGCTCGTCGATCAGGTCGTCGAACCCAAGAAGCGCGGGGCTCAGTTCGTGCGCCGACGAGATCAGTTCGGCCGGAGTCGAGTCGACGGTGAGGTCTGGCAGTGCCGTCACCGAGGGAATGTCTTCGGCCGCGTCACGGTTCAGCACGGCGTTCAACTCGGCCACGTAACTCGGTCGCGTCGTCTCGAGGTTTGCCAACCGGTCCTCGAGCAAGCCCAGCTCGACTTGCACGCGAATGAGTTCCGGATGATTACCGGCACCCACCCGATAACGAGCGCGGACCGCTGCCTCGAACGACCGCAGAAGACCGACGTTGTCTCGGGTGATGGCGACCGACTGGTCGAGGTACCGGAGATTGTGGAGCGAAACGACCACGCGCTCGGTAACCGCCAACCGCACTGCTTCGAGGCGACGCCACGCAGCTCTCGCCCGGCTATCCGCAGCGTCTTCTCGGTCTCGGAGTTTTCCGGGCCAAGGAAACGTTTGGCGAGCCCCCACTCGCGCCTCCTGCGGCCCCACGCGCGTCTCGACCTCTTCCAGGAAGTAGCCGAACGTCACGCGTGGATCGGGCAACGCGCCAACTTGCGCGCCTCGCTCGGCAACGGCCCGCCAATCTTCGTACGCCGCCTCGACGGCGGGGTTGTTCAGTAGCGCGTAGCGAACGTACTGATCCCGCGTGCTGTCCGGTCCCAAAGGACGAGCCTCTAATGCGGGAAGGCGTGACGGCGACTCTTCACGAAGAGTAGACTCCGGGGGACGGTCGACCTCGGGAGGCACCGTCGACGGCTGGTAGTGCGAACCATCATCGAACGGACTCGAGGAGTCGGACGAAGTGACGCACCCTGCGACCAGGATTAACGTAACGACTATGGGAGACAGAATGCGCACATAGCGCGGAGGTCTTCCCCGGCTCCACCGAGTCCTAGGGACCAGGCCGAGCGTTCGGCTGATGAACAACACGTTGAGTTCATTTCTGTGTCAGGATGAGCTGCTGTTCCCTGACCCATGGATCCATGACGCTAAAATCGTCTGGACACACCGGTCCCGTCAGGCGTTCAGCTAGACCCGAGAAACACAAAAATGGAGGAGGCGTTCAGCTCCCGAGAGGAAGCCTGAGCGTCGGTTCGTATCCACGTTCGGCCGCAAGGGACGATTGGGATCATGCCCGACTGGGGGAAGGTACTTCGCCCGTTGAGTCGTATCGATAGCGGCCGAGAGTCTGTACCCATGCCCGTGCAGCGTGGAAGGCTCGTCTTCGGTCTGCTCTCGTTCGGCGCAACGACACGTTGTGAGCTGAGAGTCACAACAACACGCCGATTCTGACGCGCCGGCGCAGCAAGACATCCCGCTACCGTGACCGGTGGAACCGGTCGGCGCACGCCCCCCCCCACACGACCAAGCGTCATGCGGGAGCACACCGTGCAGCAGTAGAAGGAGGACGAGGATTCGCGACATGCTGTTGATTCTCCCGCGCCACACCGAGGTGTCAACATCCATCGCTCAGATCAACCACGTATGTGGGAGTCGCGATAGCAGTGGACTAGCCCAGGCACTCGGCCACCGTTGATTGGCCAAGGAACATTCGGCGCTGAGATCTCGGAGGTAAGAGGTCCGAAGACGATGCCGACTCGCGGCCGCAACGTCGGGATTCTCCGCAGGAGCGGCCTGGCAGCTTCGTTTGCTGAATCGTTCGGGCTAACATGTGCATCGACGAGCCTGTCACCCGAAAGTGAGCGAACGATGCTTCGACTCCGTACCCTCTCAACCGTGTCTATCGTCTGGCTGATTCTGGGCCACATGAGTTCCGCGCATGATCTGTGCGCGCTGACCCGCGGACCGCTGGCAGGGAGTTGTGTCACGTTCGCGAGCGGCGAAGGGGTCAACTCCATCCTCGAAGGGTTCACGCTCCTCGACGGCGTCGGCAGTAAGCCGGGCGCCTTCCCCAACGGTGGTGGAGTCTATTGCTCGTTCAGTGGCGGCACGGTCCGACGAAACATCTTCCTCGACAACACTGTTTTAGGAGCCGGGGGTGGCTTCTATGGTTTCGGCAGTTTCGGGATCGTCTTGGAGAACAACGTGTTCGTCGGAAACGGCGCCGGCACTGGCGGAGCGGTCGCTCTCTACGATTGCTACGACACCACCCTGCGACACAACACGATCGCGTTCAACGACGGCGTTACGGGAACGGGAGTCGCCAACATCGGCTCGATATTGACGATAGCCGTGAACAATATCGTCTGGGGTAACGCGGTCGAACAGATTTGGGATACGACCGGCACGCTACTCGTCGAGTACTGCGATGTCGAAGGAGGGTGGCCGGGGCTCGGGAATCTGGATGTCGATCCGCTGTTTGTCGATCCGTTGAGTGGGGATCTCCACCTTTCGCCCGATTCCCCGGTGATCGATCAAGGTAGTGATCTAGTCCCGTTGCTGCCGGCGACCGACTTCGAAGGCGACCCACGATCGTTTTGCCAAGGAGTCGACATGGGAGCCGACGAGGCGACGATCGTGGCATCTCCCTGCCCGTCGACGGGTTTCCTCCGAGGAGACCGCAATGCCGACGGTGGCAACGACATCGCCGACGCCGTCTTCTCGCTGGAACGTCTCTTCGGGGCCGCCGCCGCCGCCCCCCTACCCCGACTGTGCTGACGATCTCACGCCTGATGGCCTCGGTTGCGACGCGTACGACACGTGCCCATGAAACGACGCGATTAGGAACGCGAGGAGTAGCCGGGAATGACGCGGCTGAGGTGCGCGCGGAAGTTGCTGGCGTTGATCCGAGACTCGTCGGTGCTGGGGCGCAGGTCGGTGTTCTTCAGCACCGCGCTCACCGATTCCTCGAGATCGGGCCACGGCTTCCCGCTCACGGCTGACATGTCTCGGTAAGCACGAAGAAGCTCTTTTCCGCAATGGTCAAAGCCGAGCGCGAGGTGCGCCAACGCGAGCAACCCCGTCGGTGCCGTGAGCGAATCGAAGTCCCCGTTGCTCAAGTAGAGATTGACGGAGGCCAAGCTAAGTTCGATCGCGGCTTCGGATTCGGACCGCATCCAAGAACACATCGCTCGCCGAACGAAAACCGCGGCGAGCGACGAAGAGTCCGCTAACCGCTGGCAGATCTCGGTTGCGCGGCGGAGTTTGGCTTCCGCGGCGTCGAGGTCTCCCCGTCGACGGTAAATCTCAGCCATGCTGTCGAGAACGGGAGGCAAACGGGACTCAAGCCCGCTGCGCTCACGAATCTCGAGCGAACGTTCATAGTGTTCCATCGCAAGGTCATGTTTTCCTTCCCTGTAGTAGACCCCCCCGTAGTTGAAGTGGATCTCAGAAAGGAACGAGTCATCGGATGCCAGATCCGATTGAAGCGCGTCGTTGAGGATGGCTCTCGCCTCGTCGAGCCGTGTGAGCTGCATCAACGCAAAGGTCTCGGTCATGCGGGACTTCCGCCCCAACAACTGCGCTTCAGGGTCGTCGATCGAAAGTAACACTGTGGCCGCAAGCGAGGCTGACTCGCGCGCCGCGTCCATCTTTCGGCACGTCATTGCGAGATAGGCGACGGCGATTCGACCGAGAGCGACGTGGCGAGTCCCTGGCGCCAGCGTTGCCCACGTCACGACCTCGTGCGCAATCTCGTAGCCTTCGATCGCAAGTGCGGCTTGCCGCCAGTGCATGATGAGATCGTAGGACATGCGCAACGCTCGCCTGGACATTTCGTCGGCGTCGGCTTCGTCGTGTCGCGCGTGCGTTCGAGCGATGTCGAAACAGTGTCGTATGTTCTCCAGTTCGCCTCGAAACCAGGCGAGTTCGGCCTGACGATCGTCCACGAAACGGAGATGCCCAGTCCCGTGGATTCTCTGCGCGTAGAACTCCAACAAGCGGCGCTCGATATCTCGTCGCCGCTCGGGGGTCATGACCGTGTGGGCGAACTGACGAATCGTGGGAAGCATCTGGTAACGGGACTCGGCGCCCGGGACCAAGTACAGGAGCGAATGTTGTTTCAATTCGTGCAGCGAACCGAGGAGTTCGGTTGCAGCACTGACCCCTTCGAGCGCCTCTATCCCGAACGTCCCCGGAAAAGTTGCGATCTCCTCGAACAGATTTCGCGCCGAAGGAGACAGCTGAGTATAGCTCGTGTGCACGAGATCAAAAACCGTCGGTCGATCGATCGCGGCTAGAACTCTCACTCGCAACAGATCGCGCTCGATGCGCGGCAATACATCGCGCGGCCCGAGTACCGTCGCCCGCGCCGCTACCAGTTCGAGACAAAGGGGCACACCTTCGAGCGCGCGACAAATTCTCGCCAGCTGCTCGATCGCCGCCGCATCGGCCGTAAACTCTCGCGCTCGTGGCCCCAAGTGTTGCAGGAAGAGGTGAACGCTTGGACTGTCGAGGATCTCTTCGGCGACACTAAGTGAAGCGGGTACGTCGAGCGGCTCGAGACATAGTGCACGGTCACCTTCCCCATCGGGAACGAAACGAGATGTCACCACGACCCGTAGGTTGGGTATCCGTTCGCTCAACGTTTGCAATGCTGGCTTAGCAATTTCTTCGAGGTGCTCGAGGTTGTCGAGAACCACAGTTCGTACATCGCCCGATAGTTCAGCGGCCATCCTGTCCAACGCGTCGCTTGCCGTCGCTCGAACGCCGCAGGCTGCGGCAACTGCGCGCAAGAGCTGAGACTCGGTCGACGACGACGACAGATCGGCGAAGCAGATGGGACCGGTGAGCGACCCCGACAGCGACGGAAGCGCTTCAGTGACGAAACGGGTCTTACCGACGCCAGGCGGCCCCGCGACCCGAATAGGACGAGTCGTCGATTCTGCATACATCACCTTCAACCGAGCAAACTCTCGAGTCCGACCGACGAACTTCGACTCGTATCTCGGGAAACCAACTGCGCCGGGCGTGTCACGTCCTCCTCGAACACTGTACACCGCAATGCCTTCTCGCTCGGTGAGGTGGGTTCTAAGCAGCACGGGAGGAACGATAGACTGCGTGAAACTAGACACGGCGTCGAACGCAGAACCGGTGCAAACAACCGATCCGGGGCTACACGTTTCGGCGATCTCGCGAGCGACGTGATCTGTATCAGGTGACGGGTCACCGGCGTCGACGTGAAGCAGCAAGACCGGATTGACGTCGGCTTGATAGCTCTCGTCGGCAAAGGCCGAGATAGCGGTCCGAATCACCTGGCGATTCGGAAAGCAAACTCGCGCCACACCGTCGTCGATCTTCTGCGTGACTGCGTTGTGGGCGTCGGCCCACTCGTACAAGCCGGGCCAGTAGAGTTCCCCCCCTTTGATGACGACGTAGGCGACCAAAGAGTCGTAGCTCTGACTCCCTCGCGGGTCGCTGGCGCGCGCAGGTCCGCCGCCGACGAGCTCCTGGTAGAGAGCGATCGTCTCGTCAAGTGGATCGCCACCGAGTTCGTCTCGAACGAGCCTGACCAGTCGATGGTAGAGTCGTCGAACTTCGCTGCGATCTTCACCGAGCGCCGCGGCTGACATCAACAGCCGGTACGCTCCCTCGTCCAAGGCGTCAATCTTGAGAAGTCGTTGCGCAATCTCCCGCGCTGCGGACACATCACGCTTGAGCAACGCTTGGTAGCCGGCCTCACGCAGAATTACGCGATGGCACGACATCAACTCCTCCCGCAACCGAACGACCCAGTCGTCATAGTGACCAGGTAGAAGCGCTCCGGCATAGGCTCTGAGCGCGTGTGACTTCGACGAAAGATAGAGATCTCTGAACCTCTGAACATCGGACGCGACTCGATCGCGCTCGATCGTGACCGTTTGCCTGGTGGCAACGATCGGATCGTCCTCGTGCCCGAGTTGACGGAACATCCGTCGAATGACCGACAGCGCCTGTGTCAGGCTCTGTCGCCCTTTGACTGGCTCCCGATCGGGCCACACTTCCGAGATCAGTCGTTCCCGCGTGTGGGACTCGCCCGCGTGTGCCACAAGGTACGCGAAGAGCGATTCCGTCTTTCGGGTGTCGAATCCGCGCAGCGTTTCCCGCCCAACGCGCACTTCGAAGCCGCCCAGTAAACGAACATCAAAGGAGGGGGATACCATCGAGACCGATTTCAGGGATTGGGATGCTGTTTTCGTATGGTACCGCTACGACCCCCGCTTCGCTCACACCGCGTGGGCCGCTCACTCTTGGCGTAACGATCGTATCAGAGCGACCGCCCGCTCGAAGCCTCGATCGAGTGCTAATCGAACCCGCGGCGATCGACCGGCTGCCCCCGCCGGCACGCGTGTCCGGCGCACCACTCCCCTCTCGGTGCACGCGGAGTTAGCGGGTACCATGGACCGCCTTGCGCACTCCCGGAGGGAACACGTCGTGACATCACCACTATCTAGAATCTCAATCCTGCTGCTTCTACTCAGCGGGAGCGGCCACGCGCAGTTCGTCTTCGAGGAGATCGGAGCGTCCGCCGGACTCGGTACCTATGTCTCGCCGACCGGTTGGTCCGCAGGCGCTGCTGCGTCCGACTACGACGGTGACGGTGACGTGGATCTCTTCGTCCCCACTGGCGCGGGCTCTCCTAACCTTCTCTACCAGAACAACGGTGACGGGACTTTCACCGACATCGCGGGCGCCGTCGGGCTCGCACTCACCGAGAGTTGTCGGGTCGCGCTCTGGTTCGACCGTGACGGTGACGGAGACCAGGACCTCCTCGTTCTCGGTGACTGCTACTTCAACATCTATGACCCCACCGCCACGAGCAGCGTGTGCAATCAGACCGTGACCTTGTACGAGCAAACGGGTCCCGGTCAGTTCGTCGACGTCACCGCCGGGTCGGGGCTAGAGACCACCGTATTGACGTCCGAACTCACCGCACGTGCCGGCGTGGCCGCCGGAGATCTGAACGGCGACGGCTATCTTGACCTGTGCATCCTGAACTATCTGGGCGTAGCGCATGTGCTCTTCAACCAGGGCGACGGAACCTTCGCCACGACCACAGACGCCCTTGGCGTGACACCACCAACAACCCAACGTTACCACCAACTACTCATGCTCGACTTCGACGATGACGGCTGGCTTGATCTCTACTTCGCAATCGATCTCGTTGCGAACCAGCTGTGGCTGAACCAACGCGACGGCACCTTTGTCGAAGGAGCGGCCGCCGCCGGGCTCGCCAACTCGATGAACGACATGGGGCTCGCCGCGGGCGACTACGACGCCGACGGCGATCTCGACCTGTACGTCACGAACATCACCGCGTTCGGGAAGCACAACGTACTGCTGCGCAACGACTCGGTCGGCGGTGCCCTCGCGTTCGTCGACGTATCCGAAGCGCTCGGGGTCGACAACGGATTCTGGGGTTGGGGAACGACGTTCCTGGATGCCGACAACGACGGCAAGGTCGACCTCGCCGCCACCAACGGATGGTCGACGTTTCCGTGGCTGGCCGACCCATCGCGGTTCTTCCACAACCAGGGCGCCAACTTCAGCGACGCTTCGGTCGCCGTCGGTTTCGACGACACAGAATTTGGCAGCGGACTCATCGCGTTCGATCACGACCGAGACGGTGATCCGGATCTCCTGCAGAGCTGCATCTGCGGCCCGCTTCGACTCCTCGACAACGTTGCCGTGGCCCCGGGATCGATCGGCAACTCGCTTCTGGTTCGTCCTCGAATGCTCGGACCCAACCCGCGCTCCATCGGCGCCATGGTACGCCTCGAGAACGGCGGCGAGAGTCAAATGCGACTCATCTCCGCAGGCACGAGCTTCCTCGGGCAGGAACCGGCGGAAGCTCTGTTCGGGCTCGGCTCCGCGACGACCGCCGACCTGATCATCGTCGAATGGCCCGACGGTACTCAGACGACGCGGCTCGACGTCTCGGGGCCGATTCTCGATCTCATTCACGGCGGACCCGGCGACCTCGACGCAGACGGTGACGTCGACAATGACGACGCCGATCTCTGGATCGCGTGCTGGTCCGGAGCTGGCATTCCGTATGTCGGTGATTGCCGGGCGGCGGACTTCGACGCGGACGGCGACGTCGACTGTCGAGACTGGGGAAGGTTCCGGGCCGAATTCGAAGAATCGAGCGGCGGCGCCCCTGATATCAACCCGGTGAACTGCGTTCGACCCTTCGTCCGCGGAGACGTCGACGGCGACGACCGTGTCGGACTCGGCGACGTCATTCTCTCGCTGTGCTATCTATTTGGCGGCGGCGCGGTGATCTGCGTCGATGCGTGCGACATAGACGACGACGGTCAAGTCTTGGTCTCGGACCCAGTGATCCTGTTGTCGTACTTGTTCCTCGGCGCGACTCCGCCGTCGCCCCCGTGGACGACGTGCGGCCCCGACCCAACCCCGTATGATAAACTCTCGTGCGACGAGTCAACTCGCGCCTGTCCGTAGCTACCGAAGCAACCAGCGACCCGACCGGCGCCCGCCACCCGCAAGGACTACGCTTTCGCGAGACGCGTGGCTTCCAGCTAGAACGTGACCGTCGAGGTCTCGATGGCCCGCAACGACGCCGCGGCCAGACCTCCCGTCTCTACCGCAGCTAGGATCGCGACGTGATTCGGGGATTGCGCTTCGAGTTCCGTCCGGCATCGAGAGCAACACTCGATACGACCACCGACTGCCAGATACTCGTCACGAAACTTAACGGTGGTCTCTTCGCTCGCGCACGGATTCGGGGAAACCTCTTCGAGTGCCCAGCGTGCACCGGCTCCGACTAAGAACACGACTACCGGGGCGCCGGTGGTTGCGGACGCAAGTGCCGTCGCCCACCCCGTCGCCGCCCTCGCCGACTCGTCGGGTCCGGACAAGATCATGACCTGGAGATCGTAAACGCAATCATTACCATCGGTCATATGAACAACGTGACACGAGAGTCACTCGCGTCCTCCAAGAAGGTTGCCACTCCGCCGTGTTCGACGCCGGCAATGAGCTCATCGTTTCGAATGCCGAGAAGGTCTTGAGACATTTGACAAGAGGTCATCTTCACGTCGAACTCCCGAGCCAACTCGATCAACTCCGGAAGGGTGGCGACGTTGTGCTTCTTCATCAGACGTTGAAAGAACTTCGGACCGAGCCCCATGAAGTTCAACTTGGACGTCGGGACTGACTGCGGTCCACCGGGAAGGACCGCAGAGATCATCTTGTGGGTGAGCTTCTTGCCCCGGAACGAGCGGTGATCGCGCAACGCTGACAGACCCCAGAAGGTGAAAAACATGGAGACTTGCATCCCCAAAGCCGCCGCGCCGGTGGCGATGATGAACGCGCCCATCAGTTTGTCCATGTCGCCACTGAAGACGACCACGGTGACGCGGTCGGTTGCCTGCTTCTCTTCGAGCTCTTCGAGTCGTGCTAAGGCCAGCCTTAGCTGCTCCTCGATATCGCAACACCGCTCAGCCACGGTCGCTTCGATTGCGGAAAGGATGCTCGCGTCGAGCGGTACGGTCGGCACGGACGATTCGTGCGGTTCGGTGGTCGTAGGCGAAGACTCACCCATGACTAGACCTTTTCGATAATCGCGCGTTGAACGTCACCGGACTCAATATGTACTAGGATGTGTCCGGTCTTGCGCGTCCACGCTTCGATGTCTGGAATGAACGCGGGGTCCGTCGCTTCTACCGATAGAGTCTGCCCCGACTCTAGCTCCTTCATAGCTTTGCTCACCTTGACGATGGGCATGGGACACGAGAGCCCTTTGCAGTCGAGCGGAATCGCAGTCGTCATTGTTGACTCTCCTTCAAAATCGAACGCGAAGACCGAGAGTAATCGAATCCGTCTCCAGCTCGCTTTTCACTCGCGTCCCGGCAATGGGTCCAGACGGCCCGTACCACGGTCCGCTGATCGAGTTCTTGAAACCGTGGTGATACGCGAGCGACAGTGTCACCGACTCGGCCGGCGACACGGAGACACCGACGTTTGCGTGATGCTGAACAATGCCCGGCGCGGCGACATTGAAGAACGTATCCGAACGATCGACCGGATTATCGTTGTAGCTATATCCGAGGCGAATGGATGTCGTCTCGGTCAGGTGGTACTGCAAGCCGGCCGCGACGACGACAATGCTGCTCCAGTTGAACCCGCGCACCGCACCGATTCCGTCGAACCCCGTTCGTTCAAACCCGTCGGTGTGCTCGTAGTCGACATATCGCGCGTCGAGAGCTAGGTCCAAGCTTTCGAATCCGGAGTAGCCGACGCCGACCGAAGCGATGCTCGGCACGTCGAGATCGAAGTCGAACTGCCGCGGCGATCCGACTTCATTGGTCGAGTTGAACTCGAAGTCTTCGAGCCACTGAGTGCTCTTGTAAGAGAATCCGAAGCTCCACGAATTCTCGCGCTCGTAGTACACACCGAACTGAAACCCGTACCCCAGCGAAGTGGACGAGCGAGCAGCCGACGGGTAGCTAGCGGAGCCATCGCCGTTGGCGTCGTCTGGGCCGACCGCACTGAACGGGCTGACGGCCAGGGAGGCCCAGTTGAGACTAGGAGCGAAACCGACCGACAGTCGATCCGTCACTCGATAGGCGATTGTCGGAGAGACCTGAAGCATCTGGAAACTCGAGTAGATGGCGCCGAAACCAAATCCGTTCGGAGGCTGAGGAGTCGTGATGGGATTGGTGGAGTCGGCGGGATAGTCGACGCCGAATCCGCCGATCCCAAACGCACCGAGTCCACAGACCCAACGCGATTCCGCTTTCTGGCAGACGAGTGCCATCGTCGGAATGGGCTGGATTCCGATGTCGCTGCGCGTCTCACCCGACAACGTCGCGCCCGGCACGCCCGCCCCGAAGGAGTTCGCGTTCACCGTCGACGACAGCTGAGTATTGGACCGAAACCCCTGTAGGCTGAAGGCGCCCTCCGAGTTTCGGAACGCACCGATGCTCGCAGGATTCCAATGTAACGCCCCGGTCGCATCGACCGCCTTGCCCACGGCGGCTCCGCCCATGGATTCGTTGATCGCACCAAACCCAGTGAGCATGTGACCGCTCTGGGCCAGGCTAGTCGTCGCGAAGCAGCCCACGCCGATCAACCCCAACGCGAGAACAAAGTGACGTTTCACGATACGGATCTGTCTAGCGTAGAGTTCGCCATGGTGTGGACGAGTTGGATCAGTTTTTTTCGGTCGATGGGCTTGGACAAGAACTCGTCACAACCACAATCCAAGCAGCGTTGACGATCCCCAGTCATCGCATGAGCAGTGAGCGCGGCTATAGGCCCCGAATAGTTGTTCGCTCGCAATCTCCGAGTCGCGGAGTACCCATCGAGCACGGGCATCTGCATGTCCATGAGAATAACGTCGTAGGGTCGATCCGAATCCTTGGCACGGAGCGCTTCTTCGCACGCGAGGGCTCCGTTCTCGACCACTTTGACGTCGGCACCCGCTCGCTCCAGCAACATTCTGATCAGCCGCTGATTGTCGGGGCCGTCTTCGGCGACCAGCACACGGCAGTCGAGTGTGGTCGCGTCGTGCGAGTCATCTTCCTTCGGGACGGGGCCCGTCTCGTCGCCGGCGGAACCGGCACAGATCTCGATTCGGGTCGTCGTTCCCCTGCCAACCTCGCTTGTCATGGAGAGGCTTCCCCCCAGCATCTCGGACAGCCGACGCGCGATCGACAGACCCAACCCGGTGCCACCGAACTGCCGCGTCGTCGAATTGTCAGCTTGGGTAAATGGGTCGAAGACTGCCTCGAGCTTGTCAGAAGGGATTCCGATCCCCGTGTCACTCACGTCGATGATGAGCTGGCCGGCTTCAAATTCTGCCGACAATCGAATCTCACCAACCTCGGTGAACTTCATCGAGTTGCCAACGACGTTGACGAGGATCTGCCGAAGACGGGCGGGGTCCGACTCGATCGAATCGCGAGCGTTGGACGGCCCATCGACACAGAGTTCGATCTTCTTCACGTTGGCGCCGGGACGGAAGAACTCAGCCACGTCTCCAAGGATCACGGATAACGAACACGGAACCAACTCGACCGCGAGTTTTCCGGCTTCGATCTTGGATGCGTCCAGAATGTCGTTGATGACGGTCAGAAGGTGTCGACTGTTCCGGCTGATCGTTGCCACCAACGAAGCGAGCTCCTCCGGGGTGGTTTCGGGATCGAGCAGCATGTCGGTGAATCCCAGAATGGCGGTAAGCGGTGTCCTCACTTCGTGGCTCATATTGGCCAGGAACACCGACTTCGCTCGAGCCGCCGCTTCCGCCTTCTCGAGTGCCACAGAGAGAGTGTCCTTCTGCTCCGTGATCTGCGCGTTTCTCGCCTCGAGAGCTTGACGCGTCTCCTCGAGCTCAATCATCAACTCCACCGCATTCGCGTTGGCATTCGCTACACCTTCGACCTTTGCCTGTAGCTCGGAGTTCTCGAGCTCCAGGTGTCGAATGCGATCTTGAAGTTGTTGTTCAGTCGGTTGCATCGAAAAACTACCTTCACCGTGAAGGTCTTATCGGCTGCCGCGGGCTACCGGCTGAAGCGTGGAGCCGACGTCGGGAGAACGTTTTTTAGACAAGGGTTCCGTTGCGTTGCGGTCGGTCCCTGGCCACGCTGCAACATTATCGGTCGACGCATGGCAACTCGGTTTTCGCGTGAGCGACCTCACGACTCGCTGGACAAAGACCGAAACGTCGTCTGACTCGACCCCTTGAACGCAGGACGACTTGCCAATGGTCAGGGACGCTCACCGCAGGACAGAGGAGTTTGGGCGTGGGTGTCAAGAGCGCACGTACCGCAGTGAGACACGAATCTGAACCTCCGTACGCAAGGAGGGGCGAGACTCCGACGCTCAAGCGTCGAGTCCCCGCCCCTCAGTACTCCATGAAACCCACGACTCAGGGTCACACCTTTTTGCGCGGAACTACTCCTTCGAGGGTCAACGATTGCCCCTTGCGGTTGACGGTGATCTTCACCGAACGGTCGGCGTCGCGTAGCGCTTGGCGAACGTCGAGCGCGTGTGCGATCGGACGATCGTTGATCGTGACGATCACGTCGCGAGCCTTCAAACCTGCCGCATCGGCCACGCCACCCGGCGTGACTCGCTCGACGAACAAACCTCGATCCCCCGCCAACTCCAGGAACTCTCGTAGATCTTCACCGATCGGGCGAGTGTACACTCCGAGCACCGGACCTTCTTGCCACGCACCGAACATGGGCACGGCTGGATCGAGCGACAACCGTCCTCGTCCAAGAAGCGGTTCGGACCCGAACGGTAGTCGGAACTTGGACGCTCCTGAGCTGAGATACTGTTGGGCAATCTCCGGGTACTTCGCTCGAAACGACTCCAGATCTGGCGCGGTGTACGTCTTCGTCTGCGCCTCTCCTTCGCCGTTCTTTTCCTCAACGATCACCTCGACGCCGTCGGGACCGACACTCAGGTTGGACGATCGGAACGTAGACGTCGACGAGCCGGATTGTCCCAGAGCCGCGACCTCCTCA
This sequence comes from Planctomycetota bacterium, assembly GCA_021776775.1. Lineage (GTDB taxonomy): Bacteria > Planctomycetota > UBA8108 > UBA1146 > JAJFFE01 > JAJFFE01. Next base: position 8,643 of record JAJFFE010000271.1, on the reverse strand, counting down.
AGACTCCGTTCCATATCGAGAATCTGATCACGCAAGCCGCCGAAGATGTCGTGCTGAAAAACGCTCCGCGCCGGAGAGCCCATCGGGAAGTCGCGGTCCAAGCGATCGAAGAGCGACTCGAACGTGTCGGCGAAGTTCCGATTGAACCGTCTCACCGGAAGATCCAGCGTGCGGTTCTTCGAACCGCCCCGACGCATGTCGTCGCTCAGCCACTGCGCCCGCGAGCGCACTTCGGGATCGTCGTGACCTCTGGCCGCTTCGTCGACCTTGCCGAGAACCGCCTTCCCTTTGCTTCGTAGATCCGCTTCCGCGCGTTCGCGTACCGCGTAAGCGGGATCGCCTAGCCGTTCGATCAATTGATCGACTGTCGGCTCCTCCTGCTTGGAAGTCACCGCCTCCTGGGCGAACCCGGAAGCCAACAGTGCCCCGACGAACAAACCACCTAACAAGAGTCTCATGACTCTACCTCCCTTTCGCACAGAGGGTCCGTGTACCGAGTCAGCGGCTCCACCGCCGCCGGCCCTTCACCTGGCAAGCTCGGTGCCGACTTTTCGGTGGCCCACCACAACTGATTGAGAAAAGTTGTTTTGCGAAACTATCGTTGCCGCGGCCACAGAATTGGCATCGCCACTTTGACAGTCCAACCGCTATCGCGCCCACGTCCGGCTGCCAAAATGACAACGACCGGCGGAGCCAGGGGGCAAGGCGCCGCCTTCAACTACATTCGAACAGGTCGCCGCCCGCGTCCGGGTACGGCTCGGTCGGAGCCGGACCGGCGGAAAAGAGGAAGCTCAACAGAAAGATGGCGTCCGCGATGTCGAAACCGCCGTCGCCGTTGGCGTCGAGCGCGGTCGCACACGTCGCCGGGTCTTCGGCGGAGAACAGTACCCCGAGGATCGCGATAGGGTCCGCGATGTCGATCCCGCCATCGCTGTTGGCGTCACCACGAATGAAGAACGTCGAGGCGAGCACGCCGTAGAGCGAACTGGTCGTAATTCCGATAACGGAGAGTTCGAACCGTTTTTCCTCGTCGTTTCGTACGAACCCAAAACCGCCGAGCACGTTCTCGTCCGTCACGTTCTGTAGCGGTATCGTGTTCCCCGTCGCCGTGGCCACCCCGCTCGACACCGCGAACTCACTCACGCCGTACTCACCGTCGACTCCCGTGCCCGTGGTCAACCAAACGCTTCCCCCGGTGGCGCTGAACTCTCCACTGACTGTCAGTCCATTCAATCCGAAGCCGACGAACATCGACGGATGCCCAAAGCTAGCATCGGGCAAAATCTCCCCGCTACCACTGGCGAGGAGCGCGAAGATTTCGCAGAAGTCCGGCTCGGAGAAGAGAAGGATGGTTTCGGTCCCGAGAGTGCTGCGCAGGGTCAATCCTCCGGGTCGTCCTTCGATCGCGAAGCCGAGTCCGTCTGCGACCATGAGCGCGGAACTCGACGTGAACGTCTGCCCCTGTAGGTCGACTTCGACGATTTCGACTTGCTCTCCTTCCTTGCCACCGGCAAGAAAGATCGAGCCTGTGCCACCGTTACCGAACGGGTCGTACGCCACCCCGAACGCGCCGAAGTCACCGACGAACAGATCACTCGAGAACGAGTCGATCACCGCCTGCTCTTCGTCGAGGCAGTAGACGAGGCGATCTTCAGGGTCCGTGATCAAGAACGCAGGGACGCACGGTCCCGAAAGGTTGGTCACGGCGACGTCGTGCGGATTGATCAGGTCACCCTCGGAGATGACGGCCACCGACTCTATGACCTCTCCGGCTCCGACGACGGTCGTGCACGCCTCGGCGTCACTGCTGCTCGCACCAATGACGGCAACCACTTCGACGAGATACTGGCCGGAGGCGAGCGTAAACGAGTGGCTAGTGCTGACCCCACTGAGAGACGCCTGCAGGGCACTGTCGACGAAGACTTGGATCTCGTCGTACGCGGTCGCGTTCGACCAGCCGAGCGTCACGGTGCCGTCGGTCGCTGAACCGTCGGTCGCGGTGCAAACGAGAGCCTGCACGGGAGCGACGTCGACCGCCGGCGTACTGGCCGCGTCAAACACGTCGGTCCCAACCGTGAGTTCCAACGAATTCGCGAAGGCGTCGCCGTCGAAGTCGAAGAGGGATAACAGTTGGGGATCTCCGCTGCGAAAGTGCACAGAAGCCTGGGTATAGCCGGTGGCGTCGCCGAGGATGTTCGCCCCCACGAGCGAAGCGGCGGTTGCGGTCACCGTCGGTGCTGTCGGTGTTGAGGCAGGGTCGATCCGCAACACCGTTCCGTCGTCAACCGTGACCCAAGGGCGCCCCGCCCCATCGATCGTGATGCCCGTCAAACTGCTCGCGGCCGGTGAAGCAAACGTGTCTATCGTGCCATCGCTCTGCAGCCGGAACACACCGTCGGCGCTGCCGTCGTTTCCTATGACCCACGCTTCTCGACCACCGGTTGCGGTGACCCGCAACGCGATCGCCGACGGCGATGGTACTGAGTACGTCGCAACCAACGCGCCGTCACTCGCGCGACGCTCCACCCGATCCCCTCCGCGCAACGCCAACCAGCCAAAACCGGCGCGGTCTACCGCGATGTCGACTGGATCGTTTGCGCCGAGTTGGAGTTGGAATGCAATCAGCCCCGAGCGGTTGATCCGCGCCACCGACGCGGTACTAGCTCCGTCGGATCCGACCACCCACACGCTACCGAAGCGATCGCTCGCAATTGCGCGGGGCGGAGTCGAGAGCACGATCGCCGGCCCCAGCACGCCGTCTTCGGCCGAATCGATTGGCGGGCCATCGCCGCCGAACAGCACGCGGCCGAACGAGTCGACGCGCGACACAGTCGAGTCTCCCGCGTTAGCGACCCACGCCGCGCCGAAACGATCGATCGCAATGCCCTCCGGACTGGTGCCGGTGGCGATGGTCGACGCGGTGCCGAACACAAAGACCTCCGTCCCCGAAGAGTCGAACCGTCGCACCGAATTCGACCCGCGATACGTGACCCACGCGAAGCCGTTGGCATCGACTGCGATCGAATGCGGATCGAGTGCACTACCACCCGCGATCACGGCACCGGCGGTGCCGTCGGAATCGACGATCTGCAACTCATCAGAGGCTGCGGATGCGATCCACAGTTGACTCTCGGGTGGTGTGGCGGCGACCACCCCCCCAGACAGCGTGATCGGAACCGCTGGCCCCACGATCGTCGCAAACTCGACTGGCACCGGCGGCGATCCCAAACCGCCGGTGATCGGCAACTCGATAGCTGAGCCGGCCGCAAGCGACGGTGTCCCGATGGTCAGCTTGCCGACATCGATGAATCCGGGACCGCGCTGCTCGAGCGCGGTGATCGAAAAGAGCACGCCGATCGCGACGAAGTCTACCCCGCTCTGGAGGCCGACGAAGTCCGCGTCTGTAACGACGAACGCTTCGAAGTCGAAACCGATCGGTAACGAAACACCGAACGACACGCCGCCAATTGGCTCGGCCGCGAGCGCGTCGACCGGAAGCTGTGCGCTGGACGCTGTGCCCGGAGAGACGATCGCCGTGCCGATGCGAAGCGCATTGGTCTGGGCTTCGGCGGCTCCGACGAGCGCAACCAGGACGGCGACTGTCGTGAGGATTCGGCGGATCATGGGCACGCTCCATAGGCGTCGCAGCCCACTCCGGGGCCATACAGATTAGTACCGCAGTCAGGATACGGCGGGAAGATCGGCACGTCGCCAACACAAAAGATGGTGCACAAGAGCTGGAACGCATCGGTAATGGACAGCGACCCGTTAGCGTTGACGTCCAACACGTCGACACAACCCGATGGGGCACCCGCGAAGAGGTGATCGAGAAGCGCCACCACGTCGGCGATGTCGACGATTCCGTCGAGGTTGGCATCGGCGCGTACGAACGGTTCATCGCACAGAGTAGCCAGGAGTGAGATCACCGTGGTGCTACCGGTGTCGACGAACGGGCCGTCCGTAAACGGCGTCCCTGCGACGAGTCGACCGAACCCGAGCGAGAGCCCTGTCCCGAGACCTTCGGATTCGTCCGGTACACGCGAGGTGAAGCGCACCCCCTCGAGCCAAGCGTCGCCCTCCCAGCGGTAGGAGTAGACCGATCCGGCATTCGGGACCACCAAGTCGTCCAAAGGCGACGTCGTCGCCAACACTCCGGCGTCGACGACAGTCCGGGTTCCGACCTGGTCATCAGGGTCGAGTCCTGATGGCACCAAGACGTCGTGTTCGACCCAACTCGTCCCGTCGAATCGAAAAAGTGACACCGACCCCGAGTTCGTGCCCGCGTCATCACCGAAGCGGGTGCCGATCGCGAGCCAACCGCCCCAAACGCTGACCGAGTTACCGAAGCGACTCGTCGGCCCCGGCGGGCTCTCCTCGAGCACTTGTAGCTCCCACCACGTGGCTCCGTCAAACTCGAAGACGTACACCCGGCCGGCCGCACCCAACGCCCCCGAGGCCCCCACCACGAGACGGTCGCCGTCCAACTCTATGCTCTCCCCGAATGACGAGAACGGTTCGATCATCGAAGGTGACAGCTTCTGCACTTCGTTCCACGTGCCAGATCCGTCGTCGTACTCGAAGATCGTCACCGACCCGACCGCCGTGCCCAACGTACTATCATCGGCGCCACCGACAGCGATGACATCGTTCCCCGCGGAGACCACGCCGCCGAACTTGTGTTGCGCGCCGAGCGCGTCGACCCCGATCAGGATCTGCTCTTGGTTCCAAGTAACTCCGTCGAAGCGATAGACATAGACCGCCCCTTCGTTCCCGTTTCGCAGAGGCGCCCCGACGACCGCCACGTCACCGTAGAGGTCGACCGAGTCACCGAACTCGTCCAGGTTCGAGCCCACGGCGGCGACCAACTTCGCCTCTTCGACCCACGAGCCCACGTCGTCGCGATGCACATAGACCGCTCCCGCCGTACTGAACACAGCCCCGGTGGCGTTCGGGGAGCCAGTCAACACGCGCGATCCCCACGTGGCCGAACTCCGTCCGAACCACATGCTGCCGCTCGGATCACTGGCGACCAATCCGGTCGAGGAGTCGGACGTCGTCGCGTACGCCGTGACTTTTCCGGAATCGATCGCGACCCCGTCTCCCCCGCAAGCGCCGACCAGCGCAAGGCTACCGAACAACGCGACCGCCCCGCCATGCTGAGCGCCGACTTCGGGCGCGATCTCTAGCGTATCGGTCTTCTCCCAACCGATATCCGTCCGCCGGTAGACCCACGCCACACCGGTGACCAAGGTCGGGTTCGGTGTCGTCGGGCCGCCGACGAGTAGCGTGTCCCCGTGCAGGTCGACAGCGGCGCCGAACGCTTCAGCGTCGATCTCGCTGACTGTCGCGTCGACGATCCAACCACTTCCGTCGAATCGGTGCACGATCACCGCACCCGCACCACCGGACGCGCCAGGCGCACCCACCGCAACGCGGTGACCAGAGAACGAGACGGCACCATAGTCGTCGCCAACCACTCCGCTCATCGAACCATTCGAGACCCACGTCCCGGACTCGCGTCGATAAAAGTCAACGCGTGGTGTCCCGCCAGTGGCCGTGACGGCCAAACGACGACCGTCGAAATCGACCCCGGCACCGAAACCGTCGACGAAAGGCATCGGGGTAATCCGTTGATGCTGCGTCCAGGCGCCAACGCTCCGAGTGAAAGAGTAGACCGACGGATCGAGAGTCGAGAGTGCGCCTCCCACGACGGTGTTCCCGTGCGCAGAGAGACTCGACCCGAGACGATCATCCGCCTCGGCATCGACGGCGATCAACTTCGACTCCTCGACCCAAACGGATCCGTCGAAGCGAAACACGACGATCGCTCCCGCATCCGTCGCGGCTTCATCGTCGGAGGGGGCGCCGACCGCGACCAGCGTACCGTCGATCGCAACCGCGGTACCGAACGCCGCGCCTACCGTCGAGAGAGCGGACGTCAGCGTGGCGGCTTCGGTCCAGCCGCTGCCGTCGAAACGGTAGAGCACCACCTTTTCGGCGGCCGGAACGCCTACGATGGCGTGCGCGCCATCAAAAGCGACGGCCACGCCAAACTCATCTCCTGTCGCTCCCGAGGAATCCATCAGTGACTGAAGATCGCATTGGGCGGACAGAATGCCATTCAATGAGATGACCGAGCCGAGAGCGAACGCGATGAGCACGGGGCAACATCGACGAGTCGAATGAACGCGAAACATACAATCCTCCAGAATGCGGAGTGTGGATACCTCGTGAATCCGAGCGATTGTAAACGGACCCTCGCGGTGTGGTCATCCGAATCGAGTCCCAACGACCCTTCCGCGGAGACGACAACTCGAGTCCGCCGGAGCAAGTCGATTGTCTGGCGACAACTGCAGTGGTTGCTCGACTCCCCCCTGCACCACTTCCCTCGGGATCGAATCGGGCGTATGCTCGCGAAACCAGATCTTTCCGTGGAGGAACCATGAACGAGGAAAACGCACCGGGTGACGTGACGCAGTTACTCAACGAACTCGGCCAGGGACACTCGGACGGTTACGACGCGGTCGTACCCATCGTCTACGACGAGCTTCGACGTGTCGCGCAGAGCCTGTTTGCCGGCGAACGTGCGGACCACACGTTGAGCCCGACGGCACTCGTCAACGAAGCGTACATGAAGCTGATCAAGATCAATCGCCTGAGCTTCACCGGTCGCAGCCACTTCTTCGCTATCGCGGCCATGGCGATGCGTCGACTGCTCGTCGATCATGGTAAGGCGCGCCGTGCGCAGAAACGTAGCGGCGGACGCCAACGGGTGGAGATGGACGAAGCGATGTTCGGCAGCACGGATCCCGAAGTGGACACCGTCGAGTTGCATGAAGCGCTAGAGAAGCTCGCCTCCCTCGACGAACGACAAGCGAAGGTCGTCGAGCTGCGCTACTTCGGAGGGCTCGGTGTTCAAGAGACGGCCGAGGTGCTCGACGTGTCGCCGCGCACGGTGAAGAACGACTGGAGTGTCGCCAGGCTTTGGCTTTTGCGAGAACTGTCGGGTGACGACGCGGAGGCGGCAGATACTGCGTGATCAACTTCGGAGTCGAACACTCCTTTCGGAATCCGAGGAGCAAGCACAGACCGATAGCAGAGTTCCTTCCCAGTAGATTACGGTTCGAAGAACGACCACGCCCAATAAGCGAAATCTAGTCGGCCCGGGGGCAAACCAATTTCGATCGTTCCGAAAAATGAGTCCGAGCCCGTCAACGGAGCTGCACGAGCACCGCTTCCGCCCAAGCCTCGAACGGCGACAGGTCGTCGCCGGTGAGAATGGTGATCGAAGCGAGATCCGGCGATCGCCCGGCCCCTACGTCGATGGCCGCGGCGAGTCGTACCCGATCGTGGAGCTCCGCGATCGAATGCGATGTTCTCAACAGTGACCGGACACTCTCCAGGAACTCGGTGTCGGTCGCACGCGCGGGGTCCAACCGCACTCGCATCGTCATCACCGCGAGCCGCTCGATCGAAGACGACTCTCCCTCGTCGAGATCCGTCGTCGAAGTGCCATCCATCTCGGCGGCCACCGCTTCGAGAGCGCGACGGTCTCCGAGTCGCTCCGCGAGCAGTGCGGCGGGCAGTCGTAGCGCGTCGTCCTCCGACTCGTCGCAACTCTGGAGTTCGTGCGTGGCGCGCTCTCGGTCACCGGCGTACAGCGCAGCGTGCGCGAGATCGATTCGGTATCGCGCCTCGGTAACCTCATCGCCGATCTCTGCACACAAGGCGACCGCGCGTTCATACGTGTGAACCGCCTGCGCGAAGTCACCGTCGAGCGCTTCCACCTGTGCGAGATTGAAGTAATTGCGCGACAACGGGCGCTTGATGTGAAGCTGTCGGAACGCCTCGATCGCAATCCGATATCCACGACGAGCCTCGGCGAGTTCTCCGCGGCCGAGGGCAACGTTGGCGATCGCCGCTCTCGCTATCATTTCGAACTCGAGGTGACCGAGATCCTGCGCGATCTCCGCGGCGCGGGTGAATCGCGCTTCGGCTTGCTCCCACTCGCGCAGTTCGTAAAGCAGGATACCGAGATTGTGCTGACAGCGAAGCTCGCCCATGGCGTCGCTTTGTTGAACAGCTAACTGAAGATCTTCCGTCCAGATCTCCCGCGCACGATCCCGCTGTCCAAGACGCCGATACGCAACCGCAAGATTCCGACCCGCTTCGGCCGCGACCCGATTATCGCCGGTCCCCAGCGCACTCTCTCTCGCCGCGAGCGCCAGGTCGCGCCCTGCTTCGTTGCGTCCGCGACGGCTCGCCACCTCCGAGAGTTGCACCATCGCGACCAAGACTCCGGATCGATCGCCGGCCCGTTCCGCGAGTTGGCGCGCCGCTTCGATCGACGACTCCGCCTCCTCGAGTCGACCCGCCAAGACTTGGGCCCGACCACGCAGCGACAGCCACTCGTAGCTCTGTGCGGGATCATCGATCGGACACTGCTCGGCGATTTGCTCGATGCGTTGCACCACTCGATTCGCCTCACTCACTTGGCGCCGTTGAACCCGGTGGCCGAGCGCGACCAACAGGTGTGGCAAGGCGGCGGCACTCTTACCCAAGTCGATCAGCCGCAAGCCGAGCTCCTCGCGCTCGCGCGCCCTCGGCTTCTCTCCAAAGTGCTCGACGAGAGCTGCCGCTACT
>JAJFFE010000028.1 GCA_021776775.1 Planctomycetota bacterium | reverse complement strand
GTTCGAAGCACGAGGTCGCCGGTCAGCGAAGCACTGTCTCGCAGCTCCAGACCGCCGACGCCTACCGTGACGTCGGACGCGAGAGTTGTTCCGCCTCCGACATCGGTGAGCAGTCCGGTGAGGGGCGTCGTTGACCCGACCATTCCCGAGAACGTGGTGGCACCCGACGGAGCCAAGACCACCAAGCGTCGTGCTCCGTCGACCGTCCCCGCAAAGGTGACGGAGGCGCCGCCGTGGATAGTGCGAGTCGACCCGTCGCCGCCACCGATAAGGACCAAGGGTCCCTGGAACGTCACGTGAGAACCAGACGTCAGGTCGGCGCCCAACTCGATCGTTCCGGTTCCACCGTCGACGACCGCCACAATTTGACCGGAGGTCGCACCTGCGCCGTTCGTCACGATTGAACTGTTGATTTGCAGGCCGCCCGATCCCGTGGCGCTTCCGCTCGTGGAATCGTTGGCTGTCAAGCGAACGTCGCCGCCGCGCGTCGAGATCGCGGCGTTGACCACGATGTTTCCGCCGGCACGCGCTTCGAATCCGGCACCCACCGTCGTAAGGGCGACCGCGTCCGTGATCGTGATCGAATCCGTCGCTTCCAAGGTGACCGTGGCGCCGACTGCGTCCAGTGTTGCCGGATCGATTTGACTGACCGCAGGGTCGGACCCGGCGTCGAGAAACGAGTCCACGTCAGTCGGCGTGAGCGCTCCCCCGGTAACAACCTCGATCTGCAATGGGTCCAAGAGCAGGGTGCCCGTTTCGCCGTGGGAAGCGGTGGCGTCGACGGTGCCACTGAAACTCAACCATGCTGCACCAGAGATCTCGACAAATCCGCCGTCTCCCCCGCTGGCGCCACCGGTTGCGCGAACACCACCGGCAAAGTAGGTCGCCGCGTCCGACCAAACGATCACACGGCCCCCGTCCCCAAAAGAGTGCGCCTCCGCGCGCAGCACGGTTTGTTCGTCGGCGAAGAGGCGAACCGTGGACGGTAGGGTTGACTCGTCGGCTCCGTAGCGAATGGAGCTGCGCGGGCCACCCCCGAGTTCGATACGCCCGCCTCCGGAACTTCCGGACACATCGATGCGTGCGCCCTCGAGAACAATGGCGGAGCCCCGTACCGAAACGTCTCCTCCGCGAGTCCCGTCCGTGGCCGTGACTTGTCCCGCGACCGAGACCTCGCCCCGTCCCACCATGTCGAGGCGACGACTCGCGGTGACCGTTCCGTCGTTAGCGATCGCTAGTGAGTAGAGGTCCCCGGCCGCGAAGAAGACATCCGCGGCGTCGATGGTCCCCGAGTTGACGACGGCGGCTCCGGTCGCGCCAGCGACGGGGGTGGTCGACTCCACCCGGACCAAGAGTCCGTCCGCGCCCTCTCGGATGAAAACGTCTCGTCCGGACGAAAGAGAGACGATGCCTTCCGACGCCACGATCGAGCCGAGGTTGGCCACGGATTCCCCCATGAGATGGACGAATTGGTCCGCGCGAATAACCCCGTGGTTGGTGACCGAGCCAGATCCAGTGCGGAACTGATCGCGATTGGCGAGGAAGTCTTCGTTACTGAGTTGCCCACCCACCGCAGCGATGGCGGAGACGTCGACGATCGCATTGGGGCCGAACACGACCCCCGCGGGATTGACCAGGTAGACGATACCGTTTGCTTCGAGTCGACCGAGAATATGGCTAGGGTCGGCACCGACGACTCTATTGAGGACGCGACTCGTGGAATCCGGCTGCTCGAATCGAACGGTGGCGGATTCACCCACGCCGAATCGGTGGTACTCGATGACAGCGCCGTCGGTCGCCTGGATTGTGGTGAGGTCACCGCTGCTCGTCACCGACGCCTCGCCGTGCACGACGCCGGAAACATCGATGTCCTGTGCGGCCAACGGTGTTTGCGTGGCCAGAGCGACGCTGAGAAGTACAGCGACCCCGGGAAGCGTGGCAATACGAGCGCGGTTCGCCACTCGGCGGTCAGCCTTCGCGAAGGCTGAATCGTGCGCGGCCCGAGACCACGCTTGGGTGGCGAACGATACGAACGCCCGGCGAACGATGCGTGAACCGGTCGCAGAACTTCGACGGATCACGGCTCGCAGCGACGTTTGGGTCAGCAGACTCTTGATCAACAAGTGTCGAGTCCCTTTCTCCGCGACGCTAGCAAGCGTCGCTCGGACCTTCGACACGCGGCGCACTGATGGTCGCCGGATGTCTCGAAAATGCAAGGCGGAGTCAGCCGACAACGGCCGAATGTCAGAACGCGACCGAAAACGACACGTGCCAGCGGTTGTCGCCGGGATCGACTTCTTCGACTCCGTTGTTCACGCGATCTAGGGCGATCCCCCAGTCGATCCGTAACTGGGCATTCCTGCGAATGACGATGTCGCAACCCACCCCGCTGGACACCAAGGTGACGTTTTGCTCGAACGAAAGGCGACTTTGATGAGAAGAGCGGCCGACATCGAGGAACACGCGGCCGACGACATCCCAATCAGCCGGCTTCCCCGGACGCTCCGGCCGAAGTCGAACTGTTCGCCCGCCCCACTGTCGCGGCGGACCGGGGCTCAAGAGTCTCGCGGCGTGGACACCGAGTTCGACGCTGGCGGTAAACCCCCGATCTCCAGATGCAAACGCTTCGGGGTAGCCGCGCACGGTGTGTAGACCGCCGTTGAGATGGGTGAAGTTCGCGGGCGTTCGCGTGCCGAGCGCGTCCTGCGCCCGTAGTCTTCCGGTGACGGTGAACGCTGACGTCGAACCCGTATCGGGTTCGTCATCGTGCAGCAATGAGTCGAGTGGTCTTCGCGCCGTCACCGCCAAGCGGATGCGGCGCCAGTCGTCGTCGGCGTTGGTCCGCCCGAGTCGCTCGACGTCCGCCGCGTCGGTCCCCTCGAGCGTGGCCAAGCTCCAATCGGTATGAACACCGAGCGTGAACGATCGCTCTGGTTGGCGCTGCTCGAGTTCGACACCGAACGTCCCGATCGCAAAGCTTGCTCGCGAACGACTCTGAACCGTCTCGTTCTCCGTCTCGAGCCGTTGGTACTCTCCGGAGAAGATCACGTCGGCGAACAGTCCCCGGTGTCCGTACAAGTTGCTCCGAACCTCGACTCCGGCTCGAGTCGACTCTCCCGAAAAGTCGAGGTCGAACGCCCCGACCTCACTTGCGTCGTATTGGCTATGGACTCCGAAGAGTCGAACCGAGAACAGGGGGAACGCTCGCAGTGGCAGTTCGTAGCTGGCAAAGCCAGCGTTGGCTTCGTCGAACTCGGCCGTCACGAATCCGAAGGAGAGAGCGTCGTCTCGCCCGGTGAAGTTCTGGTGACGCCAACTCGCTCGCTCCCGGAACCGACCGGTCTCGCTGGTGCCGGAGTTGTCGACTTCGAGCGAACCCGTCCACGGTCGCACCGACGTCACCCAATAGTCGAGTTGCACTTCCCCCTCATGATCGCCCGGCCGGAGGCCCAATTCCACTCGACGATGGCGAAACCGATTCAGCGCCGACGTGTAGTCTTGCAATAGTTCGACCTCGACGAGGTCCCCGGGTTGCACCGGAGAGTCGGTTCCGATGCGATGTACGGCGGCACCCTCGAGAGTCTCGTCGGCATCCAAGGTGTCCTCGCCAACCAACGCTTGAACGCCGATCGCGCCGACGACGCCCTCGACGATATGAACGGTGAGAACTCCGTCGGAACTCATCTCCCGCAGAGCGTCCAAGTCATCCTGCTTGATCACAACCCGGACCGCGCCGAGACCGGATCGCTGATAGGCGCGGGTGATGGCGGTGGGGATCTCTCGCAAGGCAGAGGCGAAGAGCTGCGAGCCGAGTCCGTTCTTGTCGGTGAGCTTGCCGAGTTCGACCCACTCGACGGGATGCTCTGGAGTCGGCCCTACCAGCCCTTGGCTCGTGCGCGACAGCCGAATCCGAACCCAGTCGAGACGCTCGGTGGAGATGCGACGGGTAGTCCCCCCGACGTAGCGTAAGCCGCGGACTCGATACGGTCCGTCGTCATCCGTAACGCTCACCGCTGGCGAAGGGGCCGTTTGATTCGACCCGGCTTCCGATTGAGCAGCGCAGAGTGACGTCGGAGACAGAACGAGAGAACACGGGATCAGTAAGCACAGCGGAACAGTCAGGAAAAGCGCGACCCAGAGCGAACGCCCCGGGCAGTGCCGTCGCGGCCTGCGTTGAATCCGACGGTAACGAGGAAGTTTGCTGCTCAGCACGAACGAGCCCTTTCGGGCGGGCGAACGCAGTATCGGGAACGCACCGGTATGACGCAACCCAATGAGCAAGAGCGTGGGCGCCACTCCCGTTGTTCTCCTGACGATCACAGCCAGCGTGCAGCATGACCGCCATGTTCGAGAAGTCGAAAGCCCGAACTCCCGTGATTCGTGATCAGTACCGCTCCGGGCGCCGCTCGTCGTTGAAACAGCAGGTCCACCGCCTCTTCTTCCCATGGCCATGGGTACGCGTAGATCACGTCGAAGTCGTCGATGGAACGGCCGAGTTCGACGTGTCCATCCCCCGCGGATGACTCGTCCCAATCGTACTCGGTCTGTTCGAACAGCTCTTCGTCGTCGGGGGGGACATACGTCCCGCAAGCAAACTCGGCGTTCGCGCCAAAGCGATGGCAGAGCTCGCGCGAACTATCGACGAGAAGCGGCTGGATTTCGATTCCGCACGACTCGAAACCGACCAACGCGGCCAGCGTCGCCACGCCACCGACACCGCTGCCCCATTCGATGAACAACGGGCCGCGGACCAACGGCTCATTGGAGAGTTGCACGAATAGTTCGCGCACCCGAGAGAGGTCACTGGTCACGAACCCTCTTCGACGTCGCTCCTGATCACGCAGGAATGCCTCGATCCGTCGATCGACGTCGTCGCAGAATTCCTCGAACCGTGCATCGGAAAGATCCACGGCTAGAACGGAGCGGCGCAGCCGCTGATCACATTTTCGATCGGCACGATGGCTCCATCGACGGCCGGGCACCGCACGACATGGATTGGGCTGGGGGTCGACTCGACCACGCAGAAGCTGGGCTCTTGGTGGTTGTAGGTGACCTCGACCATTGCGCCGGGAACGAGCTCGATGTTCGTGATCCAATAATAGTTGCTCGCGGGGGAGCCGGGCCTAGTCAGCGCCACGACCATCTCAACGTCGAAATCGATGACGGGAGTTGGAGGAACCGGCGCACCAGGCACGGAGTGGTGAGCGATCCACAGCGCTTCGAACACCGCAGGTTCGCGAATGATCACTGTTTGCTCCACCAACACGCCGGAGCTGATGCCGAGCAGCAACGAAGTGAACGGCAGCGCCCCCGAATCGGGACAGGTCGGCGCGCCCGCAACACACGTGAGCGCGTCGACTGTCGGATCGAAACCACACGAGGGGTGTGGCGCGCTGGGGGCAGGGGAGCCCGGCACGAAGAGTGCCGACAAGGTGTAGACCGGATCGGACACGTCGAACACGCCATCGTCGTTACTGTCCGCGGCGTCGGCGCAGGTCGGTTGCGGAGCGCCCGAGACGAACAGCGAGCCGAGCGAGAAGACGGCATCGGAGATGTCGTAGCCACCGTCCGAATTGGCGTCACCGCGGACAAAGGTCTGGGCTACGGCTGGACTCGTGGCAACTAGGATCGCCAAGAGTGCACAGCACCGGAGCGAGGGGCTTGAGAGGCTTCGAACCACACGCTTCATTCGAACCAGCATTACTGGGCTCCTTTCACACAGCCGGGACTGGGAAACGGCGCGGCAGGTGCCGGCCCCTCCGCGAACAGATAGGTCAGAACGAAAATGGCGTCGGCGATGTCGAGAGCGCCGTCACTGGTTGCATCACCAGAGTCGACTGGCGTGGGCGCCACGCCGGACGAGAACAAGTGGTCAAGGAGAGTAATGGCGTCCGCGACGTCAACCACCCCGGATCCGTTGGCGTCGCCGCGCACGAACGGATTTGAACAGGTCGGGCGAGGAAGCGCCCAATCGACAAGCCTTTGTAGGAGTGTCTCGCGATCGTCTTGAATCAGTGCGTCGAAAGGAAACGAAAGGAAGCCGACGCGAAAACCGTCCTCGACCGTCGATACGGCAACTCCGTCCCCGAGCAGCGCCCCACTCCCGGAAGCCGGGTCGTAGGAAAACGCGGCGGTGGCCGGTGCTGTCAGCGATAGCTCGGACGCGTAGACCGAACTCGGTAGCGTGAATGCCAATCCGTCGCCGACGACGTGGCCTCCGGTACCGAGTAACCCTGGAACTTCCATGGACCATTGTTCGTGGCTGACGTGGACGTACTGTTCGAACAACACGGTGTCGTCGAGATACGCGGCGACGAAGGCCCCTGACAACAGCAACGATCCTCCGGCGTCGAGGTATTCCACGATAAGCGACTGCCGGTCCGGGCCCAGTTGCTCCGGGAATCCCGTGTGGAAGTAATCGACCGCCCACACCACAACGCCGTCGGTGTACTCCGCGAGGACTTGTTCGGTCAGCGGGCCATCCGTGAACGGGTCCCACGCGGCGTGCACGACGCCGATGGAGTCGAACGCATTTCGGTAGCTCATGAAAGAACCAGCCGCCGCGGAATCGAAGTGGCCGTTGACGACGAGGACACGGTAGCTCGACTCGGCATCGACGACTTCCGAAAGCGCGCTCTCATTGCCGGAGGCGTCGACCGCGGTCACCGCGTAATACGCGGTCCCGGTCGTTGGCGTCGTATCGAGCCAGCTCCGACTCCATCTGGGGATCTCATTCAAACGGACGAAGGGACCGGCCGGGTCCGACGCTCGGTAGACGTGATAGCCACCCACATCGACAGCCGACACCGAACTCCAGGCGATCGTCACCCCATTGATCTCGGCACTCGCGGAGACTCCGTCCGGTGACATCGGTGGTTCGCTATCGGCAGCGGTCGCTCGGTACGTGCCCTCGACCACGACCGTGCTGTGAAGCAATCCACCGTCGACGTAGGCGTCGCCGTACCACGCGACGGCGGCCGCGTGTTGATCAGACGTTGCCAACAGCGTGGCCAACGTGCCGTCGAGTGTCGCGGCAACACCGGTCTCGATGTCGAACGGAGTCTCGGTGCCGAGCGCAACCGAGTGAAGGTAGGTGTAACGGTAACGATTGGACCAAAAGTAGAGATCTCCGGGCGGAAGAACGGCGTCGAGTTCAGCGGCGACGATCGCGGCGTTGTCTGCGTCGACGATCGGAGGTGCCGAGGTTGGGACGTCTTCCGCGTACGCGGCGGTTGCGAGCCCTGAGATACCTGCGTTCAAGAACGACTCGTAGTCGCTCTGCAGGATCGGATCTTGGGCAAAACTCAGATACAACGCATCGAGTACGGCAAGGTCGTTGCCCCGAACGGCATCGAAGAGATCCGCGAGCGACTGCGGTCGCTCCTCTTCTAGGAACTCGAAGAACGCCCCCGCGTATCGATAGAACTTGAATCCTTGCGAGTACGACGCCGAAACGATCTCTGCCACCGTGAGCCGGGTCGTGTCGGCCGCGATTGTCTCGAAGACGATCGATCGTGGATGGACGCCGCCCAAGCGACGGGCGCCGACCATATACTCCGCCAACCCCTCGTTGTACCAAACGAGCCGATCTCCCTCGTAGAGCGTGCCGGCCTGCCCGAAGCTTCCGACGATCAAGTACCGACTATCGATGTAGTGCGTGTACTCGTGGCGAATGAGTTCTTCCAACGTGTAGATGCTCTGAGCCGGGGTGCGGTCGTAGGTAAACAGAATGCCCCACCCCTCGTGGAACAGGCCGCCATTGTCCGTGCCCAGACCGAACAAGAACGGTTGGTACGTGGCGTAGTCCGCGGGGCTCCCGTAGATCACCAGCCGGATCGATTCGTTGGCGTCGTCAGGCACCGGTTGGAGTTCTCCTCCTCGACGGAAGAACTGCGACTCGACTTCCTGAACGGCATCGTACAGCGCTTCCGCGTCATCCAGATCGATGGCGGTCTCGAAGACGATCCGCCCCTGGTCGAACGTGTAGGTGAATGGCAGCGCGAGGGCTCGCACGTCAGATTGAATCGAAGCGAAGTCAAGGGTTGCCCCCGTGGTCAGTTCACCGTCGAACCGCTCGAAGAGGTCCAGTACCGCACGAAACCAAGGAGCTGAGTACTGTTGGTGGTTCAAGTACGCTTGCGTCAAGGTTACGTGCGCGGCGTCGCGCGTTGGACTGTCGAGGAGCGCGAGACGGTTGAACACCCAGAGCGCATTGTTGATCACGTACACGGTGTCGTCGTCGTACGTCAAATCGAGTGCGATGCTCTCGACGGCCGCAGCGAGCGACAGCGGGACGCCACTGTGCCACGGACTAGCGGCACCTGACGAGATGTAGTGATTCCAAATTTGTCGGGAGAGTGTGAACAGGACGCGGTAGGCGATCACCCGTTCCTGGAAGATGAGTTCGTGCGCGGGGTCCGACAAGTAGCGCTCGAGGATAGACTGCAAAGTGTCGATGGCGAGATGACTCGCATCGGTGCTATCGATGGTGACGCACCACTGCGCCAGCAAATCCAGCGGCGGAGACGCCGAGACGAGTGCCGGTTGCTCTCCGAGGAAGGCCATGGCAACGCTAGCGGCGTCGGTTGACGTGGTCGTGTAGCTCACCGTGGACTGATAGAACTCGTGAAAAAATGCGATCTGAAGGAAGAACGCACAACGTTCCAACCGATCCGCGTTGAGCACGACACCGACAGCGTCCGCTTGCAAGAGTTCGGCGACCCCTTGCACGTTGTCACTTGTCAGAATCGCTTCGACGTCCGAGTTGAAAAGCCAGAACGACGCGAGACACGCGAGATCAGCGCTCGCTACTGACTCGGCAAACGTAGTCGCATCGAGCCCCAGAAAATCTGCAGCGACGCACGGTGCGGAAGTGGCTGCCGCGGGCGCGCCGGATGGCCCGGGTGGTAGCGTGCTGAGCATTCGTCTGCGATCACCGCGCGAGATTGTCGGCGCAGAATTGTTCACGATCGTGGTGGCAAGCGTACCGCCGCTGCACGGAGCGTCGAGAAAGCGGCTGTCAGCGATGACGTCACCGGCAGGTGGCACCGAGTCCTGACCACACGCTTCTTCGACACCGATCAGTACGAAGCAGAACAGCAGTAGAACACGCATTCGCTCACCTCTTCGGAATCGTAGAACCATGCGTACGTCCGGGTCGACATACACCCGTTTTTCATCCTACAAGATTCCACCCGCGCGCTGAGACCGAAAGCGGCGGGATCTGCCGGTTAGGTCTGGGGGCGCACCAGGTTCAGCCGTAGCGAAGCTCAACACCTCTCCCCCGCGCCCTCTTCTTCGTCTAACATGCTGCCGGGTTCAAACAAAGCGATCGTATCCGCCACCGATCGCCTCTCATCAACACAACGAGGAGGCTGGATGCATCGATACCGGATCAGTGCGATCGCACTGCTGGCATTGACTCTGATGACGCCCTTGGCTGAAGCGCGCCCTGATGGCTTTGATCACACGTTAGCGGCAACGACTACGACTGGACCGGAAGGCGGGCAGGCGACGGTCGAGATACTTCACTCTAGCTTCGCGATCTTCGATGAGTTGCAAGGATGGTCCTTCGGGCTGTGTAACGACCCGCTTGTCGTTGCCGATGAAGTGTTCCCGGGATCAGCGACGGCGGCGCTCAATGGCGGAGCCGGCCCCGACTTCACTCAAGCGAACCTCTTCGACGACGGGTGGAACGTCGGAGTAGTGATTTCGTTCCTCGGAACGGACACGCTTTCGCCCGGGTTCGATATTCCGCTGCACAGCGTGAACTACACGATCCTCGGCGTGGAGGGTCAGACCACCGACGTCTGCTTCTGCGACACTCTCGGTGAGCCACCTGTCTCGACCGTCGTTGTCATCGAAGGCAGCTCTTTCGTGCCCGCGTTCCAGTTGTGCGGAACGATCACGTTCACCGAACCCGAGATCCTCCCGGGCTTCCAATACCAGATCACGGATGTCGAGGGTGCGTGCGGGTCATTCACCACGGCGGTGCAGATCCTCGATGAGGCCGGGGGGTCGCTAACGCAGGGCTTCTCGATGGGGATCGCTCACGACTCCGCGATACTCTCCATCGATGGAATCGCCGCTGCGCCTCCACTCGCCGCGATCAACGGCGGAACCGGACCGAGCTTCTTCGGCGATACACTGTTTGCCGACGGCTGGGTCGTGGGCGTCGTGTACAACTTCCTCGGAGGTGTCTTCCTCACGTTCGACACCCCGACCGACGTTGTCACCGCGAGCTATACGATCGATGCCGGTGCCGCCGACGGCACCGTGACCACGCTCGATTGCAGCAACGCTCTCGGTTCGCCTCCGGTCGCGAATGTGGTCGTCGTCGACGGAGCGAGTCTCCCGGCTAGCTGCCTAGCGGGAACCGTCAGCATCGACTGTCCGGACGTCTCCTTCTTTCTTCGTGGCGATTGCAACACGGACACACTCGTCGACATCGCCGACGGTATCTGGATCCTCAACGAGTTGTTCCTCGCCGGCACGAGTTCGACGTGCGCAGACGCGTGCGACGCCAACTTCGACGGCATGATCGACTCGGCCGACGCGACGTACATTTTCCAGTACCGATTCCAAGACGGTCCGCCGCCACCGGCTCCGTTCCCGGATTGCGGTACGGATGGCGTCTCGATGACGTGCGATCTCTCTAGCTGTCCGTAGCAGATCAAACGTAGCAATAAACCCCCGGAGGCTTTTCTACCGAGAGAGCCTCCGGGGGTTTTTTTGTGCCACGAACGGGGTCCCCGACATGTGCTGTCGTCGACTCACCGGTCAGCGAATCGACGCGATCGAGTCGCGGACTCGTGGTTTTTGGGAACAACTGCGGGCGTCGTGAAGGAAAGTATTGGCACGCCCGGCACGACTCGAACGTGCGACCACGGGATTAGAAATCCCGGGCTCTATCCAACTGAGCTACGGGCGCGCCGATGTTCCGCAATGGGATAGGTCGCGCAATCTAACCACGGACGTGGAGGAACGCAAACCTCTCGGTGGGCAAGAAAAAAGCGTGGCGCTGGGCGTTTCAGCCGAGCGCGACGCTTCTATCAAACAGAGATCCGAAAACTCAGGGAAGCAGCCTCCCTAGAGATCGCAGCCGAGGCTGTCTGCGGTCGGGTCGGATCCGGGAATCGGATACGGAGCCGTCGGCGGCGGTCCTGAGGAAAACAGGAAGGCAAGGTTGTAGACCGGATCGGCAATGTCGACCGCGCCGTCGTCGTTCGTGTCGAACGCGTCCATACAGAGGACGGGCCCCAGTGAGAACAGGAAGGCGAGGTTGGCGACCGGATCGGCGATGTCGACCGTGCCGTCGGCGTTTCCGTCCCCGCGGACGAACCCGGCGGAGTCGACGAACTGAATCAAGCCCGGGAACGTCTCCGGATCGATCGAGAAACCACCGACCAAAGCGAAGATGTTCTCCACCGGCGGCGATCCCGTCCCGTTGGTCGGAGTGATCTGCGAGAACGTGCCGGGAATCGCCGAGCCGGAGATGGTGAACTCGAGCGCCGCGACCGGTTGGTTGTCACCCGCCGGCAAGACCTCGGTCAACGGTGGCGCAAGATCCATGACGACGCCGAGCGTGTACCAGCTCTGCGTCGGCAGATTGGACATGTTCGGTGCCACGAAGTCGGCGCCGGCTGCGACTGTCCCGTCGACGCCGACGTTGACAATGTCGAGCAACGACCAATCGAAGACCCCCGCCATGGAGAAACCGGAAAGAGGCTCTTCGTTTGTGATGAGCGCCATTATCGTCGCTTGACCGCCCGGTGCGCCTTCGGAGGTGCCGAAGGAGAGATTGTTGGTGGCGTAGAGAAAGCCATCCAGCAGTGCATCGCTACCACTGGATTGCGTCACAACCACCAAGACCGGACCCGAAGAGCCGGCCGCCGGGGTCACTCCCTGTAGTTCAGTCGGACTGACGAAGGTCATGTTGGTCAACGGGGTAAAGTCGAAGGAGACCGTCGCGTCGGGGGCGAAGTCGGTGCCGAAGATCGAGACCACAGTGCCACCCGTGACGGCTCCGGAACTCGGGCTGACCGAGACCACTTCCGGCGGGCCGTCGGGCACGGGCATTCCCTCGGTAACGCTGACGTCGTCGACGTACCAGCGTTGGGAGCTCCCGGCGACATCGACCCGGAATCTCACGCGGAATTCGGAGTGCCGGGCGTTCGAAGGTAGCAGGTGCGTGTGCACCGAGAACCCTGACGCTGTGGATCCATCCGACGTGATCGTGTTGATGTTGATCCACTGCTGACCGGTCCGCCAGTAGTCGATGTAGAGCACGCCACCGGCGGGTACACCCTCGGGCTTCGTGTAGTACTGAAGGTACGGCTGGGACGATCCTGCGGTGTTGATGAACGTCGTGCGGATGTCGTCGTCTGTGTACAGCGCACTGCTCACCGAGTTCAGTTGCAACGCAAACGGTAGCGAAGGCTCACCCGACGCAGACGACGAGACGATGACGCCGTCGTTGTACGACCAATTGTCCAGGTTCAAACTGGACGAGGCAAAGTCGTCGAAGAACGGCAGCGATGCTGTCTCAGGCAAGTCGTGGAGACAGGTCCGCGACGCTCGGTAGTTCCAGATGGAGCTGGCGGGAGCCGGAGCGAACGTCATCGGCGATAGGCCGTCGCACCCTCCGAGACCCGAACACATGATGCGACACGTCGGCGAAGAGTTGCAGTGTTGGGCCGACCAGTTGTGACCCAACTCGTGGGCCGTCAGGGCGACACGATTGGTGAGACTCGACGATGTGGACTGGGACAACCCACGTCCGATGTTCGACTGACAGATCCGTGAGATGTCCGCGATACCAATGGTCGTACCGGTGAGGTTCTCACCGGTAAACAGGTGCGCGACGTCACCGTCGATCTGGTTCTCGGGAGACGAACCCCAAACGTCGAAGAACTCGTCCAGGAGCGCGCCGGCGCCCGCGATGCCGTACTCGCCGGCCGCGGTGCGCACGATGATTGTGGTGACGTCGTAGTGGATCTGAACGCCAGAGACTTCGTACGCCGCTTCGACGCCGTTGATCGTGTTCTCGATATCATTGACGACGGCGTTGACCGACCCGTGGTCCAAGAAGAACTGGAAGTCGGAGTCGCACGCGATCTCGCACACTTTGATTCCGGTGGAGCCGCCGGGCGTAACTCCGGAGCTACTGCTCGACGTCGAGTGATCGGATACCACGCCGCACTCACCGGCGGTCGGCAAGATGTCACGGGACTCGTAGACGACGTACTGACCGGAGTTCTGGAAACTCTGGCCCCCGTCGCTGGCGGGCTGTACCGCCCATACCTTTTCGTCGACGAAGATCAGTGCTTGAAGTACCCCGTCCACGAAGGAGGCGCGCACACGCGACGTCGGCTCTTGCACGACGAAGCCTTGGTATGTCGAAACCGGAGGGGGTGGGACCTGCGTCAGGACTCCACTCCCGTCGCCGACCAGGACTTTGAATCCATCGGCACGGTTCGAGCGTCGATCAAGCACAACGGTGAAGGCCGTCGTGTCGTCGATTTCTATTTCAGTGATGAGTGTCCCGCCGTCGTCGTCGAAGTCGAACACGGGGACTTGCATTCGGCCGTTCGATATCCCGAGCCCGTTCAGCACTTCGGTCGGGACGGTTTGACCCATCACTCCCGACGTGCACACCAGCGCCGCGATGGCAACGAAGGTACGAACGCTCCACACACCCATTTTCATGGTGATCACTTTCCAAAACGAGACGCCCCCCAATGTCACTCAGGGGGACACACACACAGCCACGCAGGGGACAAACAGAGCCACGCAGGGAACAAACAGACGCCACACGGAGATGAGGACGATACACACAAGACCGTCGCCCAACGTTCGCCGAGGTTGATTGCGGTACGAGCCCGATTCGCGCAGCGTTTGGACGCAGCACGTCAGTCAAACGATGAGCGAGGTGGGCTAACCACAGCCTCACGGGCGGCTTGAGCACCCAGGAGAGTATTCTACTGCGCAGGGTCGGGTTCGGTAAGCCCAACCGCGGTATTGAGAAGCAAACGAATTGAGCTTTCTGCTCCCGCAAAGCAATCTCGTGCAAATTCGCAAGCCTCGCGCAGACCGCGGATGTACTCCCGGTCTCGGCGCGACTGATGGAGCTGTTTGTCGACGCCCTGCGCGTCGCCCGCGTCCAAGCGGCGATCGGCGCGGATCCGTTCCCACCCGTCGCTCTGGGCGAGGTGGCTGAGGTACAGGTAGATCAGCTTGTACTGCCCCGCTTCCCGGTGAAGTGCCTGAACCTTCAAGACAATCTCGTCGGCAGGCTCACCAGACTCGTTGATACGGATGATCCGGGAGAGCAGTTTTAGAATGCGGTCGTAGATGGTCTGCAACGCACGGAGTTCGTCGCGTCGTCGGTCGAGTACCTCGAGCGCTCGGGTCGCCAATTCCCGTCGCGATTGGAGTTCGCCTTGTTCGCGAATCTTCGCACGGAAGTCGACCGCCCGACCGTCTCCGAACCGACTCACGATCTCTTCCAGGGTGACGTTCTCAGCTCCACGCAGGTGCGCCCCGCCCTCGGTTGCGTTGAGAACCGTTCCAGGATGCTCTGCGAACATGCGCTCGAATTGTTGCAGATAGGTGAAGAACACTTCGTCGGTCGGCACCTCCCCCCCCGAGCTCGCGGGAACACGCCGGAATTGGCGCCTGGAGCTGAAGTAGTACTCGAGCTCCCGCATCTCCAACGAGTAGAAGCGGTGGCTCGACGGAAACTCCTGCGCTTGGATCGCGGTGCCCGGAACGTGAATCAAGCCACCGGGGTACGAGAGATCTTGCCCTAGCAAGATAATGGGATCCGCACCGAGATGAGCAAGGAACCGAAACGCGATGTGAGCGACGGTTGCGCCTTGCGCCGCTTGACCGCGATCACCGAAGATGCCCTCGAACATGGTGTTCATGATGAGATCGTTCGAGAACAAGACGGGCCCCGAGTGCGCACGGACGGCGGCGTCGGTCGCTTTGAGATCACAGACGAGCGGGATGTCCAGCGAAGGGTCGATCCCTTCGAAGTATCGCTTTGACATCCGGTGATAGTCGATCAACGCGGTGAAGTCGGGACGAACCCCGGACTCGACCACCGGGCGAAGCGCGGTGCTGACCGCTAACGTCGTCACCCGCCCTTCGAGCTTCGCCAACAAGCCGAGCCCCTTGCGCAGGGATGGCCCCGCCGAAATCAGCAGCGCAGGTTTGCCGACAAGAGCACCGCGAAGGAACTCGATCCCGGGGCTCCCCACGTACGCGCCCATGTTGCCCGCTTGGTTCTTGGCCGAAACGCGCGAGAGGTAGAACGTGGTACGGACATTGACGGCGCCCTCACGCGCGAAGTTTTCGATTGCGGTGCGGTAGTTTTGGAATTGTTCGGGATCACGCTGAATCGAGGCGGGATGGCGAATGACCAGCAGAGACCCGGTGAGAATCCGCGTGATCTCCAATCGCATTCGTTCGTTGACCTCGGACGGACTGCACCCGATCCAGAGTCGAGTCCCCGGGTATTCGATCACCGGCCGCAGGTCAACCCACTCCAGCGCGGTGCGAAAGACGCGAGCGTCGCTCTCGATCCACACCAACATGTTTTCGGGGCCGATCCGCCCGACGAGCTCCACCGGTGCGTACCCGAAACCGGCTCCGAGAAATGCGACCACGGCCAACCCGTCGATCTCCCCCTCGTGGTCGATCGTGCGCTGTGCCTCTTCGCGGGGGCGGTGCCGAGAATGGAGGGGGCGTCGCACGCCCGAGGGGTCGGCCAACACCGGGATCGGAGGACCGCTCTTGGACGACTCGACGTCGGCGATTGGGTAAGGCTCGACCTGTTCGAGCATTCGGAGGGTGCCGGGGTGACGCGCGAGTGCCGCCCAGTTTCGTTCGAAAACGGCGGGGTCGGGTCGAACCCCCTCCTCGGAGGTAGCCTCTGGGCCCGGGTCCGGAGAGGAAGCGTCCGGGCGGATGCTTGGCTCGATCACGTCGTCCCCTCCTCTTGTTCGCGACGCGGTAGCAGCGCAGCACTACGTGGCAACTTGTTGCGGGGAGTCTGAACAGAGCCGGGTCCAGTCCAGACGGTGAAGCGGGCTCTGGCGAGGATACAGCGAACGCGAGGAGTTGTCATGACGGGAGCGAGCTAGAGATCTACAATCTTCGCTTGTTCCCCCCGGCTCCCCGCGAAGGAGATTCCCGTGATTCGCTCCGCGATCCCGTGGCTCGTCTGCATTGTGCTCAGCTTGGCTTTTCCGAATGTTGGGTCAGCGCAAGTGATCGACGCCCAGTTCACGCTCGTCCCCCGCCCCGACTCGGGACTCGACTTCGTCCAACGGTCCGGTACCGCCGAGCAGAAATACATCATCGAGGTGAAATCGACCGGCGTTGCTCTCCTCGACGTCGACCGGGACGGATTGCTCGACGTCTTCCTCACCGCGGGCAGCACTCTCGAGAAGTACCGCGAGGGAGCACCCGGCTACGGCTGCCGCCTGTTTCGAAACAAGGGCAACCTCACGTTCGAGGACGTCACCGCGAAGTGCGGCCTCGGTTCCGCCAAATTTGGGTGGGCGTCCGGCGCCGCAGTGGCTGACGTCGACGGCGATGGGTGGGACGACCTATTCGTAACCGCGTTCGGTCCAGATCGTCTCTTCTTGAATCGAGCCGGCGTGTTTGAAGAGACAACGTCGCGGTCATCGTTGGATCGCGACGGTTGGAGTACGAGCGCCGCATTCGCCGATCTCGACGGCGACGGTGATCTCGACTTGTACGTGGCGCGCTACCTGGAGTTCGACGTCAACAACCCTCCCGAGCACGGCACGGCGTTCTCCTGCTTATGGAAGGAGTACGTCGTCATGTGTGGTCCGCGCGGCATGAAGGCGCACTCGGACCGGGTCTACATGAATCGGGGGGACGGCTCGTTCGAGGACGCGACAACCGCGTGGAAGCTGTCCGGAGTGGAACCGCAGTATGGGCTCGGCGTGGTGATTGCCGATTTCGTCGGCGACTCTCGTCCAGATGTCTTCGTCGCCAATGACTCTTCGCCCAACCACTTGCTGGAAAACAAGGGTGACCACTTCCAGGAGGTCGGGTTCATCGCGGGGATCGGTTACAGCGAAGACGGTCAGGACCAGGCTGGAATGGGGGTCGCCGTCGCTGATTTCGACGGCAACGGCTATCCGGACATCGTCGTGACCAACTTCGCCGACGAGCGCAACAACGTGTACCTCAACCAAGGCGACGGAACCTTCTTCGACGAAGCGGACCTGCTCGGGGTCGGGCCCGCCGGCCAGAGCGCGCTTTCGTGGGGAGTCGCGTGCGAAGACTTCGATCTCGACGGACGGACCGACATATACGTGGCTAATGGTCACGTCTACCCCCAGGCCGACAAGGTCAAGAACACCTTGGGCTACTCGCAACGCGACCACTTGTTTCTCGAGCAAGGAGGCCGTTATCGCGAAGTCGGCAAGTCACACGGCCTCAACCTGGAGCGCGTCAGCCGGGGCGCAGCGTTCGGAGATCTCGACAACGATGGCGACATCGACGTCATTGTCAGCCACCTCAATGATCTTCCGATGGTGTACGAGAATCGCGCGGCAACCGGCCGACGTGCGCTTTCGATTCGCCTGGTGCAGCCCGGCAAGAACGTTGGCGCGTTGGGTAGTCGCGTGGACTTGACCTACGTCGACGCTACGACCGAACGACGACAGACCCGCTGGCTGCTGCGTCACGGCTCTTTTCAGGCCAGCAACGATCCGCGTTGCCATTTCGGTCTCGGAGCGTACAACGGCCCCGCACGAGTCCTCGTCACTTGGCCCGATCGATCGAAAGAGTCCTTTCCGATCGGTGGCACGGCGCGCGAGGTAACGCTCACTCGCGGCAGTGGTAAACCGCAACTCCCGAAGACCCCAGATGGTGGTCGTTGAATCGGAGACTTTCGTGGCTAGTAAGCCCTCCTTTTGGTTGATGAAGTCCGAACCCGACGCGTTCTCGATCGACGATCTCGAGCGGGTCGGGCGCGAACCGTGGGACGGCGTGAGGAACTATCGCGCCCGCAACTTCATGCGCGACGAAATGAAAGTCGGCGACGGAGTCTTGTTCTACCACTCCAACGCCAAACCCCCGGGAGTGATCGGTCTCGCCAGAGTGTCACGGGAATCATTCCCTGATCACACCGCGCTCGATCCGGACGGCAAGTATCACGACCCGAAACACAGCGAAGAGGAACCGCGCTGGTTCATGGTCGAAGTCGAGTTCGTGGAGAAATTTCAGTCGATCGTCTCGCTCGACCAACTGAAATCCGACGAGGGGCTCGACGGAATGCTCGTAGCCATGAAGGGGCAACGACTCTCGATCCAGCCAGTCGAGCGAAGTCACTTCACTCGAGTAATCAAGCTAGGGAAGGGCGCGACGAAAATCGGGACGTTCAAGCGCTGATCATCAAGCGATCATCAAACAGAGCCGAACTCGCGTTGGCGAATTCGGCTCGGTTCTAGCTCAGGCGAGCAGCGGATAAGATTGAAGAGACTCGACGAACTGGCTAGCTCGCCCCGGACGGCTCCTCGATCTCCCACCCCTTCGCTTTTTCTTCGGCGTGGATGGCTTCGAGATCTTTCGATCCCGGGAGCGCTTCCTTCTGCTCGGTGATGTTCTCTCCATCCGCCATGAGCTCAGCGTTCTTTTCGATCCACTCACTGTAGACGTCGGGAACCTCGTCTTCAGGGTAGATCGCGTGAACCGGGCACGCCGAGACGCAAAGCTCGCAGTCGATACAGGTGTCCGGATCGATGACGAGCATCGCAGGATCCGTCACTTCGAAGAAACAATCCACGGGACAGACGGCTGCGCAGTCGGTGAATCGACAGCCGACGCACCGAGCGGTTACGACGTGCGGCATTGGTTACCTCACAAGGTCTACGCCGCGTCGGCGGCGCGTCACGACGGAAAAATTCTCGGAAAAAATCGGGGCGAGAGGATTTGAACCTCCGACTTCTAGCTCCCAAAGCTAGCGCTCTGCCAAGCTGAGCTACGCCCCGCTAGTTCTCGTGGTCGAAACAACCGCTCGACCGGGTGAAGTCGCCATTACTTAGTACAGAGAACAATTTCTGACAACCGCTTTATCCCGCGAAGAATCGAGCAACCGCCGTGAGGGTCCCCGAACGGTCGGCTAGAGGGGCGCATACGGCACAAAAAAAGCCGGGCTTTGGCCCAGCGATCTCGCCCGTGCGCGTCTTGATTGTCCGGCCTATCTGGTTGGTTGTACCCGTGACAGGGCTCCCGCGAGGGGCACCTGGACGAGTCGCTGCCCGACGAGCGCGACGCAGGAGAACCGTTGTCCGTGGCCCAACTAGAAACTAGCCACAGCTGAGGGTTTTTTTGA
>JAJFFE010000270.1 GCA_021776775.1 Planctomycetota bacterium | reverse complement strand
TGAGCGGCAGGGTGTCGTCGCACATCGTGTTGAGGACGTCGACAAACGGAACGTCCGCCACCACTGCGCCGAACAGCTCGGGTGCAATGTTCGAGATCGCCCCCATCAACATGCCGCCGGCGCTGCCGCCGTGCGCGACGATTCGACCGGGTTGTGTCCACCCGATGTCGACTAGGTGCTTCGCCGAGTCGATGAAGTCTTCGAACGTTTTCGTCTTGTTGGCCAACTTGGCACTCTCGTACCAGTCGTATCCCTTCTCCTTACCGCCGCGAATGTGTGCGATGACCGCAATCATTCCGCGATCGACCAAGCTCAGGCGGTGCGTGCTGAACCCTGCGGGCATCGAGAGACCGTAGGAACCGTATCCGTACAAGTAGACCGGAGCGCTTCCGTCGATCGGCGTTTCGCGAAGTCGTACCGCGGTCAGTGGAATCGACACTCCGTCGCGGGAAGGCGCCGATAGCCGTGCGACCACGTAGCGATCTGGATCGTGTCCCGACGGGACCTCTTGCTCTTTGCGGAGGATTCGATCGCGACTCTCCATGTCGTAGTCGTATACGCGCCCGGGCGTCGTCATCGACGAGTACGAGAACCGCAGGGCGGCGGTCGAGTACTCGTAAAGCTCGATGACGCCGAGGTTGTACGCTTCCTCGTCGAAGTGAATCGTGTGCTCCTCTTTGGTCGAGAGTTTTCGGATGACGATTCGAGGTAGTGCATCGACGACTTCATGGCGAACCAAGTGATCTTCGAACATGAGCATGTCCTCGAGCAGCCGGCCGGGCTGGTACTCGAGGTATGGCTTCCACTGCGTTCGACTGCAATTGGCGACTGGCGCGGTCAAGATCGCACCGTCCTTGGCGGTGCCTTCGCGAAGCAAGAAGTAGAAGCTGTCGCCTTGGTGAGTGACGTCGTACTCCACATGGGGGGTGCGCGCTTCGATCAAAGCTGGCGACGTCGCCGGCTCGTGCGCCGGAATCCAGTACGTCTCAGAAGTCGTGTGGTCGTGCGCGTGAATGAGGAGGTACTGACGACTCTCGGTCTTGTCGACGTGCACGAAGAAACCGGAGTCCGACTCTTCGTACACTTCCGCGTCGCCCTTCGGATCCGTTCCGAGCGTGTGACGGCGCACCCACTTCGGCCGGTGGTTGTCGTCGAGCACGGTGTAGAGAATGGTCTTCGAATCTTCCGCCCACTCGAAGTTGCCGGCACTGCCGGGGATCGTATCGGTCGCGGTCTCTCCCGTTTTCATGTTCAAGAAACGGATCTCGTAGTACTCGGAGCCGTTGTAGTCGACCGCGTATGCCAACGTCTCGTGGTCGGGGCTGTGTGAGACCGTGACCACGCTACAAAACTCATGGCCGTCGGCCAGAGCGTTGACGTCGAGCATCACTTGCTCCGCCTCGGTGCCGAGCGGACGACGACAGTACTTCGGGTATTGCGATCCGGTTTCGAATCGCCGGTAGTACTCGTAGTCGCCGTCCGGGGCCGGCACGCTGGAGTCATCTTCTTTAATGCGCCCCTTCAGTTCCTCGAACAAACTCGCCTGCAACGGTTCCGTGTGTCCCAACACCGACTTCGAGTACGCGTTCTCGGCGTCGAGGTGCGCTCGGATCTCCGGGTCGAGCACCGATGGATCCCTCAAGACTTGTTGCCAATTCGGGTCACGCAGCCAGTGATAGGGATCGTTTCGCTCGATGCCGTGCAGGGAAACGAGGTGGTCCTTCTTGGCGCAGGTGGGCGGCTGGGTTGTCATGGGTTCTCTTCGTGCGGCGTGGAGTTGGGGGTGTCTGTTCGGACGGGAAGTTTCGACGGACGGGTTGCGTGGGTCAAGGGCCAGGGATGGAGTAGGGTGGGAGGCTGGCTCACCGAGCGAACAGGTAAGGACTCTGCATGCTGATCTATTCCCGCGGCATCGCTCTCGATCTTCGATTGCTCGCAGTGGTGTTCGCAATCCTGGCGACTGGCCCGCGCGGCGACGCAGTTGCGGCGGACCCCGTCGCTGGCGCACCCGCGCACAACGGGCCCACCGTCGAGTACGCCGCCACCGGACCCCAGCCGGTGGTTGCCCCGATCTACGACGCGTTCGATGTGAACCGCGCCATGGCACTGGTTCGTTTTGCCGACCGGTTCTATCGGGAGCCGGGGAACGAAGGGTTCGAGGCGACGATCGACAAGATCTTGGAAGAGCTTCGCAGCATGGGGTTCGGCGTCGATCCACAGCTGGAACTAGAAGTCATCGAGACGGACATGCGTGGCAAGGCTTGGACGCCGGTGAGCGCGCAGTTGAGTGCGGTGGTCGACGGCAAGGTCGGCGAAACCCTCTTGCAGTTCGACGCCAAGAACGATCGCCACCGAACCATGCTTCCCACGAACTCCGTGTCCGGAACCGCTCGCGGCCCAGTTTGCTTTCAACTGGCCGACGTGAGTAAGGGCAGCGTTCTCGTTACCGATCAGCCGATGGGCTTCATGTTGCGCCGCGCGCAATCGCAAGGCGCGGTTGCCGTCTTATGCTCGCGTCTCCAGAAGTTCAACGTCGACCCGACAGGGAAAGACCGTCATCTCGACGCGATCCTCTACTCCAAAGTGTCGTCGAGAACGACCATTCTGACCGGTAACATTTCGCCGCGAACGTATCAGGCCATTCGTTCGCTCGCGGCCGACCCGACGTTTCAGGTCGAGTTCGTTGCCAACTCCAAACTTACCGACTCGAAGCTGCGAACCATCGTGGCGACGTTCGTCGGGGCCGAGCTCCCGGACGAAGTTGTCCCTATCGCGTGCCACGTGCAAGAGCCGGGCGCGGTCGACAACGCGAGCGGTCTCGGAGGATTCGTCGAAGGTGCGCGGTCGTTGGTGAGCGCAATCAAAGCGAAGACGATTGCTCGGCCTCGGCGGAGTATCTCGATCATCTGGGGCAACGAGATGCAGCAGAGCAGAATCTTCCTGGAGCACACCAAGCGGAAACCGATCGTCGCTTTTTCTGCAGACATGATCGGTGCGTCCAAGGAAAAGACCGGTGCGATTGCCTTGCTCGAGCGGGATCCCGATCCGGGAGCGATGGTCACTCTGCCGCCCGACGAACATACGCCGTGGGGAGCGGGGAAGGTGACCGCCGAGCGGATTCGTCCGAACGGCTTGTCCCTCATCACGCGCTGCGCTCTACTCGACGTCGCTCGCCACGTCGGTGGTTGGGAGACGGCGGAGCACCCGTGGGAGGGCGGTAGTGACCACGACATTTTCTTGCGGTCGAAGGTGCCCGCGGTTCTCGTCTGGCACTTCACCGACTTCGCGTACCACACCAGTCTGGATCGGGTTGATCATGTCGACCCGGAGGCGATTCGTCGCGTCTGTACCGCGCTGCTGAGCGCCGCCTATGCGGTCGCGTCTCCGCGACCCGAAGACCTTCCCCGCTACCTTGCCTCCGTGAAGCGGGATCGAAGCTTGCGGGTGACCGCGGCCGAGAACGCCGAACGCGGCGCCAACGCACTGCAGTGGAAGGCGTGGTTCGACGGGGCAGAGTCTTGGCTGAAAGAGCTTTGCGGGTCGTCCCGTTGAGTGATTTCGGCGGCCGTAGCAGCTTCTCGAGTGGGCACTTGTGAAACTGTCGTCGAGATTTGAATGGTTGGTCGTGACAGTCTCGCCGCTGTGGCATCCTTTACGGTAGATCGCGTCCGCCGGCCCGATCCAACGTTGACCAAGAGGGTAGATACGAGCGCTGACATGAACATCGAGCAACTCCTCGAGAACTCCGACTGGCTACAGCGACTTGCATGGAGCCTGGTCCGCGATCCGCACGACGCCGACGACTTGGTGCAGGAGACGTGGGTGGCGGCGTTGCGAGCCGAGTCGAAAGGTGGGTCACCCGTGGAGAATCCACGATCGTGGTTGAAAACCGTCCTCCGCAACTTTGCCCACCTCAGTTTTCGACGTCGTGCCCGCGAGCGTGCTCGTGACCAAGCGGCGTCCGTCGCCGAAATCGAACCGATGGCGGAGTGCGCGATGGAACGCATCGAATCGGCGAAACTCTTGATCGAGGCGCTGCTCAGGCTCGATGCGAGTGATCAAGAGGTCGTGGTGCTGCGCTATGTCGATGGACTCGACTCGATGACCATCGGTGAGCGAATCGGTGCCAGACCCGGAGCGGTTCGCATGAAGCTCAAGCGATCTCTCGATCGCATGCGAACCGATCTCGATCGGCGCCATTGCGACGATCGGTCCGCTTGGACGACGGCGCTGTTGCCGATCGCCCACGGAGGGTTGTCCGGAGCAGGAGCCGGAGCCGCGTCCATCGGCACGTCTCTGTGGTTCAAGGCGGGCGCCCTCCTGCTCGTGGTTTCGATCGCCGTCTCCTCTGCCGTCGTTGCGATCGTCGACCGAAGTGACGCTCCCGGGCCGGTCGTGTCCGTCCCGGCCGTCTCCGAGCTGCAAGGGCAAGTCGTGTCGTTGCAATTGGAACTCGCCGAGACTCGCGACGCGCTCGCGGTTCAGTCCCAACAGCTCGATGACCTCATCGAGATCCTCGCCGACTTGGCGAGTGATCCGACTGAATTCTCGGACTCGGTCTGACCAAGACAACAAGCTTACAACTCAATACGCTGTCGCTGTTCGCATTCAAGCACCAGTGAAAGGTGTTGCCGTGACTACTGTTCTTCGAAGCCAGATGTGGATCACTCTTGTCCTGTTGGCGGTGACGTCCGTCACGCCGACGTTAACGGCCGCCGACGGTGGTGCCCGTGTCGCCCCCAGCGAGGACCCCGTTGTTCGACGCGTGGTCGAAGCGCTCGAGGGGCGGCACCTTCGTCGTTGGCAACTCGACGATCAGCTCTCCGAGCAGATTCTCGAGCAGTACGTCTCCGATTTGGATCCGCAGCGCTCTTACCTGTTCGCCTCCGATGTCGCCGAGTTCGCATGGGCTGCCACCGAACTCGATGACTTGTTGGCGTCCGGTGACATCAGCGTGGCCTACGATCTGTATGAACGCCTCGGGAAGCGCGTTCTCGAGGCGATCGACCACGCCGAGTCGATCCTCGACGGCGACATCGACTTCGAGCGAGACGAACGAATCGCGGTCAACCGTTCGAAGTCCGAGTTCGTGGCCGACGCTGCTGCGCGCAACGACTTGACGCGTCGTCGGATCAAACTGCAACTGCTCGAAGCGATGGCGGCGGGAGAGACGTTGGCCGAGGCGAAGGTCTCGGTAGCTGCGACTTGGAGCGAGCTGCGTCGCCGGACCACGCAAGTCAAGCAAGCCGAGGTACGGGAGATATTCCTCACGGCGCTCGGGCACGTCTACGATCCGCATACGAGCTACCTATCGGCGGCGACACTCGAAGAGTTCCAGATCGCCATGCGGCTGGAACTCGAAGGCATCGGGGCGCAACTCAAGTCCGGGAATGGGCTCACGTTCGTGGATGGCCTCATCGCGGGCGGCGCTGCTTCCAACGACGGAACTCTGCAGATCGGCGACGCGATCGTCGCGGTTGGACAAGGGCACGACGGCGCGCTCGTCAGCATCGTGAACATGAGATTGTTGGACGTGGTTGGACTGATTCGTGGGCCAAAAGGAAGTACGGTTCGGTTGCGCGTTCGACGCGACGACAACTCGTTCGAATTCTCGTTGACCCGCGCCAAGGTTGAGCTCGCCGAAAGCGCAGCCAAGTCACGACTCGAGGCGGGCACCTCCGGCCGCAAGTTCGGGTTCATCGAGCTACCGAGCTTCTACCGCGGTGCGACCGCTGACGTCGCTCGGTTGATCGGCGAGCTCGAAACGCAAGGCGCGGGCGCCATCGTGCTCGACCTCCGCCGCAACGGCGGGGGAGCCCTCGACGAAGCGATTGAACTGACCGGTTTGTTCATCGACCGCGGCGCGGTCGTTCAGGTGAAATCCGCTGACGGTACTCGTACACAGCACGACGACTTGGATTCCGGCTCGCGATGGGACGGCCCCCTAGTTGTCCTGACCAGTCGTCGCAGCGCGAGCGCGTCGGAAATCGTAGCCGGAGCGATTCGGGACTACAGACGAGGGCTAGTGATTGGGGCGGGAAGCACGTACGGCAAGGGGACGGTGCAGCAACTCGTCCGTATCGAGGGTGGCGGGGCACTCAAGGTTACCTCGGCTCAGTTCTACCGCGTCAACGGTGACAGCACGCAGAATTTGGGTGTGGTCCCGCACATTCAACTCCCTTCGATGGAAGACCACCGCGTATTGGGCGAGGCGTACATGAAGCGAGCGCTGTCCTTTGATCGGATCGATCCCGTCGAAATCGATGCGTACCGGCAAGTCAGCCCAGTGCTCGTCGAAACGCTCGTGGTTCGTTCCGACAAGCGTCGCGCGTCGAACCCCGTCTTCGACAAGATCCGACAGGAGATTACGCGTCACCTGGAGAAGAAAGAACGAGTCAGCGTGCCGCTGCAGCAAGGCCAGTACACCGCCGAGCAGAAGGGTGTTGAGCCTTCCGGCCACGAGGCGACGGTCGATCGGTACCTCGAGGAGATTCTGTCGATCGTCGACGACTACGTGACGCTTCAGTAGTCACGGCTTCGACGAGCAGAATGGCAGGGTTGGCGGGGTAGCTTCCTTGGAAGCTATCCCGCTTCTCTCTGCACTTCGGGAGTACTCATGGTTGTTGTCGCCTCGTGAAGCATTGTGGGCACACTTTCGAGCAAGCTCCTCGGCGCTCGAGTTCGGCGGCGTTGGTAAGGCGCCGTCGCGACGCCTTACCGGATGACGCACCAGCATGGCGTGTGGTTCAACCCCAGAAGGGACGGGGCAAGAACCTGATCGCCGTGGCTGGCTACGCCTAAACTCCAACCCATGAGTCCGGGCTAGCACGGCCGAAAAGTCAGAGGCACGGTGCGCGGCGGTCTTCGACGGAATCTCAACATTTGTAATCTTCAACGCACCTGCACTTTCCGTCCGCACCTCTCGGAAGACCGTCACACTTCGGAGGCACGACTCGATTCGGAACGGGTGGTTTGGCGCTTGTCGCCCTGACGCGTCGGTCAGGATGACTTCGAGGCGGGCGTCCGAAGATGTGAGGCCGACCCTGAAACAAGAAGAGCCCCCGGCGAGCGCGCTTGCTCTCCGGGGGCTCGTCTCTTGGACGTCGATCACCCAACGTTGCCCTTGGTAGTGTTCGGCAACGAAGGAGGCGCCTCGGCTTGGCGTCCGAGGGCACCTCCTTTGATAAACGTCTAACTAGTCACGGCGCGATGGGGCTAGTCATGCCCAGAAGAGAAGGGTCCTCCCGTCGCCATGTTGAACGCTTTGACGGCGCAGCCGAAGAGTCCGTCGCCCGCGACTTCGTCGACGATGTTGTTGAGAGTCGCGGCGATGATCTCGTCGCGATACCGACGCGCGGCGGCGCCGCCGCCGCCGGCGGGGGACTGCTTGGTGACCACCGCTGCGGTCACTGTCGCGTAGAGCGTTGCCAGCGGCTTCACGACACTCAGCACACTATTGACGTTACTGATCGCGTGTACGACTTCGCACGCCCACTCGATGGCCGACACTTGGCCGGTTGGATCGCGGAAGACGAACGGGTTGTTGACGCCGAAGTCGTAGCGGTACGGGTTGCGCGGATCCTCGGAGAGGACTCGGCCGAGGGTCGGGTCGTAGTAGCGCGCTCGGAAATACCCGAGGCCGGTGAGGTCGCTGAACTCCCGCGATTGGAAGCGCACGTCGTCGTCGAGCGATCCGGTTCCACCGACCACGACGCCGAACGTGTCGTAGATGTAGTGGCGCTGAACCGTGCCTGTGGCGTCGACGATGTCTCGAACGTTCTGGGTCGGATCCTTGAGGTACCAGTAGGTGGAGCCACCTTCCTCGTACCCGAACACATCGTCGATCGCGCCGGTAGCCAACCGCCGCTTGACGACGTTGCCGACACCGTCGAGAACCACGACGGCGTTTTCGCTGTCGTACACGTACTGGCGAACGACGCCGTCTTCGTCCGAACGTATTCGGCGGTCGAACGCGTCGTAGGTGTAGCTCGCAACCCACTGTTCGACGTCCGAGCTATCGAACAGCCGGACGAGCGTCAGTCGATTGCGGTAGTCGTACGTGTACTCGGTGTAGCTGAGGTCTCCGAGATCGGTACGCGTCGCGAGGTTGCCCAGGACGTCGTAGTCGTAGGCGTAGTTGTCGTCTTGTTCGAGTCGGTTGCCGCTTCCGGACGGCGTCTGGTAGCTGTAGCTGTAACTTGACGACGCCTGCGACGAGAGCCGGTTGCCCACTTGGTCGTACGAGTAGAACTCATCGATTTGGGGCGAAGACGCCGGACGCGTGACGCCGAGAATGCGACGGCTACCGTCCACCGCGATGGTGTGGGTGCCCTCGAAGTCGACGATCTCGGTAATATCGCCCGTCGCGTTTCTCGAGAACGACAGCGCATGTAACGACGTGTCGTCCGAGACACGTCGGTGGTCGAGTGTCGCGATACGGTTGGGGCAGGCGCCGCAATCGTAGGTGTACAGCGTGTCGACGACGCTGGCCGTGCCCGCGAAGTCGTCGAATCGTCGGATCGCCTGAATCAGCGAAGCGTCGTCGTACTCGAACGCCAAACTCTTGTCGGCGACCGGTTGCGGGACGCCTCCCAAGATCGTGGGATCCGTGCTGGTCTGCGAGATCCCGGTCAGGCGGTCGAGGTTGTCGTAGCTGTACTGGGTCATGCCTCCGAACGAGTCGAAGACGTGGGTCAGGTTGCCGCCGCCGTCGTATCCACTGACCAACTCGCCGGCGTCTTCACGTGCGTAGCTCATCGAGTACGCGGTCGATCCCGCCACCGAGGCGGCGGTGACTCGCTTGGTGAATCCAGTCGGCCACCGCTCGACCGTGAGGTCGCTGGTCGAGCTGGTTGCTACCGTTAGATTGCCGGCTGCGTCGTACTCGTACGTGAACACCTCCGGCGGGACGGAGTCCCACGTTTCCTGGATCACCCGGTGCAGCGCGTCGAACTCGAACGTGCGGACTCGTCCCGCCCGATCGATGTTCTGCGTCACGTCACCGGTGACGTTGCGTGTGAAGTGATCGGTGGTTCCGTCGGGGTGGTTGACCTGCTCGAGCGCCGTGCCACCGCCCGTGTACTCGAACGTCCACAGGTTGCCGTTCTGATCCTGGTAGGCGGACAGGCTTCCGTCGGCGAAGTACCCGTAGAGCTCTTGGTTGCCGAGCTGGTCCGTTCGGCTGAGAGCGCGATCGAACTCGTCGTACTCGGTGGTTTCACAGTTGCCTTGCGGGTCGCAAATGCTCGTACGGTTGTCTCTGTCGTCGTAGGTGAACGTCCACGTTTCGCCGGACGGGTTCGAGCGCGACGTCAGGTTGCCCCGGGCGTCGTAAGTGTTCGTGTGCGTGTGCCCGAGCGGGTCGGTCTCCGTGATGAGCCTTCCGTTTTCATACGTGCTAACCGTGTCGAGGAACGTCACGCCGTCGACCCAACGGCGTTCGACGACCATGTTGCCTTCGATGTCGTAGAACACGTCGACCCGATTGGCGTTGCCGTCGTAGAGCGTCTGGGAGGTCTCGATCTCGACCGTGATCCCGCCGGTGCCCGCCGTTGCGTACTCGAACGTCGCGCAGCCGTCGAGCGTGACGAGGTCTCCGAAGGCGCTGCACATGGCGACGATCCGGCCGTTGTCGTCGAAGACGTGAAGGGAGACCGGATCCCCGTTGGGATCTTCGATCCCCGTCATGTGGTTGGGGAAGTCCCGTTCGCCGTACTCGTAGGTCGTGATGCCGCCTTCTTGGTCGATGAACTGCACCAAGTTCCCGTCGGTGTCGTAGAGGTAGTTCATCTCGGCTTGTCGTCCCCCGCCTTGCGGTTCGGGCTCGATCACCTTCGTGATCCGTCCCTCGGGATCACGTTGGAAGTCGACCGAGATCCCCGACGAACTGATGAGGCCGGTTTTGGTGACATTGATGGTGTTGCCGAAGATGTCTTCGATCTTCTGCAGTCCATGCTCTTCGTGAATCGTGTAGATCGCACCCTCTTTGGTCGTGAGCTTGTAGACCTCGGGGTTGTACGGGAAAACGAACTCCGAGTATCCGACGCCGGTGAACATGACCGCGCCGGCCCCGAACCGGGGAATCGCCTCGAGAGTCGCTTCGACGCCTTCGTCCGGCGTGAACGCTGCGAACGAGATGAACGGCACGCTCGCCGCTGTCGGTGAGAAGGTGAAGCCGACGCGCTCCCCATCGGGAAGGGTGACGTAGACTCGCGTCGCATTGGTGAAGGGCTCATCGTTTAAGTTGTCGACGAGCTCGATCGGGTGGTCGATCTCCGCGGCGGTGTCGTACACACCGCCCGCGAAGCCAAGGCGCCAACCGCGACCGAAATCGCCGACGGTGTCGACGTCGAGGGTCGAGTACTGTCGAGTAATGGCGATGGGGAATCCGGCCACCGGAACGATCAGGTCGACGAAGCTCGTCGCGTACTGACCCATTTTCAGCTGGCCGTCGACGAACACTCGGAACTCGATCCCTCCCGTGTTGCCCGTGAGGTCTTCTGCGAGCACCCGAACTTGGTACTCACCGTTGGGCAGCAGAGTCGGATCGAACGTGGCGACTGCAGTTGCCACCACTTCGTCGGCACCGGTCGTCAGAACGGTGTAGCTGTCACTCAGCGCCGGGCGATAGCTCACCGTCCACGTCAATCCGGTGGGGTTGTTGTCACTGATGTCGACGACGATATCGGTGAAGCTCGTCAGGGAATCGTCGGGTGACGGAGAGATCAAGTTGACGACCGGCAGTTCCGCGTCGGGAGCGAGCACATTGAGAGTAGCCGTCGCGGTGCCCAGGTTGCCGCTCGGATCGAGCGCGGTTGCGAACAGCTCGTAAGAGCCAGCTGCGGCAGCCGTGAACACCGTCGTGTTCAGCGTGTCGAGCGTGACCTCGACGCCGTCGATGGACAACGTTCGAGTCGCGACCGCGACGTCGTCCGTGGCACCGACCGTGATCAAGATCGACTGTCCCAGGGGGATAGTCAGGGAGGCTCCTACGTCGATTGCCACATTGGGCGGCGACGTGTCTTCAACAACGGTGACGTCGTACGATTGAGTGACTGATCCGCCGAAGCCGTCGCTGGCGCGGACCGTCACGGCGTGCGTACCGAGTTGAGTGAGACCTGGAATCCAGTTGACCTGGCCCGTGCCGCTCACCGACATTCCGTTGGGACCGTCGTCGAGCGAGAAGCCCAACGATTGGCCGTCGGGGTCGTTCGCTTCGATCAGGTACTGATACGTTCCACCCAGGATGGCGTCCGTCACCGGCGTCGAGGTAATGCTCGGTGCGGTGTTGGGCGGAATGACGGTCAGCGTGTAGACCTGGCTGCCGAAGGCGAGCGACGGATCGAGCGCGCGAATGGCAACCACGTAGTCGCCCGCCGTCGTCGGCGTCCAGCTCAAGAGGCCGGTCACCGGATCGATCACCATGCCCGCGGGCGGTGAGACCAACTCATAGGTCACCGGTTCGAGATTCGGATCGAACGCGGCTACCGCGTACTCGTAGAGTTGGCCTTCTTCGGCGAAGAAGGTAGGTACAGTCTGCACGACGGGGGGTTGATTGAGAAGGCTGCCGAACACTTCGACCGTCCACGATTGAGAGCTGATGCCACCGTTACCGTCGTTGGCGACCAGCGTCACCGAGTGTACGCCTTCTTGTCCGGCTTCCGGAATCCAGGTCACACGGCCATTGACTGCGTCGACCGCCATGCCGGTCGGACTCACGGCCAACGTGTGGGTGACTGTGTCGCCGGGATCGGCGTCGTGGGTGGCGGGTTGGTACAGGTAGAGCTGGTCGACCACCGCACTGGTCGCCGGCGTCCCGAAGATCTCGGGCGCATGCGGGTTGATGGCGATCGCACCGACGGTCAGCAAGTACTGTTGCTCCGCGACGCCGCCGTTACCGTCTTCGGCTCGAATGTGAACCGAGTAACTGCCCGGGAGCGTAAAGGGCCACTCGACCAAGCCGGTGGGGGAGACGGTCAGATCTGCGGGTCCGTCCAGCTTCGTGAACGCCAGCGGGTCGCCATCGAGGTCGACCCCAGTCGCCGCGTAGACGTAGCTGGTGCCCACGGCGATCTGCGTGATCGGTGCGCTCGAGAAGTACGGCGCTTGGTTGGCAATCGAGGCGACGACTTGCAGCGTGTAAACCTGAGTTGCCGTGGCGCCGCGACCATCATCTGCCGCGATACGCACGGTGTGCGCGCCGATATCGGTGAGCGTCGGTGACCAGAGCGTCACTCCGGTGAGCGAATCGACCGTCATGCCGGCCGGGCCGGTGGAGAGCGAGAAGCTGACGGAGTCCCCGTCCGGGTCGCTGGCATTGGCGTCGTAGGTGTAC
>JAJFFE010000269.1 GCA_021776775.1 Planctomycetota bacterium | reverse complement strand
CCGCGTCGCGCTGGTCGAGAGTGCCGGCAGTCGAAAGTGAGTATCGCTCTACGAAAGGGTGTTGTTCGTGGCTTTCAGCCGAAGGATCGAATGGCCTCTATTTCCCGGTCTTGCCCCCCGCAACCTCTTGAGAGAGGTCGGGATTCTTGCGCCCCATGTAGCCGTGGCGCTTGAGGAGAGTGTTCGAACCCATGCCCATCATTCTTGGGCCGCCGTCTCCATGCTTGCAGTCCTCAACAGCCCAATCCGCGCGGTACGACCAGCGGTCTTCGCCGTGACGCTGCACCACCCGCGTCCAGACTGCCCGTGCAGCATCGACGTGCCCGAGATGGAACAGGGCAACTCCCCGGTGGTACTCGGCCTCGCTAGTTCTCGGATGATCGTGCGGAACTGCCTCGAGGGCCGCTAGCGCTGTCGCGTGCGCGCCACCGCGTAGTTCGACGAGTCCACGTTCGATTGCCACGTCGCTGCTGCATGCCATGGAGCACTGCTCCAGTGCAGCGAGTGCCTGCACGTTCTCGCCATTCCAGCGATGGATGCGTGCTGCTATCAGCAGCGAAGCATCATCGTCTTGGCCCGCCAATAGCTTCGTGGCTCCGACCAGATCGCCAATGCAGTATCGAAGCCAGGCGCGCGTGGGTTTTGGTAATTCACGCTCAACTGCCGACTCAGTGGTGAGGACCTCAGAATCTGCAACGACTTTCTGAAGCATCGCGATGTAGGCGTCCTCTGTTGCGTAGTTGCTTTCTCGGCCGAGTAGGTCCCCGTTCGGCTGGAGCGCGAAGACCTCCGGCGTAGGCACGCCGCCTCCTTCAAGACGTGGATCGATTGCTACCACTGCCTTCTTGGCATCGGGATCCGCAGCCGGACTTGAGTTGTTGAGGTCGAAGTAGACCGGAACGAAACGCGCGTTGATCAGGGTGACCACCCTGGCGTCACAAAAGGGCCCAGCCCTCAGGACTTCAGCGGCCGGTCACCAACAACCCGACTTCGTCGTGCCTTCCGAAGCAGTCGATGTGGGACATGCTGGCACGCTTCGACGAGATCGCTGCCAGGCCAATCCTCGCCGAGATGCGTCGTCAGCTACTCGAAGAAGGCGTGCTCCAAGCCGACGAGACTCCGATCAAGGTACAACTCGAAGACCAACGTGGCACGCGCCGAGGAACCCTGTGGGTTTGGCGAAATGCTCGAGGAAGCCCGAACGAAATGTCCGTGGCCGACTTCAAGGATGATCGATCCGCGAAGGGGCCTGATGCCTTCCTCGGTGACTGGACCGGGAAGTTGTTGACCGATGGTTACGACGGCGTGAACCCGACGGCACGGCAAAACGCGATCACGCGCGCCGGTTGCTGGGCACATGCGCGGCGCAAGTTTCGCGATGCACTCACGGCGGGAGCCACGCGAGCAGGACTCGCACTACGACCGATCCAGAGGCTCTTCTGGATCGAGCGCGCCGTCATGGCCAGAGCCGAGAACAAAGGCTTGGATCGCAATCACCTCATCGAACTTCGCCAGTCGGTACGAAACCGCCGGTCGAAGATCGTGCTTCGAGACTTCTACGAAATCGTGTTCGCACTGCAAGAGGATCCGTCGACGAAAGGCAACGACCACCTGCATAAGGCGGTGAACTACGCGGTCAACCAGCGCAAGCCGCTGCTTGCCCATCTCGATGACGGACGCCTACCGATTCACAACAACGACACCGAACGCGATCTTCGCCACGTCGTGACTGGTCGCAAGAACTGGTTGATGCTCGGCAGCGAGATGGGCGGTCGCGTAGCTGCCCGCCTCTACTCCCTCGTCATCAGCTGCAAGCTCGCCAACGTCAACGTCGAGCGCTACCTCGAAGACGTGCTGGTCGCCGTCGCGACGACGCCGGCGTCACGCGTCGGCGAACTCACGCCGTGGGGCTGGGCGAGGGCGCGCGGCGCGACCTGCGAATCCTGAGACCTAACAGCGCTTGGAATCAATAAGCCGTCTGGTGGCTTCACCGGACGCTTACTTTGGTGATGCCATTGCTCGACTCCACAGTTTGTGGATGTGAATTCCGATGGGCGCATCGATCTGATATCCGGCTCGTACCGCGAGGGGACCTACGGAGACCGCAATTTGGGATGACTACTGCAGCACGAGCTCGAAGCTCTCCGACGAGTTCTCCGAGTTCGCGACGGAAATGCAGGCAGGCTTCGTGTGGGTCTATTTACAGAAGTAAGCACTGTTGCCGGTCGACTGCAGATTGCTTGATCTCTTCCGTCCCTCACTTGCCTTTGGTTGGTGCGAGCCGGTCCATTCGCTCAGTTGCTTTCGGGGCGACAACGGCGCGGATGCGGCTGAAGGCGATCGTCTCGACCACTTTCGGAGTGCGGCCGTTGCGGCCCGGAGAAGTCACAATGGTCTTCGCCTTTGCTGCACATGAGCGGAGCATCCCGGTTTTTGCATCGACCGTGAGATCGCGCTCGACCACGAACTTC
The DNA here is from genome assembly GCA_021776775.1 of Planctomycetota bacterium. Classification (GTDB taxonomy): domain Bacteria; phylum Planctomycetota; class UBA8108; order UBA1146; family JAJFFE01; genus JAJFFE01. Next base: position 73,216 of record JAJFFE010000269.1, on the reverse strand, counting down.
GAATAGCTGATCTGCTCAGCTTCAGTTTCGGAGGTAATCCTCCTAGCGACAGCCTTGAGCACGATCGACTCCGCACTGACCGTTGCGACGCGATTGGTCCATTCGATGGCGACGGGGGACGTCCCTCTGCCGTAGGGCGATGCCCCTATGTCAAGAGTCGCGCGCTCGGTCCAACTGCTCTGTGGCTGCACGGCCTTCAAGGGGATGGCCGTGAATGGCATGCGAAGGTAGTGCTCCATCTGCTTCGCGATTCTCGTGTCCTGCCACTCCTTTTTCTCGGGGTTCACGAGGCCGGTGAGCTTCGTGATCTTGCCCGACATGTCGACCTCAATCGTGGCCGCCAACTTCTCGAGCGAGGCGCTGAGTGTCGACTTACCATCGCCCAAGTCGGTGCTTCTGGATTCGCCGTTGATCAGGCCGGTGCTCTGCTCGCGTTGACCTTCGATATGCCCCCCGAAGATGACGAGTCCCTCGCGGATGTCCTTCACTTCGAGGGTAATGAGCGTTTGCGTTTCGGTCGAGTCCTCGAAGTAGCCGCTGCCAACGAAGTCGAGTGTCTCCTCGATCTCGTATCGAAAGCACTGACCGATCTCTACGTCGAACTTGGGCTCGGGGCCCGAGTCCTGCGAGGCGGCGATACCGGGCAGAAGAACGAGGGTGTTGAGGATGACGAGTAGTGATCGCATGGTTTCGCTCCGTTCTTTAATCCGTCGTGCAACGTGAATCATCGACCCCTTCTCCCCTGGACTCTGGGCGTTTCGGCGCCATCGTCGCCCCTCCAGCGGGCCCGATGAGGGGCCAGACGAGTTGCCTTGAGCTCGACAAAGGTCCACGTCTCGCTCTTGTCACGATCCCACGAGTCTATCGATTGCCCGAAACGTGCCATCCATTCTGTTCTGGCAACGGCGCCATCGTCGTCATCGTCGAGAAGCCGGATGTTTCGTCGCGAGATGAGTCCGACCCACTTGAGATCGATCGCCTTACGGCGCAAGTTCGCAGTCAGTCGCAACTTCGTCTCTTCGAGTATCTCCGAGCCATCGATTTGACCGGAGCTGTCACGGTCAATCACGTCGAAGCTGGCTGCGACTGCATCGAGCACCTCAGCGCGCGAAAGCGTCGTTGACTCATCAATCTCCAACACCCCACTGCGAGCAACGAGGTCACGCAACGAAGTGGCCCGGCCGGGTCGAGCGGGAGGGAACCCCGCCATAGGGGTTCCTTCCGACCTGCCATCGAGCTGTGAGACGACGTGTCGCTCGCGCAGCTCGACAAACTCGATCAGGTAATCAAGGGGGTTGGGGCGGCCTTTGTTCCGTTCATCGCTTCTGGGGGACGCTTCAACGTAGTCGGGGTCGTTCGTGGCCTTCGTGACGGCTTCAGACCGCGTGTCCTCGCTCTCGATCGCTCCTCCCACAAGCTCCATGACGGCAGCGATGTCTGCCTTGAGACTCGCAGCTGAGCAGCACGTTTGGATGATCTTGCGCAGGTGTCCCTCGTAGAGCTCTCTGTACCGAGGGATGTCCAATACCTTCTTCACGAGGGGCGATTCGGACGGATTCTTGACGGCCTGGTCCGTTCTGTTCCCCGGGATGAAGCTCCCCAGCGCGAGGTTGAGATCCCAGGGCACCCACACCACACGTCGGAGCTTGGGAGGGACGACCAGGTAGATGTTGTGGGGAATGTAGAAGGGACTGTCCCAGTTGGCGAGGATCGACGATACCGCGAGGTACCGCAGGAACTCGTCAACATCGAGGTAGTCCGCGATCCGCTGCTCAAACTCCTCCGCGTCCGCCTTCGCGATTAGGCGCGTGAGACCGATGAGTGGATCAGCTTCCTGCTTTCGGACCTTCGATTTCGGAACATGGAACTCGTCGTACTCTGCATTCCACTTGTCACCGGAGTAGCGGAGGATCTCTCCGGTGGGTTTCGTAATCAGCCCTCCTCTAACTCCGAAGTTGTGGGCCATGAAGTCGAGGTCAACCTGTTCGGTCAGAGTGTAGAAGCCGATGTACTCGTGCGAGATGCGTTCGTTGATGGTGAGGTAGACCCGTCCGAACGCCGTACGGGGAGCGGGCACGCCCGCGCTGCGGAACGCCTCAAGGGCAACGGCTTCGCGAATCTGCGCGGGGTCCTCTGCGTTCGACTGGAGATTCAGTTTCCTAAGCCCGAGGAACCTCTTCTTCTTCTCGAAACGATTGAAGTCGATCTTTATCGGGCGCTTGAGGGTTCCGCTCGTAGCTTGATACGTCTTGTTCCCCTTGAAGCGGATTCCGACGTTCTTCACGAGGTGCCCCGCGATCCAAACGTCTGCAGGTTGGTAACTGAATTGGCTGTTGCCTCCGAGGCCCATCTCGAAGCCATCTTTGGGGTACATCGCATCCCACTTCTCGGGCGCCACGATGAGATGTACATCCCACAACTTGTCGAGGCCAAAGAAGCCGGCAGCCGTGTTCGTCGTGTCCTGGGCCGTGGTGCAGGACAGGAAGCCGGCGAGGGCGACGGCGCCACAGATGGAATTCAGCTTTGACATTGCGGCAGATGACCGGCGTTACGTTTGTTGGCGAGCGGCGGGAGCGAGGACTGGTGATGAATAAGGCTGTTAGTAGTTCACCTTAAAGGTGGGGGAGTCCTCCGGCTTCGATCGTCTACGATCGTAGAGCCTGGTGGTGCTGATGTTAGCATGACCGAGCCACTCCTGAACCTTCGCGATATCGGAATCGTGGTCGAGCGCGTTGGTCGCAGCTGTAGCACGCAGCGCGTGCAGGCAGAGCCCGTCAACCTCGATGCCGGCAGCAGCGCTGTAGTCTTTCACCATCTTGTAGATGCCGTCGCCGGTCATCGCGTTGTCCAGCGTGCCGGTGCGGTTGTTGCGCACCGGCCGAAAGAGCGGCGTCTTCTTCTCCTCTCCGTGGTCTGCGGCCTCGAGGTAGGAGTTGATCGCAGCGAGCGCGGCGGGATGTGCGGGCACGAAGCGTGTCTTCGAGCCCTTGCCATGCACCTTGAAGTGCACGACACCGCGCCGCTCCTGCAGGCTGCCGACCTTCAAGTCTGCAAGCTCGGTGCGTCGTAGCGCGTGGAACAGATACACGGCCAGGATAGCGCGATCGCGCTTTGCCTTCAGGCTGTCGCCAGATGGCGCACGCAGTAGTTTCTTGGCCTGCGCGTCAGAGAGTGCGGGGGTCTTTCCCTCGTTGTTGTCCGCAGCCGGGCGCTTCACACCGGCTACCGGGTTGTGCTCAACGGCGTTCTCGTTGCACAGGTAGTCGAACAGCGATGAGATGGCCGAGAGCTTGCGCCGGATCGTTGCTGGCGCGAGCTCGCCGGTCTCGAGCTGTGTGCGCCAGGAGATCACGTGCGCCCTGGTGATGAGCCGCAGCTCCGCGGGTGTCTCGATCCCGCAAAACGCCACGAACGCCTCGAGGTCGCCTTGGTAGGCGCGACGAGTGTTTGGGTTGTCGATGTTGGCGAGCCACACCAAGACCGCCGGGACGTCGGCGAGCTCATGGAACTGCTCGGCAGTGAGCATCCGATCCGGCTGCTTCTGGATGGTGATCTCGGTGGTTTTTGGCGTCTCGGTCATGGGTCCCCCACTAGCAGTTTTACTATTGATAATGTATCTTATCACGAATAGACTGTCAACAGTGGGGGAGGTCCTCGACCCTCCACAGATCACTTCCTTTTTCCTACTGCCCCGGCCGCGAAGCATTCCCGAGGAGGCGATCGACGGGGCCTACGTGCCGGGCGATGATCCGCTCAATCGGCGACCCATGACGAATCGAGACATCCAGAAGCGACACGCCAAGCTCTGCCAATCCTTCAGAGACCACCGCAACATCGCTCTGGTCTTCGCCTTGAACGGTGGGCTCTTCTTGCTGGGCTACCTGATCCTTGGCGGATGTTCGTTCTTGGCCGAAACCCACGAGGAGGGCGGGCAGTTCCTCCGGTCTCGCTTCGGCGACGAGTTTCCGGTCTCTGATGCGGTGGGCATCTATAGCACGGTGCACTTTGCCACCGTCGTCTTCTCGCTACCCAGCCTCGCGTACTACGCGCTCATGACTTGCGTTCAGTGGGTGCGTCTCCAGCGGCACCGCTGGCGCAGCCGAATGGTCTGGAGAAGCGCAACATGACCTTCAACTTCGGATTCGCTACCGATGACGGGTTCTACCTGGCCGCGGACAGACGACGCGTCCACGAACAGCCGGTGCAGAAGGTCGAGGACACGAAGACCAAGCTTCACCGGGTGAACCGTTGGACTTACCTCACGGGCGCAGGATTCCTCTACTTCGTCGACGACGTGGTTGCTCCCCAGGCCCTCGATGTGTTCGGGAAGGGTCCGCAGGACACACAGCAACTCGAGGCCGACTTGCCCAGGCTGTCGAAGCAGCTATCTGCAATCTTCGTGCACGTTGCCGGCCAGACCGGCGTGGCCAATCCGCGAGACCTGTACTCGAATTTCAGCCTTGCCGGCGAGAAAGGTGCCGGGGGAACTTCGGGAAAAGGGGAAGAAGGAGAGTCAAGTTTCACATCCGCTTGGCGGACAACCCCGGCTCCGGGTGCTAGCGTTGCTCCTTCGTGCCTCGCCAAGATGCCCACACGTCTTGCTTCAGACCCGACTTGCCGCGTAGTCTTAAGGGCTTCGTCCAACGGTAGGGCCGCGAGTTCGTGCGCCTGCTGAAGTGCCCATCGAACTCCTCGCGGCAAGGTCCCAACGTGATTTCCACTCTCAAGTCGATCGAGCAACGGCCTCTCGTGGCCTGCGCCATCATCGCGGTTGTCGCGTGCGTCGCGTACTGGCCTAGTTTCGACGGCAAGTTCTTGTTCGATGACGAGTACCGGATTCTTCTCGACAAGAATCTCGACCCGGACAACTCGAGTTGGACCGATCATCTCACGACACGACGCCCGCTCGTCACGACGTCGCTCGCCATCAACTACGCGATCGGCAAGGGCGAGTTGCGAGAGCCGCACGACGCGTGGAGCTATCACTTCGTAAATTTGTGCATTCACATTGCGGCGGCGTTGACGTTATTCGGCTTGTTGCGGCGAACCTTCTCGAGAGTTGAGCGCTTCGAGTTGCGCGCTTCCCGGGTGGCACTCGCCGCTGCACTGCTGTGGGCCGTGCATCCGCTGACCACCCAGGCCGTCACTTACATGATTCAACGGGCCGAATCCGGCATGGCGCTGTTCTACTTGCTGACGCTCTACTGTTTCGTGCGCGGCGTCGACGCCCCGGCCAAGGCTAAGCTGTGGTTCACCGCGGCTGTCGTCTCTACCGGTCTCGGCATGGGCTGCAAGGCGGTCATCATCACCGTTCCCATTGTCGTGTTCGCGTACGATCGGATTTTCGTGGCACGTTCGTACACAGAGCTGCTGTCGAAACGGTGGGGACTGTATGCAGGACTGTTTGTCTCGCTGTTCGTCTTGTCCAACGGAGTGTTCAGCGGGGTGCTCTCGACGAAGGCCGGAACAACTTCGCACGTCGGGTTTCAATACAAAGGGGTAACGCCGCTCGAGTATCTTTTGAGTCAGCCGGCCGTGCTCGTGAGATACCTCCAGCTATCCGTTTGGCCGGACGGACTCTGCCTCGACTATAGCTGGGTTCCGGCTCAGGGTTTCTCGCAGTGGGGGCCGCAAGGCGTCGTCGTTCTGCTCCTCCTCGGACTCACGATCTACGGATTGAAGAAGGCGCCGCGCTTCGCTTTTCTCGGACTCGTGTTCTTTACCGTGCTCGCTCCGACATCATCGATCGTTCCGATCAAGGACATCATTTTCGAGCACCGTATGTACCTGCCGCTGGCGGCAGTCGTGGTCGCCCTGGTCGTCGGAGTCGACGCACTTTTGAGTCGCGTAACAGGGAAGCCCGCAGGGGCGGAGCGGGGACCGGCGGCGGTTGCGTTGGTCGCCATCGTTGCTTTGTCGCTGACGGTCGCCACGTACAAGCGCAATCAAACCTACGGGAGCGATATCGCCATGTGGGAGGATGTCATCGAGACGTCGCCGGAGAACGGTCGCGCATACATCAATTTGGGGTTGGCCGTCTCGAAATCGGATCCGTCGCGACTGGCAGAGTCGTTGGAGCACTTTGAAAAGGCGTGCTTCTACGCGCCCGAGTACGTCCTTGCGTGGCAGTTTCGTGGACGGGCCTTGTTCAAGCTCAAACGGCATTCCGAGAGCTTGCCGTTCTTGCGAACGGCGTTGTCCAAGGAACGCCGGCGTCCTGACCGGTTCAGCAAGAAGCGTCCGGCCGAAACCCGCTTCCTGTTGGGGTGCGCGTTGGCAGAGTTAAACCGACTCGACGAAGCCCGAACCGAACTAGAGCTGGCCGTGGCGTCGGACGGCGAACGGTCGTTGTACTGGGAAAACCTAGGAGCGGTCCGTGGTCGGCAAAAGGACTTTGCCGCAGCGCAAGAGGCTTTGCTGAAAGCCGTCGAGCTGGCGCCGAACGATCCCGATCGGCCGCAAGACTTCTCGGCTATCACGGCCCAGTTACAGCTCGCCATTACCTACGCGAACTTGAACGAACCGGAGAAGGAGCTGGCCACGTTGGAGGAGGCGAAGCGACGCGAACCGGAGAGCCTCGCCGTCCGGGAGAACTTCCTGCTCCGGTCGATCAGAGTTGGCGATCGGGTTCGTGCGTTGGCCGACGCCAAATTCATTCAAGGCCGCGCGCCGGACCATCCGGTTCTGAGCGCTCCGGCGATCAAAGCCCTGCTCGAGTCCGGCCAGTAGCCCGCTGCGCGTTCGCCGCTGAACGTTACTCTAGACAGAGCAACGAGTCGGCGGTGCGATCGCCTCCAACGTTCGGAAACGGTGCCGGCAACGCCGTCGTCGATCCGAACAGGAAGTCGAGAGCCAGAATCGCATCGGCGATGTCTAGCCCTCCGCTGTCGTTGGAGTCCGCGGCGTCGAGGCAGTTGGGAGCCGGTTCCATCAGGAATAGGTGTCCCAACAGAGCGATGGGATCGGCGACATCGACGGTTCCGTCGCTGTTGGTATCACCGCGTACGAAGAGCGGCTGGACCTGTACCGTCCCGGTCATCGCGAAGATCTCGTGAGGCACGCAGAAGTAGTGCAGTAGGCCCGATTCGGTTACCACGAAGTCGAACACCGGTTGGCCGACCGTGCTCGGTGCGTCGAAGAGGGCTCCCGGGTTGTCTGTCGGGTTGGACGAGGCGCCGCTCGTCACGGTGTGGATGCCTTCGATCCATTGGAAGCGAACTTGATCTCCGACGAACACGTTCACATGTTGCGGGGTGAAGGCAATGTCGACGATCTGGACGACCGTGATGAAGGGTTCGACGATGATAGTTCCGACCAGGCCGGTTTCGTGCAGTTCATCGAAGAACGAATACGTTCCGGGTAAGTTGAACGTGTAGGAAAAAGTCGGATTGGCGGCGCTTATCGGAGCCTGGAACAAGGCGCCGGGGTCGTCGGCCGGATCCGAAGAGACGCCACTAGTCAGGACATGATCGCCCGCGGACCATTCCCACGTGACCGTCTCACCCACCGTGATGGTGGTCGCCGTGGGGAGGAACACGGTGTCGAAGAACGTGATCGTTACGTCCGCGTGCGCACTGCCTGTGAAGATGGCGAGCAGCAAAGCGACGCAGGAGATGGTCATCGGAGCCGTGTTCAGTGAAGCACCGGAAGTTTTCATTCGACACTGTTCCTTTCGTGGGTGGCCCAAGCGCATACCCTTGCAGGCCCGAAACTCGAAGACTCTGGCCGAACGGGCCGGCGCGAAGTTCGCCCCGGCCCGTTCGACCAAGTCCTCAGCTGGCAGTTCGCCAAGTCCCCAGCAGTTCTCGGCGTTGCAGCCGAGATTGCAGTTCAACTTGGCAAGAAGCCGAGCGCGTCGAACTCGGGTTCACCCGCGTGACTCGTGAAGCCGGGAAGGACCGCGTCGATTTGCGGACTGGTCAAGCCGAAGTGTGAGTCGAGGATCTCGCCCAACGGGTTGCGGAAGTCGGTACGTTGCGCCACGTATCGGGCGTTGGCGGTCGAGAACATGTCACCGTCCGCCCAAGTCGTTGCGTCGCAATTGTACACCCCGCCGTTGACCGATCCACCCGCCACGAACATGCAAGACGCCTCGCCGTGGTCGGTGCCGTTGGATCCGTTCTGTTCCGACGTGCGTCCGAACTCGGAGAGAGTGACGACCAACGTGTCGTCCCAGATGGCGCCCAGGTCGATCGACAGCGATCGTACCGCGTGGCCGATCGTCGCCAAGAGGTCCGCGTGCGCTCCGGTCGCCGCTCCTTGATTCGCGTGGAGATCGAAGCCTCCGATCTCCACTCCTGCGACGCGTAGGTCAGTCTGCTTCAGTAGGATCGCGGCATCCCGAATCTGACTGAAGAACGGAAACGAGTTGTTGGCGAACCCTTCGGGGTTTGCGGCATCAGGGTAGGTCGCTCCCGCCGCCGGAATGTAGGTCGCGGGGTCGATCCCCGCGTTCTCGAGTGCGAACAGGGTCTCACCCATCGCGAGGCCGGTCGAACCGACGAGTGCGTCGTAACCGTGCGTCGAGCCGAGATCCTTGCCGTACCAACCGAGGACGCCGCTTCCGGGATCGCTGCCATTTGGCAGGGCACCGAGAAGTTTGTTCTGCGTGGTTCCCGGCACCTCGAGACCGTACGTCCCGAGGTCTGCGATGTGCGGCAGAGCTGAGGGCCCTTTCAGCAGCAGCATGAGTTTCTGCGAGAGACTTGCCGCGGCCAGTGGGTTGGCGTCGAGGTCGTAGCTCTCGGCTACGTGTCGATAGAGCCAGCCCTCCTCGGTGGCGCTGTCGCCAGGAATCCCGTTCTCCCAGAAGTGCTGCCCTTCGAAGTGGGATCGGTTGAGGTCTGCGTAGCCGATCCTATGGAGTACGGCGACGTCGCCCTGATCGTAAACGTCTTTCATGGCCGACAGCCCCGGGTGGAGCGCGGCGAAGCCATTCCCGAGATCGAGCGCGTCCGTCTCTGGAATGAAAATGTTGGGGCGGTTGGCCAGGTTGTACTGCGAGTCGCCGTACGGGATGACCGTGTTGACCCCGTCGTTGCCGCCGCGCATGAAGATCACGAGCATCTTCTTCGGCGACGTACCGCCGCCGAACGTGGCCGCGTTCAACGTTCGCGACAGCAGCGGCGACCGGAAGATCGGAGCGAGGCCACCCATGGCGAGGCCCGCCGCGCTCATCTTGACGAAATCGCGTCGTGTGAAATGCATGGCGTCCTCCTTACTGTTGGTTGCCGATGGGAGCGGACAAAACGAAGCCGACGAACGCCCGGATGCGCTCGCGGTAGGCCAAGACTTGAGTCGGATCGAGCGGCGTCACGACGCCGTCGGCGTCTGTCGACAAGTAGTCTTGAGCGAGTGTGCGCGCAGTCATGTCGTAGCCTCGCTGGTAGATTCGCTCCAGCCAGTAATCGACGATGGCCTCGATGTTCGTGGAGTCGACCCCCGCCGCGACCATGTCAGTGACCAAGGGTGCCGAAGGGTTCCCGGTGGATTGCGCAGTGAAGCTGGCGAAGAGAATGCGATTGAGAATGGACGTCGCGCCCATCCAATCGTGACCCCGCTCTGATTGTCCCTCGGGAGTGGGATAGAAGAACAGCTGCTGATCGAGTCCGATCAGCCCGTGCTGAGGGGCCCCCACCCCGACGAGCAGCGGAACACCGTTCGTGTCGACCCCGATTGCCCGGCACGTCGAGGCGATGTATTCGAACGCGGTCTCGACCTTGTTCCAACGGTTCTCACGAGCTGTGAAGTTGGACGATCCGAGAATCGTCTCCATCACGGCCAGCAAGTCGCCGTCGGTGGCGATCCAAGTACCGAGTCCGGCGGCCACAACTTCGAGCGGAGCGTCGTCAGAGACGTACTTTTCGACGAGCTTCGTCGTGACGAACTCGGCCGTTTGGGGCAGATTCGCCAGGTGCTCCAGCACTTCGAAGCCATCGAGGAAACCGTCGTCGCTCAGCGCGGGACGAGCCGGGATTGTCAGCTCGTAGGAAGTGCCGGCGAAGATGACTTTCTCACCGTAGTCGTGATCGATGCGTGCAAAGTGGAACGACGGGATTCCTCCCGGGAATCCATTCCCTACTGCGGAAGCCAAAGGGTCGTCTTCGGTGCCGGGGGCGTGCATGCGCACGGTCCAGCCCGTGAAGCAGCGCGCGACTTGTTCGATGTCTGCTTGCGTGTACCCGTTGTCGACCCCCATCGTGTGCAGCTCGAGCAGTTCTCGGCCGTAGTTCTCGTTGGGCGTACCGACACGATTCAGGTATCCGTCCAAGTAGACGATCATGGTTCTCGACGTCGCATTGTCGATCAGCAAGTCCGAGAACGTTCCGAACGCGTTCGACCGGAAGAACTCGTTTTCCAACGACTCCCATGACGCGGCAATCGCATTCGACTCTTGCGGCGTGAAGATTTGGGTCCCGGCCGCTCGGATGTTCCGGATGAACTGGAACTCCTTGGCGAACTCGGTGTTGAAGTGGTTCTCCCAAAAGTCGACTTGCGCTTCGCGGAGCTGATTGCGGCTGTACAGCGCGTGAAGTATCTGCCAACGAATCAGCGACAGCGGCGACGCCGTTGGATCGATGCCGGCGATGGCGTCCTGTAGGAGTATGTTGTCGAGCTCGTCGTCGAGTTCCGGATGGAGCTGCTCGTCGATGTAGGCGCTCGCCCCGATAGCCAGCACGTGATCGATACCCTCTTGGGAGGGACCGTATCCGAGCCGTCGCATGAGGTGTCCCGCGAGGTCGAGGCTGGTCTGGTCGCTACACGGTGCATAGGAGTTGCACGACAGCGCGACCGGAAGGCTCGGGTCCGGACCACAAGAGAGCGGTGCGGGCGGAGCGGTGCCCGACTGGAAGAGGTAGTCGAGCAGGAAGACGGCGTCGCCGACGTCGACTCCCTCGTCATCGTTGAGGTCGGCGGCGTCGAGACAGTTCAACTGTAGGTCGCCGACGAACAAGTAGGACAGCAGCGCAATCGCGTCCGAAATTTCGATGGTATCGTCCTCGTTGACATCGCCACGAATGAAGTGCTCGTGGAGACTGGGCAGGTCGTCGCTTCCCGCGAGTACGGTCGGGGTCATGAGCCCGAGCGTGCTGACGAGGGCGAGAAGACCAACCGTCTGTGAGGCCGACCGGAGTACCAATCGCATCCCTCCTCCGATCTTTTCCTTGCCTAGAACACAGGTGCTTAAGAACACCGGGTGCCTAGAAATAGGGTCTGAGTAGCGGCCCGGCCAACCGTCGTGGGTGGCCATCGAGACGAACACCACCGCGCCCGACGGGTTTCGCGGATTCACGGCCTCGACTACGCTTTTCTTTTGTGTCGTGAACGGGAGGTGGGTCGGCCACTGGCGCGGCGCCCAACGATCGGGACACGACGTCACCGACCGCCGACGCCCGGCGGGGCTGCAGATACCGTTGTCTCAGGGGGCGGCCCAACGCGAGGGGCTAGTCGAAGGTCGAAATGGTGTCCAGCGGCCAGAGCCGTAGGAACACCTTGCCTTTGATCGACGCCACCGGCACGAAGCCGAAGTGACGGCTGTCCTGGCTGGCGGGGCGGTTGTCCCCTAGCACGTAAATGTGTCCCGCTGGAACCTTGCGCGGGGAGACTTCGCTCGAAATTCGGTCGAGCCCGCGTCGCGTGTAGTCTTCGTCGAGCGACTCGCCGTTGACGAAAACGACGTCGCGGTTGATCTCGATCTCATCGCCCGCCACGGCGATCACTCGCTTGATCAGGTTCTTCTTGTCGTCGTCGGGCGAAGTGAAGATCACCATGTCGCCTTGCTCGAGACCGACGATCGACGGGCTGAGTTTGTGGATCACAACTCGTTCACCGTTGTGTAGCGTCGGTTCCATGGACTGACCGCTGATGGCGTACACCTGGGTGACGAAGACGTGCAATCCGAGCGCGAGCAAGACTCCGAGCACGAGAACGGTCAGAGTCTCGAACACGAGCGCGGTTCCGCGCGGCTTCTTCTTTTCTACCTTGGGTTCGACGAGCGAATCTCCCGTCGCGACCTGCTGCATCATGATGTGGGTCGCAAAGGGAGCCGGGACGCCGGAGGCCGAGTCGGCGGACTCCGAGTGCAGGAAAGGGTGGGACGAGCCTGTCGAGTTGCGGAAGAAGAAGTCGCGTTCGCTCGTCATAAGCCCCTCGTCGTTTCCTCAACGGTGATTGCGGATCGCGCGGATACCAAGAGGATCATTCTATCACCGATCGGATCTCACTCCACGATCGACAGGCCGCGACCCTAAGAACGACATTCAAGTCGTTTTGTTGGAGCGCTTTAAAGCATTCACGGCTTCGGATCAGTGTTTGAAGTGGCGCTCACCGGTCAGCACCATAGTCATATCGGCGGCATCCGCGGCTGCGATCACCTCGTTGTCGCGACGAGATCCTCCCGGCTGGATAACGGCGGTCACTCCGGCCTCGGCCGCCATTTGGAGGCCGTCTGCGAAGGGGAAGAAGGCGTCCGACGACAGCGCGGCTCCTTGCGACCGGATCCCTGCCTTGCGACAGGCGATCGCGACGGAATCGACGCGGCTCGGCTGGCCGGCACCGGCGCCGACGACGGCCTGATTCTTTGCCAGTAGGATTCCGTTGGAACGAACCGAGGGAATCACCCGCCAGGCAAACAGAAGATCGCGCCACTCCTCCTCCGTCGGCTGCCGCTTGGTCACGACTTCGAAGTTGTCCCGGGTGGCGTGGAAGCCGTCGCGCGCTTGCACCAGCACGCCGCCGGGAATCGATCGAATCTCAGTTGTCGCTGACCCCGCGGGCACCGACCCGCCTGCGAGGAGCCGACAACTCTTCCCCCATTTGGCTCCCGCGCGTAGCGCGTCCACCGCACCCGGCTCGAACGCGGGGGCGTGAATGACTTCGAAGAACAGATCCGGCGTGGAAATGCGAGTCGCGAGCTCGACGTTCAACGGTTCGGTCAGTGCGAGGATTCCACCAAATGCACTCAGCGGGTCACCGGCGAGCGCCGCTTCGAACGCATCGTTCGCGTTGGAACGCTCCGCCGCCCCGCACGGTAGGCAATGCTTCACCACAACTGCGGCCGGTCCTTCGAGAGCGCGGGCGCAATCGATCGCAGCGGCCACGTCGAGCAGGTTGTTGTAGGAGATCGCTTTGCTGCCCTCGAGTAGCTCTGCATCGGGCAGAGAGAAGTCATCTCCGTCGGCTCGCGTGTACCACGACGCCGACTGGTGGGGGTTCTCGCCGTAGCGAAGCTCCCCGACGCGACGCCACTGTTCGGTCCACGCTTCCGGAAACTCGGGATTGTCCTGTCGACCGAACCAATTCGATATGGCCGCGTCGTAGGCCGCGGTTCGCACGAACGCCTCACGTGCGAGTCGTCGGCGCGTCTCCGTGGTCAGTGAGCCGTGCTCGGCGATTTCGTTCAATACGATTTCGTACTGAGACGGATCGACGACAACGCCGACGTGGGCGTGGTTCTTGGCCGCGGCGCGGATCATAGCCGGCCCGCCGATGTCGATCTCTTCGATGGCCTCGTCGAAGCCGATGCCCTCGGCGGTTCGCTTTTCGAACGGGTAGAGGTTGACCACTACGAGGTCGATGGCGGGAATGGAATGTTGCTCGAGTGCTTCCAAGTGATCTTCGAGATCGCGCCGGGCAAGAATTCCGCCGTGGATTCGCGGGTGAAGCGTCTTGACCCGTCCACCGAGCATCTCTGGGTATTCGGTGACGTCCTGTACTTCACGGACGGGGATTCCGGCTTCGCGGAGCTTGGCCGCGGTTCCCCCGGTCGAGAGGATTTCGACACCACCTTCGACGAGCTTGGCGGCGAAGGGAGCGATTCCAGTTTTGTCAGAGACAGCGATGAGGGCGCGCGAGATTTTTCCGGAGGGAAGCGGTGTCATTCAGTCCTTCGATCTACGAACAAGCTGTTACCCGGGAGTGCCTTGGCCAATTTCTTGACCTCTGCAGCAACCTGGGCCACTTTTCGTAGATCGTCCATCCCCTTGCGCTGGGTGGTCAGGACTCCGGTGGACACAGAGAGCAGGTCGAATCTCTCCGGCTCTCCCGCGCGGTTGACGGCCTCGTAGTAGCCCCGTTGCCATTCTTCGGGACTGTACAGCAGCTCCGTCGCTTCTGTAAACCTCTGATCGATGTGTGCGCCGAGCGCATCGATTTGATCGATGGGCATGAGCATCACGAAATCGTCCCCGCCAACATGGCCGACGAAAACCTCGCCCGGCTCGAACGGGGACGCGAAGCTTTTTAGGATGTCGGCGATGAGTTCGATCACGTGGTCGCCGCGGTCGAATCCTTGGTAGTCGTTAAACGATTTGAAGTGATCGAGATCCACGTAGGCGACGGCAACCGGGGGCGCGTCGTGATGCACTCGTTTCGTGATCTCGCTCTTCAGCATCAGGTTGCCGGGCAGTCGAGTCAGCGGATTGACATCTCGCGCGCGGCGTTGGCGCAGGTAGATCGAGGAGACGCGAGCCTTCAGCTCTTTTACCGAGAACGGCTTCTTCAGGTAGTCGTCGACGCCGAACTCGAAGGAGTCGAAGAGCGCTTCGTTATCTCCCTCGGAGGTCAGCATCATGATCGGGATGCCCGCTCCGATGAAGCTCTTGCGCGCTTTGCGCAGGAGCTCGAACCCATCCATGACCGGCATGTGTAGGTCGGTGATCATGAACTCGGGCTGTTCGGAGTGCAGGAGTTCGAGTCCTTCGGCACCGTTCTCTGCCTGCAGGACGAACGCCTTCTTCTGAAAGGAGGTCGCGAGGATTCGGCGGATGCTCGGATCGTCGTCGACGATGAGGATCTTGCCTGGTAACTCGAGGTCCCGCTTGACCCGCTTCGGTTTGGCGTCGGGGCTAGGAGCGGTCGGAGTCATGTCCGTCACGTTGGCGTCACTTCGAGCGGGAGAGTGATTCGAGCCTCGACCGAGTCGAGGCGTGCACCTCCCATCTATCGGCTCGCCACGAGTCCCTTCCTCAGTTCAACTCCGGATCGACCGCAGCGCCTTTTTTCGGAGTGCGCCGGGCTCTCGGTCGACGCGAACCGATGGTGACTCTATCGCGTTGCTTCTGCTAAGGTTGGGGTATGAACCCCGGTCAGCCCACGCCGCCTCAGACCGCGTCCCGACGCCTCGAATTTGATCCGACTACCGGAGATTTGCGGGTCCTCTTCCCCTACGACCCCGAGTTGCTCCCGGTCGTCAGGTCGCTCCCGGGCCGCCGGTGGCACCCGCAGAGTCGCCATTGGAGCGTGCCGAAGGCCCACGCCGATGAGGCGGTCGAGCAGTTGGCATCGTACGGATTTGCCGCTCCCGTCGAAGCGCCGGAGCGCTCCGCGTCGGACCGGGTCGCGGAAAGCAGCGCGGAGGCCGATCCCGCCGCTACGCCGTCGAGCGATGAATCGTCTAGTCATGAACCGGCCAGTCATGAACCGACTAGGGGTCGCGGGCTGGTGCCGGGTTTGCCGACTCGGTTCGACGACGCGCAACCCGTCGAGGAGAAGTCCGAAGCGGAAGCGAAGACGTTGTCGGTCAGCCTCCTGAACGAGTGGGTTCGAGGCAAGCTGCTCGCTGCGTTCCCCGCCGCGGTTTGGCTTACCGGAGAAGTCATCGGCTACGATCGGAACGCGCACAAGAAGCACATCTACTTCCAGCTCGCCGAGAAGGTCGACGGAGATGATCGTCCGCGCGCGGTGGTTGGCGCGGTGCTCTTCGATCGTGAGCGGCGAATGATTACGCGCCGGCTCGAGGGAGCCTCGGAGCGATTGACACTCGGCGACGGATTGAAAATCCGCGTGCGCGCGAAGGTCGATCTATACGTCGTGACGGGTTCGTATCAAATCGTGGTCGAAGAGATTGACCCATCGTTCACGCTTGGCGACATCGCGCAGCGGCGTGAGCGGATTCTCGCTGACATCGACAAGCGAGGGTTGCGCGAGCGCAACCGGTCGAGACCGTTTCCACGTCCGACGTTCCGCGTTGGCTTGATCACGAGCTTCGAATCCGATGCGTACAACGATCTGGTCAACGAACTTCAGGCGAGCCGTTTGCCGTTCGACGTCGCCGTGCGAGATGTGCACGTACAAGGGCGGTATGTCGAACGAGACGTTCTTTCTGCCCTCGCCGCGTTCGCTGAGCAGCGCGATTCGTTCGACGTCGTCGTCATCGTGCGCGGCGGTGGGTCGCGGACCGATCTCATGGCGTTCGACTCGCTGGCCATCGCCGTGGCCGTGGCGGAGCACCCCGTCAAAGTGTTGATCGGAATTGGGCATCATCGCGACCAGAGTGTGCTCGATTTCATCGCTCATTCAGAGAAGACGCCCACTGCGATCGGAAAGCGTCTCGTTGAACTTGCACAGGCCGAACTCGAGTTCATCCGTGAGAGTCATCGACGCGTTATCGAGTGTGCGACTCGTCAACTTCAAGCGGCCCGGGAAGCGGTTACTTCGCACACAGTGTTGTTCGCGCGAACCTCACAGCTTCGTCTGGCGGAGGCTCGGACACGCCTATCGTCACACGCTCACTCGGTACAAGTTCGACTCGCCGAGTTGTTGGGTCGCGAGCGGAATCGGTTGGCGGATCGCGCACACCGGCTCGCGAACCACCTCGTTCGAGATACCGAGCGACGTCGCGAGCAGCTGGAACGATTTGCCGACCGGCTGCCGCGGTTGGCGCAACAAGCAGTGGCGATCGAGCGTGAGCGGACGGAGGTTCGTTCCGCTCGACTACGATCGGCTGATCCGGCCCGGCTGTTGGAGCGGGGGTTCGCCCGGCTTCTGGATGGGGACGGCAAGACGATCAAGTCGGTCTCGCAGGTCGTTCCCGGCGACTCGATAGGGGTTCGGCTGTCCGATGGTCAGGTGCGAGCCACAATCGATGACGTCTCACCCGACCCAGTCGACTGACTGCCGAATTGGCGGACCGCCTGCTTCGATATTCCAAGTCGAACCCTTGCCCCTGCCATTGTGGCGCTCTGGCTCGCGTGGCTGTCGACTCAAGTCTTATCATGGTAACAGTTTAATGGGGTTGGCGGCCGCTTTGCATTCCCGGGACCAGCTCGAAGGGAGGCCGTAATGGACCTCAACCGCATGACACAGAAATCCGTCGAAGCCATCCAGGACGCCCAGGCCGTCGCCATCGAGGCCGGTCACCAAGAAGTCGACGGTGAGCACCTGTTTCTCGCCTTGATTCGTCAAGAGAGCGGCCTGGTGGGCCGTCTGCTCGATCGGGCCGGAGCGAATCTCGACTCTATTACTCGTGATGTCGAGGAGGAACTCGCTCGGCTTCCCCGTGTCTCAGGGCCCGGTGCCGACTCCGGCCGTCTCGGCGTGACCCGTCGCTTCCAGAAGATCGCGATCGAAGCCGAGAAGGAGGCGAAGCGGCTCAAAGATGACTACGTTTCCGTCGAGCACCTATTGCTCGTGTTCCTCGGCGAAGGCAAGTCGAGCGCGTCGGGTCGCGCGTTGATCGCCCAGGGCGCAACTCGAGACAGCGTGCTCGAGGCTCTACAGCAAGTTCGCGGGAATCAACGCGTCACCAGCGCGACACCTGAGGACAGCTACGAAGCGCTCGAAAAATATGGTGTTGATCTGGTGTCGATGGCGCGGCAGGGCAAGCTCGATCCTGTGATCGGTCGCGACTCTGAGATTCGCCGGACGATTCGCATTCTGTCGCGGAAGACCAAGAACAACCCGGTACTCATCGGAGAGCCTGGCGTTGGCAAGACGGCCATCGTCGAGGGGTTGGCACAGCGCATTGTGCGCGGCGACGTGCCCGGGTGGCTGAAAGACCGCACCATCTTCTCCTTGGACATGGGTGCGCTCATGGCGGGAGCCAAGTACCGAGGAGAATTCGAAGAGCGGTTGAAGGCCGTCTTGCAAGAGATCAAGCAGTCCGAGGGC
Organism: Planctomycetota bacterium; assembly: GCA_021776775.1. Classification (GTDB taxonomy): domain Bacteria; phylum Planctomycetota; class UBA8108; order UBA1146; family JAJFFE01; genus JAJFFE01. The sequence goes on along the minus strand of JAJFFE010000269.1, from coordinate 55,327 downwards.
AAGGTCCTGCTGTTCATCGATGAGATTCATACCATTGTCGGAGCGGGAAAAACCGAAGGTTCGACCGATGCCGGCAACATGCTGAAGCCAATGCTCGCACGTGGGGAACTACACTGCATCGGAGCCACGACTCTCGACGAGCACCGTCGATACATCGAGAAGGACGCAGCGCTCGAACGTCGATTCCAACCCGTGGTCGTCGATGCTCCAAGTGTCGAAGACACCATCAGCATTCTTCGTGGCTTGAAGGAACGCTACGAGGTGCACCACGGTGTGAGTATCCTCGACAGCTCGTTGGTGTCGGCCGCGGTCTTGAGCGATCGTTACATCTCCGACCGCTTCTTGCCCGACAAAGCGATCGATCTCGTCGACGAGGCGTGCGCCATGATTCGAACCGAGATCGACTCCATGCCGGCCGAACTCGATGAGATAACGCGCCGTCGCATGCAGCTCGAAATCGAAGAAGCAGCGCTCAAGAAGGAGAAGGACCGCTCTAGCAAAGAACGCCTCGCGGGGCTACGAAAAGAACTCGCCGACCTCCAGGCCAAGACCGACGAAATGTCGGCGCAATGGGAGAGTGAGAAGGAGGCGATTCACCGCGTGCGTGCCGTGCGCGAAGAGATCGAGCAAGTGCGACGCGACATCGATACCGCAGAGCAAGCGTACGATCTCAACAGCGCAGCCGAACTCAAGCATGGTCGGCTCCCGGATCTCGAGCGTCGTCTTGCCGAGTTGGAGCAGAGCGAGTCGGGCGACAATCGCCTCTTGCGTGAAGAGGTCACGGAAGAAGAGATCGCCGAAATTGTCGCTCGGTGGACCGGCGTTCCGGTGACTCGTCTCGTCGAGGGTGAGCGAGAGAAGGTCTTACGGCTGCCGCAGATCCTCCATCAACGGGTGATCGGCCAGGGCGAAGCAGTTCAGCTCGTTTCCGATGCCGTGCTTCGTGCGCGGGCTGGAATCAAAGATCCGAGCCGCCCTATCGGATCGTTCATCTTCTTGGGCCCGACCGGCGTCGGAAAGACCGAGTTGGCGAAGTCTCTCGCCGAGACCTTGTTCGACAGCGAAGACAACATCGTTCGACTCGACATGAGTGAGTACATGGAGAAGCACTCGGTCTCGCGCATGATCGGGGCGCCTCCCGGATACGTCGGTTACGAAGAGGGCGGACAGTTGACCGAAGCGGTCCGTCGCAAGCCCTACTCCGTGATCCTCTTCGACGAGATCGAGAAGGCGCACTCGGATGTCTTCAACGTGCTGCTTCAAGTGCTCGACGACGGACGGGTCACGGACTCGCAGGGACGTACGGTCGATTTCAAGAACACGGTGATCATCATGACCTCGAACATCGGGAGTCACTTCCTGCTCGAGGGAATCACCGAAGACGGCGAATTGACCGAACAAGCTCGCGAGCAGACGACCTCCGAATTGCGACGTCACTTTCGCCCGGAGTTCCTCAACCGTGTCGATGAGATCGTCTTGTTCAAGCCGCTGACGAAGAGTGAGATCGAGACCATTGTCGGTCTCATGACGAGAGAGCTTGCGCAGCGACTCGAAGACCGCAACGTTTCGATCGTGTTGACGGACGAGGCTCGCAGCTACGTCGCTGAGCAAGGATTCGACCCGGTGTACGGCGCTCGGCCGTTGCGACGCTTCTTGCAACGCGAACTCGAAACCCGAGTCGCGCGAGTCATCGTGGCGGGCGATCTCGTGGAAGGGTCTGAGATTCAGGTTGGCTACAACGGCGAAGAGCTGACTGTCGACATTGTCGATCCGACACCTGCCGACGCGATCGCGTGAGTTACACGTCGCCAAGCATTCGTCAGACGAGTCTTTCCGTCTGACGATGCTGGCGGTCGCCTGCGTCGTGGTGCGTCGTCGAAGCACTGGCTCGCGGGTTTTCGGCGATCCGGTCGTTCGAAGTTCTCCTTGTCGATGGAGATCGTTTCGGTCAAGTTCTGTACTTCAATCCAGGAAAGAACGAGCGATCGACCATGAGCGACTCTGACGCGGGCAATGACGAACCTGCCACGTACCGACAAGCGGCGAGCGAGATCGAAGCAATCCTCGGGGCGATCGAGGGTGACCGAAATCTAGATGTCGACGCCCTCGCGGATCAAGTCGAGCGAGCCTCGACTTTGATCAAGTTCTGCTATGCCAAGTTGGAAACGGCGGAGGTTCGCGTACGGAAAGTGACCGAAGACCTGAAAGCGTCCCGTAGCGATGAAGAGGAGCCGAGCTGAGCCTCGCTCACCGCTCGAGGACTTCGCGAACTTTCTGGGCTAGGTCTTCCGGTTCGAATGGTTTCGGAATGAAATCGGTCGAGTCCGACAGAACTCCATGATCCTGCAGCCGGTTGCCGGGGTACCCCGACATGAAGAGAACTTTTAGCGTGGGAAGGCGTTTGCGGATCTGCTCGGCGAGCTCTCGGCCGTCGATGCGCGGCATGATCACATCGGTCAACAGAAGGTCGATCTCGTCACCCGCGTCGCTGCACAATTCCAGCGCACGCTCGGCATTCTCTGCTTCCAAGACGTCGTAGTCGAATGAGTCCAGAATGCGTTTGACCAACCCTCGCACGTTGTCGTTGTCCTCCACGAGAAGAATCCTCTCGTGGCCGGTCGGTGCTTCGGCGGGCGGGGGGTCGACTGGCGCTGGTTCAATCGTGACCGATGCTTCGACTTTCGAGGATGATCGAACCAGCGGCAGTAGGATTTCGAAGCAGGCACCGTTCCCCGGCTCCGACGTGACGGTGATGCTGCCCCGGTACCGCTCCACGATGGAGTGTGCGGTCGATAGGCCGAGTCCATTGCCTTCCGCTTCGGTCTTCGTCGTGAAGAACGGCTCGAACAGTTTCTCTTTAGTTTCTTGATCCATTCCGCTGCCCGTATCGGAGACGGTGAGTTCGACGAACGACCCGTTGAGCAATCCACGTTCGAGCGCCGCTTCGCGATTGAGTTCGGTCGCTCGGGCGTGGACACGGAGTTCGCCACCTTGCGGCATGGCGTCGCGGCCATTGGCGGCTAGGTTCAACAGGATCTGTTCGATGCGTCCGGGGTCGGCGAAGATCGGCAGGGGGGTGGTCGGCGCGAGGATTTCCAGCACGACGTCTTCCCCGATGAGAACTCGGATCATCGAGTCCATCGATCGGAGGATTTCGCAGACATCGAGTTCGATCGGCCGGTCGGGCTCCTTGCGTCCGAAGGCCAGAAGTTGCCGGGTCAGAAGCGAGGCTTGCTCTCCGGCCTTCTTGATCTCCTCCAAATCGCCGCGGTACTCGGAATCGCTGGGGACCTTCTTGAGCAGCAACCGCGTGTATCCGAGCATGATCATCATCAAGTTGTTGAAGTCGTGCGCAATTCCGCCGGCCAGTCGCCCGATCGCCTCCATTTTCTGCGCTTGCTTGACGCGGTCTTCGCGATCGTCGCGAGCCTTGTCCGACGTCTTGAGTTCAGAAATGTCTTGGTGAGTACCGGAGAGTCGCGAGGGCTGACCGTCGGCGTCGCGAGTCACGGTGCCGCGGCACAACATCCACCGATACGATCCGTCCTTGTGCCGAATCCGGTACTCGTTGCGAAAAAACGGAGTGTGCCCGTCGAGGTGAGAGTTGAGGAGGTCTTGATGCTCAGCGAGGTCGTCGGCGTGAATTCGTGAGAACCACTCCTGAACGGAGTCGTCGATCTCGCGGCTGGTGTAACCGAGTTGCTGTTTCCACCGATGCGAGTAGTAGAGCACTCCAGTTTCGAGATCCCAGTCCCAGATGCCATCGTCGGGACCGCGAACGTTGGACTGGTAGCGATCGCGCGCGACTCGTTGAGCGTGAGAGATTCCGGCTTGCTGCGAGGCACTGCGAATGGCGCCTTCGAGTTGCGCGCTATCGAGGATCTCCCGGTCAAGGATCTCGAACGGCTGCCAATCGGTTTGCTCGTTCGATGCATCTGCGTCGAGGGCCTCGACCGGGTGCTCGGCGAGCAGGATGATCGGGACGGTGCACCCGAGAGATTGCGCGTCGCGGCCAAACTCGTGGCCAGATCGGTCGGGTAGTTTCGATGCGGACAGGCACACATCGAAGTACGCACCGCGGAGTTGTCGCAGTGCTTCCGACGGTGATCTAGTCCAGCTGAAGCTGTAGTCGCGATCGGGGAGTTTTTCGAACGCTCCTTCGAGTCGCTCAAAATCGTCAGGATCGCTTTCCAGGATCAAGATCCGAACCGCGCGGTGGATCACTCGATTGCCTAACCATATCAACTCTGTTTTGGAGCACCTATACGTCGAAGTTCGAATGCCGACCACACCGCTCATTGACCGGTGGCGATAGGCCCGTCGTCGATAGGCACAGCAAAGCGTCGTTGCGGACTCTTGGGACGGTTCTCGCCGGCTCTCACGACTCTAATTTTTGGCCGAGCTTCGTGCTCTTCCTTGTCAGCGACCACGTTACGGCGGCCGGTCCGGGTTTCTGCGGCCCTCAGTACTGCAAAACTCGGCGCGATCGTCAATCGACACGTGGGAATCGGCGTCGGGGTCGTCGTGGCGTCGATCTCTGCTCGCCGTCGTCATTCTGACCGAGGGGTCGGCCGTGTCAACGCGGGGTCGCCCTATCGTGAAGTAGACGTCCTTGATATATTTCTGGCCGATCAAATTTCGCCGTGAGTCCGAACCGTCGGGCGCTGACCGGCCGTTGCCCGAGGATCCCGCACCCCCATTGCTCTCAACGTAGGAGTTTCCCCATGTCGCTGGTTGTCGTCGGCTCGGTCGCATTCGATAGCATCAAGACCCCGCACGGAGAAGTTCATGAGGCACTCGGTGGATCGGCGGTCCACTTCGCTCTCGCTTCCCGGTTCTTCGAGGACACGCAACTTGTCGGAGTCGTTGGCGCAGATTTTCCCGAGCAAAATCGGAAGCTGTTGGCGGACTGCGGCATCGATCTCGCCGGTCTCGAGGTCGTCCCCGACGGCAAGACGTTCCGTTGGTCCGGGGAGTACTTCGACGAGATGAATCGACGGGAAACGTTGTCGGTCGATCTCAACGTCCTCGAGTCGTTCGACCCGAAGTTGCCAGACTCCTACCGTGACTCTCGGTTCGTGTTCCTGGCCAATGGTGCTCCGGTCACGCAGTTGAGCGTGCTCGATCAGATGAACGGATCTCCGTTCACCATGGCCGACACCATGAACTTGTGGATTCAGATTGCGCGAGACGAACTCGAGTCGCTCCTTCGTCGAATCGACGGTCTCGTCTTGAACGACGAAGAGGCGTTCCTGCTCGCCGATACCAAGAACATGATCAAGGCGGGGCGGTTCATCGCAGACAAGTTCGACCTAGAGATCCTCGTGATCAAGAAGGGCGAGCACGGCTGCCTCGTCTTCCGGGATGGCCAAGAGATCAATCTTCCCGCGTTGCCGCTGGCCGAGGTCGTCGACCCGACCGGCGCCGGCGATTCCTTCGCCGGAGGACTCATGGGGTATCTGGCGCAGCAAAACGCCACCGATCTGGATACGTTCAAGCGTGCCGTCGCCTGGGGCACCGTGCTGGCTTCGTTCTGCTGCGAGGGATACAGCGTCGATCGGGTCGCAAAGCTCGATTGGGCCGAAGTCCAAGAACGATTCAGGGTCTACCAAGGCATGCTCGATCTCGGGCTCGAAGCCAAGGTCAGCTGACCTGCGAGCACTTTTGGTCGCCGAGCTGCTGGCAGTCCGGTGGCCGCACGTGCCTCTGACTTTTTCGGCCGGGCTACACCACTCGGTTCGGCGCATCGTTTTCGCTTGAGTTGCATCACCCCTGTTCGAGAGCCGACAGCGACACCGTCGGCCGCCGGAATACGTCCCGAGAAGAAGGTATCCGTTCGATGCGAGCCGCTGATATTCGCCAGAAGTTCCTCGATTACTTCCGCGCGAAAGAGCACGAAATCGTCGTGTCCAGTCCTGTCGTCCCTCATGACGACCCGACGCTGCTGTTCGCGAACGCCGGCATGAATCAGTTCAAGTCGGTGTTTACCGGGCAGGAGCAGCGCGCGTATTCACGAGCGACTTCGACTCAGAAGTGCATTCGTGCCGGCGGCAAGCACAACGATCTCGAAAACGTTGGCTACACCGCGCGGCATCTCACCTTCTTCGAGATGCTCGGCAACTTCTCGTTCGGAGACTACTTCAAGACCGACGCCTGCAGCTGGGCTTGGGATCTCATCACCAACGGATTCGGTCTGGACCCCGCCGGCCTGTGGATCACCGTCTATCACGAAGACGACGAGGCGCGCGAAATCTGGCGGGATCACGTCGGCGTGAATCCCGATCGAATCATCGGCCTCGGCGAAAAAGACAACTACTGGTCGATGGGAGACGTCGGGCCGTGCGGTCCCTGCTCTGAGATTCACCTAGACCGCGGTGAGGCCGTCTCGTGCGGGCCCAAGTGTGAACTTGGTGTTTGCGATTGCGACCGTTGGCTCGAGTTCTGGAACCTCGTCTTCATGCAGTTCGAGCAGCGCGCTGACGGGACCAAGGAACCTCTGCCGCGGCCGAGTATCGATACCGGGATGGGGCTCGAACGCATCGCCCAGATCCTCCAGGGCAAGAACTCGGTCTTCGAGACGGACTTGTTGGCGGGGATCGCGGACGAGGTCGCTCGGCTGACCGGCGTGCCGACGAGCGCCGGACCCGAAGGCACCCCGCACCGCGTGATTGCCGACCACGTTCGTAGTTTGTCGTTCGCGATCGCGGACGGCGCCTACCCGTCGAACGAGAATCGCGGCTTCGTGCTGCGACGCATTCTGCGAAGAGCGGCGCGATACGGCTACAAACTGGGCGTGGAACGGCCGTTCATCTACGAGATCGTCGATCACCTCTGCCGAGAGATGGGCGACACGTTCCCCGAGTTGGTCGCTCAACGCGAGGTCATTCAGAAGTTGATTCACAGTGAAGAGGAGTCGTTCGGTCGAACCCTTCGCAAGGGGATGGTGCGTTTCGAAGAAGATGCCACCGCCATGCGCTCGTCGAAGACGACCGTCTTTCCGGGTGACGCTGCGTTCTTCTTGCACGACACGTGCGGGTTCCCGATCGATCTGACCGAACAGATGGCGCGCGAGCTCGACTTCACGGTCGACAAGAACGCGTTTACCTCGCTGATGGAGCAGCAACGGCGTGCTGCGCAGGAAGACCGCGCGGCGAAGGTCGGTCACGCCGCCGGCGGCGACGACCCTTTTGCGCATCTCGAGCCGACGAACTTCACCGGGTATCAGGTTCTCACGGGCGAAGGCAGCATCGTCGCGGTCGATGGCTCGGCCGACGATCTCCGGGTCGTGTTGAGTAGTAGCTCGTTCTACGCCGAGGGCGGTGGCCAGATCGGCGATCAAGGAACGCTCACCGGGCCGGGATTCCGGGTGCTCGTGACGGACACCCAGAAGAATCCCTCCGGCGTTTTCGTGCACCGCGGCCGCCTCGAAGAGGGCGAGCTGTCGGCGCTCACGGAAGGGGTTTCGGTGAACACTCAGGTCGATGCCGAGCGCAGACTTGCGATTCATCGAAACCACACCGCGACCCACCTCATGCACGCCGCGTTGCGCGAGGTGCTCGGCACGCATGTTCAGCAGAAGGGTTCCCTCGTGGCCCCGCAGCGGCTGCGGTTCGACCTGAGCCACTTCGAGCGCATTACCCCTGAGCAGGTCGCGACGGTCGAGGACATGGTTCAGCGCGAGATTCTGAGAGACACCGAACTCCAGGTCGTCGAGCAGGATCGCGACGAGGCCATCGCCAAGGGAGCTATGGCGTTCTTTGGCGAGAAGTACGGTGATCGCGTTCGCGTGGTCGAAGTCCCCGGATTCTCGACCGAGCTCTGCGGCGGCGCTCACGTGCAGCGGACCGGAGAGATCGGTGGTTTTCAGATCGTGCTCGAGGGGTCGGTGTCGGCAGGCGTGCGCCGTATCGAAGCGGTGACCGGCACCGGCGCGCTCGCGCGTGGGCGCGAAGATCGCGACGTCATTCGCAACCTCTCAGGGCTGCTCAAGGTCTCGCGGGAGGACGTTCCTACGCGGATCGACGCCTTGCTAGCCGAATTGAAGGAGCTCAAGGGCGGGCAGAAGAAGGGCGCGGCAAAAGACCTCGTCGCCGACCTCGAGCGCGTGGCCGAGGTGTCGACTCACGCCGATGTCGAGATCATCACGGCTGCGTTCGAAGGAGCGGAGATGGATGACCTGCTGCAGGTCGCCGACGTGCTCAAACGGCGCAGCGGCGCGCGCGTGTTCATTCTCGCTTCAGGGGTTCGCTTCCTGGTGGGGCACTCTACCGACCTTCCGAAGGGCCGGGTCCACTGCGGGAACGTGGCTCGCGACGGCGCCAAGGCGATGGGTGGCGGCGGGGGCGGTCGACCGGACATGGCTCAGGCCGGAGGGAAAGACGCGACCAAGCTGGCCGAGGCGATGACCCTGATGCGCACCAAGGTTGAGGAATCTCTCGGCTGAAAGCACAGGCCCACAGGGGTTAAGTCCTTTTCCAGTCGACGATTGTCGCGTGTTGTGGCCGCTGTGCGGGGGTGGTTGACGGGCGGTGGTTATTTCCATACTATCCCCGGCTTACGTTCAATCCGCTTTGCACGCTCTCGTTAGTCGCCAAACGCTGCGCGGCCGGCCACTAGGTCCGACCCGGGAAGTGGTCCACCGCGAGACGCGTCGTGCCTCCTGAAGGAGCTCCGATGGCTGTCCCACAGAATAAGGTCTCGCGCGCGCGAAAGCTCAAGCGCCGGGCCCACCACGCGTTGAGTGAAGTCACTCGCACGCGCTGTCAGAAATGCAATCACCAGCGACTGCCGCACACCATCTGCGAGAACTGCGGCCATTACCGTGGGCGCGCCCTCATCCAAATCGACGAGTTCTAGTGCGGCCATAACCGAATGGTACGCATCGCCGTAGATGCGATGGGTGGGGATCACGCTCCCGCGAACGTGATCGAGGGAATGCTTCTCGCCGCCGATCGTTTCGATGACAACGAGCTAATTCTTGTAGGTCGAGAAGAGCAGATTCGTGAAGAGATCTCCCGACAGGGTGGCTCCGCGGATCGGTTCGAGATCGTCCACGCCGAAGAAGTCGTCGACATGGAAGACTCTCCAGTCGACGCTCTCCGCAAGAAGCCGAAATCTTCCATTCGGAAGATCATCTCCATGCAGAAAGCCGGCGAATGTGACGCCGTCTTCAGCGCTGGCAACACGGGAGCGGTCGTCGCCGCATCTCAGATGTTGTTGGGCCTTCTGCCGGGAGTTCGTCGCGCCGGGATTGCCGTTCCGTTTCCACGTGGCGAACGACCCGTCGTGATCATGGACGTCGGCGCCAACGTGCAGTGCAAGCCGGAGCACCTGTACCAGTACGGGCTGATGGGCAAAGAGCTCGCCGAGCGGCTCTACAACATCGATTCGCCCAAGGTCGGACTTCTGAGCATTGGTGCCGAGGAACAGAAGGGCAACCAGCTCGTTCGCGAAACGAAGGATTTGATCCGAGCCAGTGATCTTCGATTCGTCGGCAACGTCGAGGGTGGCGATATTTTCGGCGGTGAAACAGACGTGATCATTTGCGACGGCTTCGTCGGGAACATCGTCTTGAAAGTCTCCGAGGGGCTTTGTGAGTTCCTGATCCAAGTCATCAGTGGATCGTTCCGCGACATGTTCGATAGCGCCGAGGGCAACGGGCTCGGCGAGACTGCCCGTGGCAAGTTCAAGAACCTGATGTCTCAGTTCGACTACGCGGAGTACGGCGGCGCGCCACTGCTCGGAGTCAACGGCATCGTGATCATCGGTCACGGTCGATCCGAGGCACGAGCGGTTGCCAATGCAGTTCGCTGGGCGCGAAGAATCGCGGACGCACGCGTCAACGACCACATCGTCGCTGCGCTTCAGTAAGCCACTGCGAACCGCCAGCAGTCGAACGCAGAACCTACCTCGTCAGAATCAACGATACGGAGAGATGTAATGAGCAAGCAGGGCGTCTTGTTTCCAGGACAGGGTGCGCAGTTCGTCGGCATGGCGTCCGGCCTCGTCGATCGCTGCTCGGCGGCCGCCGACATGTTTGCCAAAGCGAGCGAGCTCATGGGGCGAGACCTGCTCGAGTTGACGACGAACGGTCCGGAAGAAGAGTTGAACTCGACCGCGGTCAGTCAGCCGGCGATCTTCGTGGTGTCCCTCGCAGCCGTGGAGGCCATCCGCGAGGCGGGCGGGGCGAGTCACCTCGAGGTCGACGCGACGGCGGGACTGTCTCTCGGAGAGTATTCGGCGCTCGTGTTTGCGGGCGCTATGTCGTTCGACGACGCACTCGAAGTCGTCGTTCGCCGCGGTCAGTACATGCAAGAGGCGTGCGATCGTCACCCCAGCGGAATGACGTCACTGCTCGGCTGCGATCTCGCCACGGTGCGAGAACTCGTCGAGGTAGCGTCGGCGGCGGGCGTCATCGGTGTCTCCAACATCAACTCCAAGAGTCAGATCGTCGTTTCCGGCGAGCACGCTGCTCTCGAGAAGATCGCTGAGATTGCCCCGGGTCGCGGGGCGAAGCGGGTGATCCCGTTGAAAGTGGCTGGCGCGTATCACTCGCCTTTGATGGCGTCCGCGAGTGCGCAGCTGAAGCCGTACCTCGAGAAAGCTTCCATTACGGTGCCGACCATCGAGTTCTACCCGAACGTCCATGGAGAGCCCGTTTCCGACCCTGACGAAATCCGCGCCGGGCTGATGCGACAAATCGAGTCGACGGTGTTGTGGGAGCCGACCCTTGTGGCCATGGTTTCTCGTGGGCTCGGGTCGTTTCTAGAGATCGGACCCGGGCGAGTGGTAGCCGGGCTGGTCAAGCAGGTCGACCGCCGTATGCCGGTGACTTCCCTACTCTCCGCGGAGAGCATCGCTGAGTTGGTCGGCTGATCGAGCACCTTAGATATTGGAGCAGACCATGTTCAACTTCGAAGGAAAACGCGTCGTCGTGACCGGAGGGTCGCGCGGAATCGGGGAGTCCATCGCCCGAGGCTTTGCCGGGGCCGGCGCAAAAGTCGCCGTCGTGGCGCGGAACCTCGAGAAGGCTGAGGCAACCGCGGCGTCACTCGGCGGCGAATGCCGTGCGTGGGCGCTCGACGCCTCCGACGAGTCCTCCGTGGCCGAGGCATTTGGGGCGATCCACGAGGAGTGGGGCGGCGTCGATATCCTGGTCAACAACGCGGGCGTGACTCGCGACAAGCTGCTGATGCAGATGAAGAGCGAAGATTGGGACGAGGTCCTTGGAATCAATCTCAGGAGTTGCTTCCTCTGCTCCAAGGCCGTCTTGCGACCCATGCTCCGTCAGCGCGCGGGGAGAATCATCAACATCACCAGTGTGATCGGTTTGACCGGAAACGCTGGGCAGAGTAATTACGCCGCGTCGAAGTCGGGAATCATCGGGTTCACGAAGTCGCTCGCGCGCGAGCTGGCGTCTCGGAACATTACGGTCAACGCCGTTGCTCCAGGGATGATCGACACAGACATGACCCGGAGTCTCCCGGAGGAGGCTCAGGAGCAGATCAAATCACAGATACCGTTGGGCCGACTTGGCTCGGGAGATGACGTCGCGGCCGTTACGCTGTTCTTGGCGAGCGACGCGGCGGGATACGTCACCGGCGAGGTGATCCGAGTCGACGGCGGAATGGCAACCTAGAGGCGGAGTTGGAGCAGTGGGGACAGGCCGTCGGAATGGCATTGGACAGGCCTGGCTGTTTCCTTACAATCCCCGCCTTGATGCGGCAAGACCTCTGAAGGAGGGGCAGACCAAGTGAGCGACATCACCGAACAGGTTATCGCGATTGTTGCAGAGAAGCTCGGGGTCGACCAAGAGAAGATCAAGTCGGAGACGTCGTTCGTAGGCGATCTCGGAGCTGACTCGCTCGACATGGTTGAACTCCTGATGAATCTCGAAGACAGCTTCAAGATGACGATCCCAGATGAGGACGCCGAGAACATCAAAACCGTCGGCGACGCCGTGAAGTACATCGACGAGCACAAAAGCGAAGCGTGAGTTTTTCGCTCGGTGACGCAGGCATTGCTAGCGGTGTGGTCGCCGGGGGCTAGTCCCAAGCGTCGATCTCGACGAGTTGCATTCAATGAGCGGGCGTGGTCTTGCCGCGTCCGCCCGTTGTGCTCTCTACGGCCGTTACTTGCATACCATCGTTCAACGAGGCAGCATCGGCGATCGTGCTCAACTGGATCACGTCTTCGCCAAGCGTTGTGCGCGTGTGCTCCCGATGACCGTCGGTTGTTAACGGTCGCTGCGTTCCTGGTGACGCAATGCGCTCGGCGGTAGCGGTACGCTTGCTCAACTCGCCTTCTTCGAGGCGGCTTGTTCCATGACGAGGCTGTAACGAAGCGGTAGTGGGAATCATCCCGAATCGGCTCGTTCAGGCTCGACGGTTTGATTCATGACGACGTTGGGCGAACGCACGGCGACGGATAGCGATACACCGAGGAGGCTTCCATGACTCGAGAATCCAGTCAACGACGGACCGTGATCACCGGTTTGGGTGTTGTCTCTCCCTTGGGGTCTACCGTCGACTCTTTTTGGGACGGGATCGTCAACGGACGCAGTGGCGCCGTTACGATCGACCGTTTCGATACGACGGACTTCAAGACCAAGTTCGCTTGCCAGGTGCAAGGGTTCGAACTTCCTACGGACGAGCCTCGCAAGTTTCGACACCTCGATCCGTTTTCTCAGTACGCACTGATTGCGGGACTGCAGGCAGCGGAGTCCTCCGGGTTGGACGTCAGCCAAGAGAACACTCATCGACTCGGTGTGATCACGGGGTCGGGGATCGGTGGTCTGACAACGATCGAAGCCAACTACCAGTCGTTCATCGATCGTGGCGCGCGGCGAATCTCGCCGTTCATGATTCCGATGATGATGATCAACGCCGCGTCCGGGCACATCGCGATTCACCTCGGATACCAGGGGCCGAACTACACGACCTCGTCAGCTTGCGCATCCTCTCAGCACGCGTTTGGCTCGGCCATCGATCAGATTCGCAAAGGTATTTGCGACGCGGTGCTCGTCGGTGGCACCGAAGCGACGATCACGCCGCTCGGTATCGGCGGGTTCAACTCGCTGAAAGCACTCTCGACGCGCAACGACGACCCTACCCGCGCTTCTCGACCGTTCTCTGAGAGCCGTGACGGATTCGTCATGGGTGAGGGCGCTGCGATGTTCCTGTTCGAGGAACTCGAGCACGCGCAGAAGCGCGGGGCGAACATCATGGCCGAGGTTTGTGGCTTCGGCATGACAGATGACTCCGGCCACATCACGGCACCGCTTCCAGAGGGTGACATGGCGATCGTGGCCATGCAGAACGCGTGCGCCGACGGTGGGGTCCCACTCGATGCCATCGACTACATCAACGCGCATGGGACTTCGACAAAGCTGAACGACGTCATGGAAACGAAAGCCATCCGGGCGCTCTTCGGCGATCACGCGAACAACCTGATGGTCAGTTCGACGAAGTCACAGATCGGACACCTCCTCGGCGCAAGCGGTGCAGTTGAACTTGCCGCCGTCGTCTTGGGGCTGCACCACGGTGTGGTACCGCCGACGATCAACTACGACGATCCAGATCCAGAGTGCGATTTGGACTACGTTCCCAATGAAGCGCGCGAGAGCAAGATCGACTACGCCCTTTCGAACTCGTTCGGGTTCGGTGGGCACAACGCCAGTCTGTGCGTCGGAAGATTCAAGTAACGACGCGGCGAAAGAGGAGAAGCTTCGATGTCTCGGTTCAAAATTCTGGTTTCTGATTCACTCCCGGCCGAGGCTCACGAGATCCTTGCTCAGGAAGCCGACCTCGAAGTCATCGAAGAGCATGACGCGTTCGAGCCGTATCTCGGCGAGATCGACGGTTGGATCGTTCGGTCGGGAACGCAAGTAACGAGTGCATATCTCGATCAGTGCAAGAAGCTCACGGCGATCTGTCGCGCCGGAGCGGGTACTGACAACGTCGATCTTGTCGCCGCCAAGGCCAAGGGTGTCGTTGTCATGAACACACCAGGGACGAACGCACGGGCAGCGGCGGAGCTCACTATCGCGCTTACCTTTGCCGCCGCGCGGAACATTCCGTTCGCGCATCAGAAGATGTCCGAAGGCGGATGGGACCGAAGCACGTTCGTCGGCAACGAGCTGTGGCAGAAGTGCATCGGTGTCGTCGGCCTCGGTCGCGTGGGTCGGTTGGTCGCACAGATGGCGGTGGCGCTCGGTATGCGAGTCGTCGGTTACGACCCCATGACCTCCGCCGAGCAAGCGGCAGAGCTGGGAGTAGAGTTGACGTCGGTTGAAGAGTTGCTTCCCCAGTCCGACTTCATCGCTCTTCACACTCCGCTCACCGACGAGACGCGCCACTTGATCAACCGTGACTCACTCGCGAGTTGCAAGAAGGGCGTGCGGATCGTCAACTGCAGTCGCGGCGGTGTCGTTGACGAAGAAGCGCTCGTCGAAGCGGTTGACTCTGGGCACGTCGCGTGCGCGGCTCTCGACGTCTACGGAACTGAACCGCTCCCGGCGGACTCGCCACTCCGGAACCGGCCGGGGATCATCACCACGCCCCACCTCGGCGCGTCGACGCGGGAAGCGCAAATTGCCGTCGGAACTCAAAGCGCTCGACAGATTCGCGACTTCCTTCTGAGTGGAACCGCCGCAAACACTGTAGGGGCGTAACCGTATAGCAGGTGGCAGAATAACGTTGGTGCAAGCGATTGCGGTTACGCAACGGCGCTGCGCTCATCCGTTCAGAGCGTTCCGCCCCCTCGGCATTGCTCGGGTGCGGTTCTGTTGATAGTCTCCAGGTTCTGAAATCCCCCGTTTTCGAACAGTTTTCGTGTTTCGTGCCGTGGTCGCATTTCGTGCGAACGCTGCTGATTCGGCGAAGTCTCTAGAGGAGGAAACCCCAGTGCAACGATTCTTGACCGCCGCGTTGTTGGTATGTGGTTGTTTCGTATCGCCGGCGTCGGCGGGTGGCGATCCCGACCTGAACTTGTATCTCGAGGATACCGCTGGTGTCAGCGGTACGGTCGATGTCGACCTGACCTTTGACAACACGCTTGGCTTGGTAGCCGCATGGTCCGTCGCGGTGTGCCACACCGCAGAGGTCGACATTGACTCTGTCGCTCTCGGTTCTACTTCGGCGACGGTTTTCGCCGGCGCGGCCCCGGATTTCGAGACCACCAACCTTTGGCCCGGCGAAGGCTGGTCGAGCGGTTTGGTGATCGACTTTTTCTCGACGGTCCATCTCGAGATCGGCACGGGCTACGAACTCTACACCGCGTCGTACATGATTCTCGGTAGCCCTGGCCAGGTCGCAGACCTCACGTTTTGTGGTCCGGAGCTGCCGCTCCCGACCGAAACGGTAATCGCCATGCAAGGCGGAGTCTCGACTGTTCCGACGACCAGCCCGGGATCGATCGAGATCCTCGACGAGTCGTTTTACTTTAGCTTCGCTGACATGAGCGTCAGCTACGACCTCGTTACCGGCGACGCGAGCTTCTCGGCCTGCGCGACCGTCCGCGAAGACGCCGGCAACGCCGGCTATCCGAACGATGCGTTGGCGTTCTCCATGAGTGTCGAGCACGATTCCGCACTCTTGACTGCGACCGACGTCAGCGCGACCGGCGTCATAGCCGCGCTCGACGGTGGAGCCGGCCCCGACTTCTTCGGCACCAACTTGCTCGCGGGCTCCTCCACGATCGGGTGCATCTTTGCTTACGCCATGGATAGCCCGATTCAGTTTACGTCCGACATGGAAGTGGCCTGCTTCGACTACGACACCACGGGCTCGCTCGCTGGTGACAGCGTCGGAACGACGACTTCGCTCGACTTCGAGGCAACTGGTGACCCGGCAGTCGCCAACGTCGTAGTCGTAGGACTCTCCGAAGTTCCAGCGGTCGGCAACAGCGGAAGCATCGATCTGACGACCGGTGGATTCCGTCGAGGCGACGGTAACGGTGACGGCGGCGTCGATATCGCTGACCCGGTGTGGAACCTCGCATACCTGTTTCAGGCCGGTCCGTCCAACTGCTTGTCGTCGCAGGACGACAACGACGACGGTGCGGTTGATATCGCCGATCCGGTCTACAGTCTGACGTTCTTGTTCCAGGCTGGTCCGGTTATTCCCGCGCCCTATCCGAACTGTGGCTCCGATCCGACTCCGGATGCCATTACGTGTGACAACGCTTTCGGCTGCCCGTAGGGCGAAAGTCGTTGCGTCAGAAGTTTCAAAAGCCGTCGAGAGCATTCGGTGCTCTCGACGGCTTTTCTTGTGCCAGGCATGCGTGAACGCGGATGGTCCAACGCCCGGGGGCAAAGCTGCGTCACGATCGCTTCTTGCCCTCGCCCCCGAAGCGACGATGATCCCGTAGATTCTTCCGCTCCCTGAAGGGCTCGCCCCAATGCTTCGATTCGGCCTCACCCTAATATTGGTCAGTATCCTGCCTCTCCCCGTTCACTCTGCGGAGCGGACGCCTTCGGCAGACAACACTCTCAAGTCAGTACTGGCTCGAGCAAACGAAGCGCAGAAGGCGGGAGAACTCCCAGAGGCCGAGTACTACTTTCGCAAAGCCCTCTTTGCGAAGCCCAGGTATGGCAAGGCGCGCAAGGGTCTCAAGAACGTGACCAAGCAACGCGTCGATCAACTGATCGAACGTGCCTCCAAGAACATCGAGATAGATCAGTACTCCGCAGCAAACGATCTGAGAACTGCCGCACAGCTGGCCCCCGACGACAAGCGGCTAGCCGAACTCTTCGGTCGAGTCGATCACGAGAACGTCCTTGGCGAGTGGGTTTCGACGAGCCGAGCGAAATCGTTGAGAGAACTCACGGCTAACAAGGGGGCTAAGCGACGCGAGAACCTCGGCCTCAACCCAACCTTCGAGGTCATTCTGCAAGGGCAACTCAGGTTCTTCACCAATGTCGATACCCGCAGTGCGAAGTCGGTCCTGCAGCAGGCGCTCCAAGCGAACCACTCCCACTACCGTGTCTACCGTGATGTCATGGGCGCTCTCGGCTTGCGAATGGCTTCCGAGGGAATTGACATCGTTCTCTTCGACAATCGTGAACAGTACGTTCGATACACGAAGCACGCTGGATCGGCGGGGCTGTACATCCCGATGCGTGGTGCTGGATTCTTCTTTCGCGACGGTGGCTTCAACTTCCCGACCATGCTTCACGAGATGACGCACCAACTGAACCACAAGCTGTTGCAGACGCGCACGCATTCGTGGTTCGACGAGGGGATCTCCGAGTACTTCGGCGCCGGTTTTGTCACCCAAGGCGGCAAGCGAATTCAGGTCGGGCGGCCCGACGGCAGTCGTATGGCGACGTTCCAGGCGACGGTCAAGGGCGGTGGCTACGGCTACATCGCGCTCGACCGTTTCGTCACCATGGAGCGCGCCGAACTCACCAGTGAGTTCTATTCGCAGTCTTGGGCTTTGGCGCACTTCCTGATGGAAGTCCACCCTCGGGGAAGGCTCATCTTGTTCGACTACTTGGCGGGTTGTGGTCCCACCGGTCAACTCGTCGGACGAAGAAGCCTCGACCTCGGCCAGGTACTGGCCGAATACGATATTCCATTGGCAACGTTCGAGACCGAGCTGAAAGAGTTCTACCGCACAGGCAGGTACGCCCCGAGCGAGTGATCGCCGCTCTGCCGTCTCCCGAGGGGAGACCGTGCTCGGGTCGAAACGATCGGGAAGGACGGCTCGAATTGCTTGGCGCAACTCTTCGAGGAAAGCCGCAGTGGTGAGTGCGTGATTGACATAGGCGACATGGTTTGCCGCCGCCTCGGATAGGGGCAGGTAATGCATGTACGAGTCGGAGACACGAAGTCGATATCCAACTCCTCGGTTGACGACCATGGCCGTCACGACAGCAGCGGCGACGACCAAGGCGATGGCGAGTCCGATGGCGAAATGGCGCGAAGTCATGAGGCCCCTATCCGGCACGTAGTCTTCTCAATGGCTGGGCTCTCCCGATCCACTCCGCGCCCTGCTGCGAAAGTTGCTAGCCACACTAACGGGGGATGACCTGGTAGATCGCCAGGCCGCCCCGCGTCTCGATGGCCCGGAGTCCCGGTGTGTTGGTCGCCCACTGTGCTTCGATCACGTGTGGCCCGAACACTGCGACGTATTCCACCTGCTCTTCGAGCAGACGCTTCCACCATTTCACTTGGCTGGGTTGAGTCCGGTCGGGCATTAACTGGACTCGGGTCGTACTGGCCGGCGAGTCGTCGCCCGTCAGTTCATGAGGCAGCGCGTTGAGGTTGGACCCGTCCGCCGGCACGAAGACCACCCTATGGCGACCGTCGGATCCGCGGAGCAGGTAGGGGGCGTTGCGTCCTGCGTAGGCAATCGTTGCTCGATCGAGGCGTTCGATAGCTGCGATTCCCGGTCGGCAATCTCCAAAACGAAGGTCTCGGGTGACCACGTTGACCCAGTTCGAACGTCGATAGTGGCTCGCGACGTCGAGCGCGCCGACTCCACCGACGAGGCACACCGTGAGAACGATGACCTGCCACCTTCGGCTCAGTCGGTCGGCGAACGCCCAGCCCGACGCGGCGCCGAGGAGAGCGAGGGCGGCGAGGGCGAGAGGTGCGACACGGCTGGTGTCGATGGATGCGAAGGGGGCAGCCGACGCTCGTTCGAGGAGGTCAGCCACGCCGAAACAGGCGACCGCCAGTCCGAGTACCGCCGCCACCAACATGGGAATGGCCCGCGGGAACATGCGGGCTACCAAGCCCGTCGCAGCCACTGCGCAACCCCACGCTGCGAACAGGAATCGCGAGTTGGCGTTGTAGGGAATCAGCCCGAAGTGCAGCGCGATGCCGAGAGCCGCGCACGCCGACAGAGCCATCGCCTGTCGTGCGTCTTGGGATCGACGGGTGATCCATGCCCACGGAGCAAAGACCCCGATGGCGACGACCGAGAGCCCGACCGCTCCGTAGCGATGGCTGATCAACTCCCACACTGCCGACAGGTCTCGCAAATGGTACCGATTGGCGAAGGTGGCTTCACGCGTGAACAGGCCGGGCAAACCAGCAACCTCGACGGGGTACACCGGATTTCCCGTGAGTGCCCAGTTGCGGAGATAGGGGTAGCACCCAAACAGGAACGACGTTCCGGCGAAGGCAGTCCACCGTCGGGTGTGAGTACCGAGCGCCATGACCAGAGGAAGGAGAAACATCGGCGCGAACACGAGCGAAGTGAATCGACTCGACAAGAACAGCCCGGCCGTTGCGCCGGCCAACGCGATTCGTATCCAGCGCTGTCGTTCTGTGGAGCAACTCGCCGAGCGTCGTAACTGCTCGAAGCTCGACAATAGCAGCGCGGCGGACGCGAGATCGACCATGGAGCTCGACGATTGGTCCAGTACCTCGGGCAGTGTCAGAAAGACCACCGCCGCCAATGCGGCGTTCGGGCCGAGGTGGGCGTCTTTGTCAGGAGACGCCAGTCGTGCGACCGAGTATCCAGCCAGCGCGGCGAACGGAAGCTGCCCGATTCGGGCCAGCGCGTCGTCGCCGAACGGAGCCATGAGCATGGCGAAGCAAGACTCGACCGACTCCGGGGTGTAGCTCGGCGCGATGTCTCCGAAGTACGTGGGCAACAGTGACAGGCCACCGTTGGATATCCACGTGGCCGGGAGCATGAGGTGGTACGTCAACGAATCGTACGGGTCGGGATAGGCTGCGCTGCGCAGCCAGGCGACGCCCAACGCCATGGCCATCCACGCCCCGGCAACTGCTGACACCGGCGGAGTTCTCTGCTGCTCGGGCACCTCGGTCAAGACCGGGTGACCCCGCACCAGGAACCAAGTGGCTGCGAGGACCGCGCAATGTGTGATCCCGATGCCCAGAGCGTTGAGTTCGCCTATTGATCCGAGAAGGAGATGCTCTGCGCGCCACACGAACAAGGTGATCAAGAACGTGTCGCGCAATCGAGCACTGCAGCGAGATGAGGTTCGCACCGCGATGAGAGCTGCCGCGACGATGGCCGGGGAGTGAAAGAGAACCGAAGCGAGGCTCAATGTTCGCGGTCGGCGTACGCTTCGTAGTGGTTCACGAGGCGTCTTGCATAGCTCGCAAAGAAGGAGCGGGGGTAGAGACGGATGATACGTCGAAGATGAGGTTGCGCCTCTTCGAGTCGGTTCAGTTGATCCACCAGGGTCTGAGAGAGTCGGTACAACGCCAAGCCGTGCGCGGGCCCCTGTGGCAGCAGTTCGATGAGTGTGTAGCCGTGGTAGAGCGCGGCGCGGTGTTCTCCGAGTTCCAGCAAGATTTCGAACAGCTCCTTACGAAGCCCAGCATCGGTCGGCCGAAGCTCGAGCTCTCGGCACCGCTCAGCGTAGAGGCGTTGGTATCCGGCCAGCGACGGGCGCAATAGAGTGCGGGAGCGATCGGCTCCCGGAAGTCGGGTGGTCAAGGTCCGGATGGCCTCGACGGATGCGCGGATCGCTAGATAAGTTCCTAGTACGGTATGGCCACTCAGCGCGACCACCGACAAGACCGCGATCGTCGTTCCTTGTTCTTCCGATGAGCTGAGCGCGACGAGGTAGAGTCCGATACCCGAGAGAACTCCGAGCGCCCCAGCCAGTCGAGCGCCGCGTTGTTCACGCAGCCGTTGCGACGTTGCGAATAGCGTGCACAGGACCGCCCCGCTCAAGGTGCAGAACACCGTGACAAGAAAGTAAGTCAGCGGAATTGCGCCATCGCCGAAGGGCCAGACGGTGGAGTGCGAGGACGACAGGATGTTCGCGAGGATCGACACCAATAACGCTCCGGCTTTACAGGGCTACTGTCCGAGGGCAGAGTCGGCATTCTAATACGCAGAACGTCCAAGGTCCGCGAAAAACGCCGGAGAGTCCCTGGCGATTCTACCCGCGACGGCTGGAGCGATCCGTCTCCGGCGAGCGCTGCCGAGGACCTTGCCCCGTCCTCGGACAGGGGATCTGGCTCCCGGCCACGCAGCGGGGCTCGTGTTAGTCGCGCACGCAGAGTCGTTCGTTTTCGAGCGCTTCGAACATTTCGGGAGTGATGTCCTGAGTTGGGTAGTGCCCGGAGAAGCAGGCGGTGCAAAAACTGGTGATCTTCGGGTTTCCAGCCTGCGCCGACGCCACTAGATCTTCAAGGGTCTGGTAGATCAGGAAGTCAGCACCGATCGCCGCCGCGATCTCCTTCGACGAACGGTCCCGCGCGACCAGCTCTTTGCGAGTCGCCATGTCGATTCCGTAGACGCACGGGTGTTGCACCTTCGGGGAACACGAGGCGAAGTACACCTTCTTGGCTCCGGCTTGTCGCGCCAACTCGACGATCTTGCGACTGGTGTTTCCTCGAACAATGCTGTCGTCCACGAGGAGGACGTTCTTGTTCTCGAACTCGAGCGGGATCGCGTTCAGCTTGCGGCGGATTCCGGCCGTTCGGTGCTTCTGGTCGGGCATGATGAACGTGCGACCGATGTATCGGTTCTTCACCAACCCCTCCCGGTACTCCACGCCCAGCTCTCGAGCCAGTGTTCCAGCGGCGGTGCAGGCCGAGTCGGGGACTGGAATCACAACGTCGATCTCGAGTTGCGGCTCCAGCTCGCGAATGCGTTTCGCCAGCTGTTGGCCGAACCGTCGTCGGGTCTTGTAGACGCTGATTCCGTCGATGAGCGAGTCCGGTCGAGCGAAGTACACATGCTCGAAGATGCACGGGAAGTGTTCTTTCTGATCGCTGCAAGTTCGCGAGACCGGTTCCTTGCCGGGTCGAAACAGCACGGCTTGTCCGGGCGCGACGTCGGTCCAGTCTGTGAACCCGAGGATGTCGAGCGCGACGTTTTCGGACGCGACGGCATAGGTCGTATTGCCGTCCGCTTCGATCCGCTTCCCGTAGATACACGGCTTGATTCCGAACGGGTCCCTGAACGCCAGGATGCCGTAGTTGGCGATCATGAGCGCCCCGGAGTACGACCCCTTCACGAGCTTGAACAGCGACTCTGTGACGTCGAACAGCACCTCTGGGGTGAGGTCAGGAACGCCGAGCCGTGCGAGTTCGATGCCGAACGCGTGAAGGAGTACCTCGACATCGCAATTCGAGTTGAGGAGGGTCTTCTTTTCTTTGAGGTGTTGTCGCAGCTCGTGATAGTTGGTGACGTTGCCGTTGTGCACGATCGCCATCCCGTACGGGTAGGCGGTCAGGAACGGCTGGGCGTCTTCACTGTCACCCGACCCGATGGTGGGGTAGCGAACGTGCCCGATTCCGACGTTGCCCCGCAACCGAGGCATGTTGTTCGTCGTAAACACATCTTGGACTAGGCCGTTCCCCTTCTTGAGGTGGAACGAGTCCTCGAACGTCACCATTCCCGCGGAGTCTTGCCCGCGATGTTGGAGACAGAGCAGACCTTCGTACATCAACGCCGCAGCTGGTTCGCTGCTACTGACGACACCCATGAAGCCGCACATGCAGGGTCACCTCCTGGAGTGAGAGGGCCGGATCTTACCGAGCTGCTCTCCAGACTGCACGTCGTCAACGAGATCGGTCTTACGATTTGGTCGTCCAATCAGGTCGAGTGGTCGCCGGCAATTAGGCTCGGCTGCCCGCGAGGGCGTCCGACCTGTTTCTGGATGGCCACGCCCGGTTTGCACTTGGGGCGGGGGCTCGTGTTGCTGGCGTCGCTGGCGCAGGGGCGCAAACTTTGACCATGGTCGGCTTCTTCTCGACATCCGACGCTTCAATGGAGGGCGAGGGCGCCGCGCCGTTCGTCTTCCGTACGAATCACGAATACTGAATTTGTCAGGCGGGCGGATTTTCGGTTTGTTTGTTTTGGTGTGCTGGAAGAAGAAAAGACCGTCTGCCTGACTTTAAAATCGGAGAAGGGGGCCAGGACGGCCCTTGGGTTCGCTTACTTCTTTGAAGAGCACCGGCCAATCCATTTCCCCCTTCTCTTTTGAAATTCTTGAACCGGCCCGACGGTAAACGTGGTGTGGTCCGGACCTGGATCGTTGTCGCGCACGAGCGCGCTGACGGATCCAGGCCCGGCAACCGTCGGCGCCGGTTTTCTGTTACCTTTCCTCGCGCTACGCTCGCGAGCGATCGCCTTCGCGGCCCCAACCCCTCGTCATCCCAAGAATCTCCCCGGTTCAGTGCTTCTTTTTGTGGCACTCTGGGATAGACTGCGCGCCGTCGAGCAACCGTTGCCCTCCGACAAAACCGGGGGCGCCGTGCTCCTCTGCGGAATCTCTGAGTTTTCGAGTATCCGTCTGCCGAGTCTTCGGAAGTTAACCCTATTGCTTCTTCGAGCGGCCGACGTACCACTACCCGCCTGCCCGCCCGAGACTGTTCCCCGCAGGGAGCTGTTTGCTTCGTCGAGGTTATGGTGGATTGATCTCCTGCCCAAGACAATCCGCCGAACACCGGGACGGGAGAAACTCGAGTGAGCGAAAGCGCATCGATCACCGACCACCAGGCAGTGATCGACTGTTGGCCGGAACCCATCGCGGTTCTAGAGCCTAGTTTGAAGTCGGACGGTGGATCGACATCGGGGCCGAGGGTGCGTTGGTTCAACCCATCGTTTGAGGCCTGGTTTGGCGAGTTGCCGAACTTGACCATCGAGCCATCGCTGTTGCGATGCGTTTCACCCGATCACCGGGTCATTGCGATAGCGGCATTCTCGCCTCTCGAGGATTCGCAGGGACCCGCGTCCTGCCGATTCGAGGTCGCGACCTCTGCAACCGATGCCGACGGATTCCCGCTGACGACCTGGCTCGAAGCGAATCGACGTTTGCTGCCCGATGGTGCGACCCTTTTGTCTCTGAAGGACGTTGGCGCCGAGGCGGCGCTCGACCAACGTATTTCCGATTCAGAGAACTCTGATCTAGTCAGCGCGTTCTCGCATGGAGTCGCTCATTCGGTCCGCAACCAGCTGACGGTCATCATGGGGTCGGCGTTCACCATGCAGCGCATCGTCGAGCGGTCAGACCCCGAGCTTGCGGTCACGTTGCGCGAGACGCTCGATCGAGTTGCCGACGTTATCAAAAGTGCCACCAACCAGATCCAAGCGTTCGCGGACTTTGGTTCGCCCGCAATCGACTACGCACCGGTGGAAGTGTCGTCGCTGTTCGGAGATTCCCTTCGACCGCTCGTCGACAATGCGTTCATCAAGGCGCGAGTTGAGCTGGAGTGGGGGCCGTGCGCCGAGGGGATCGTTCTGCGAGGCGAACGCACCCTGATTGGCGGCGTTCTGCTGCGCACACTCCGGGCGCTCATGGTGGGTATGAAAGAAGGCAGTGTGCTTCGAGTCGATTTCCATCCGAGAGTTTCCGACGTTTGTGTTTCGTTTAGGGGCTCCGAACGGGCCACCGACCCCACCTTGGCCTCTCGATCAAGTGCAGATCTCGATCGTGTCAAAACGTTGGCCGGCGAGTTAGACGCTCATGTCGAGTTTCTCTCTGACGCTGGCACGGGCATTGGGATTGACGTTTGTCTTCCACTGGCCAATTGAAAAGGGGAGCACCCGAATGATCGCACCGGCCGCCCGACGAATATTGATCACCGACGACGATCGATCGGTCCTCGAGAGCCTGAGTCAGGTATTGAGGAGCGAAGGTTATGAAGTCTCCACTGCGAACTCCGCGGAAGACGCGATGCAGACGTTACGTCGTGAGCCGATCCAACTGCTCATCACGGACATGCGCATGCCCAAGACCAACGGGCTGGAGCTGACCCGCGAGGTTCTTGGCGAGTGGCCCAACTTGCCCGTCGTGATTCTCACCGCACACGGGACCGTGCGTGAGGCGGTCGAGTCCATGAGGCTCGGTGCGGTCGACTTCCTCATGAAGCCGCTCGGCCCTGAGGAGTTGCTGATCAAGATTCAGAAGCGGCTCGAAGAAGGGGCTCTGCGAACTGAAGTCTTTCGGCTCTCCGCACAAGTCCGTAAGACGGGGCGGTTTGGCGACATCATTGGCTCCAACGCATCGATGCGTCGAATCTTCGAGACGGTCGAGCAGGTCGCCGGGAAACCGTCACAGGTTCTCATCCAAGGCGAGCCTGGAACGGGCAAGGAGTTGATCGCGCGGGCGATTCACAATCGGTCACTCGAACTGCGGTTGCCCGAGGGTCTTTCAGATTCCGAAATCGACCACATGCGTCAGATGGCGGAACTCAAGTCGCCGTACATCGGCGTCAACTGCGGGGCGTTTGCCCGCAACTTGCTCGAAAGCCAACTGTTCGGTCACAAGAGAGGATCGTTCACGGGGGCGATCGCCGACCAAGAGGGCGTCTTCGTCGCGTCGCAGAACGGAACCTTGTTCCTCGACGAGATCACGGAATTGGATCTCGACCTTCAGGTCAAACTGTTGCGAGCGTTGCAAGAGCGCGAAGTTGTTCCCGTCGGTAGCACGCGACCCGTTCAATTTGGCGCGCGGATCATCACCGCGACCAATCAAGAGATTCAAACGCTCGTCCATGACAAGGCGTTTCGCCCTGACCTCTATTGGCGAATCAACGTCGTGAACATTCGTGTTCCCCCGCTGCGGGAGCGTGTCGATGACATACCGCTTCTCGTCGACTACTTCTTGAAGACGATTGCCAAGTCTTACGGTGTGGCAACGCGTGAGGTCGAGGCGCCGGTGATGGAAGTGTTCCAGAGTTACAGCTGGCCTGGAAACGTGCGCGAGCTTCAAAACTTGATCGAGCGCGCGTTCGCACTCGGCAAGGACGAGAAGCGCATCACGATGGATGACTTGCCGCAAGATGTGCTCGAAGCATTAGACGGTCGCGCTCTGGGGTCTCGTAAGACGGACAGTGTTTTCCCAACCTATGACCAGGTCGTCCGAGATCATGTCGTGCGAGCGTTGCAGGCGGCGGGGTGGGTGAAAGCTCGCGCTGCCCACTTGCTCGGAATCGATCGCAATCGTCTCTATCGGCTGATCAAGCGCTACGTCATCAAGCAGGAAGATTGATCGTTGTTCCGGCGAGCACGCTGCGAACGACGGCTTGGCGGGCTATCCGGTCGCGAGGAGGAGGTGATCACATTCGAGCACCGTTGCGACTCCTTTTGCTTTATATCGACGCGCACCACGACTACTGGAACTACGTGAGACAAAACGTAGCATCACCAAGTCTCACACGCGGAGTTGGTTGCGTATAACTGCGGCGAAGTGGTCTTCCATATGCACTAAGGCGAGCAAGACAAACAAAGGGGTGGGCGAAAGGGCTCACGAACTTTGGCGGGCTTGGTTGAGTCCCCAGTCGACCCCTTTTCTAGATGTGCACGGGAGGGGGCTGGACGAGTTTCGACTACTGGCGGGCATTGTCGAAGTTCGGACGGTCTTCTCCCAGGTTTTTTTGCTTTCGTAGGGGAAGCTCCACAAATCGAGTCTTCATGAAGTGGCGGGCATTCTTCAGGACTCGGGGAGCGTTCCCCTGATTTTTTGTCTATCTCGTTGCGTTTAATCAATTAATGTTGGTTCTCGCTTCTTGCTTGGCCGCGCGCGGCTCGATGCGGCCCTCCCGCAGTCCCATCTATCCTTCTGCTTGGTCCCCACCTATCCTTCTGCTTAGTCCCACCTTGTCGACTCGAATGTCGACGGTATCATCGAGCCTCTGGCGATGGGTCTACCCGGATAAACACCCGAATTTTGCCCCGAGATACCGCGAGTCGCGTTTCTCGTGGCGACACCAGCTCGTCAGAGCCCGCTGTTCTGTTTTGGACCGATTGCTGAGCTTCTCCTGTGGTTTTGCGGCCCGAAGGAGCTCGATCCGTTGAGGAGAGATTTATCATGAGCATCGTGGGACGTTGGGTAACAACCGTCGCCGTTCTATTGACCGTCGGAATTGGGAGTGCCGGTGCCTTGCACGCCCAGGTCCTGGGCAACTTGTTGGAGATAGAGCCAACCCAAGCTGCGCCTGGCACCAACGAGCACCACGTCTCGATTCTCGGGCATAACGTCGAGGACATCGGTGGCTACACCATCGTCGTCGCCTATGACCCGTTATATATCGAGGCGGTTGACGGCAACCTCGAGGGCACCCTCGCGGAGCTCAGCGGCGCTGAATTCGTCAACTACCAGGATTACCCGGACGAAGGATTCTTCATTCTCGGAGTCCTTCTCGACCTCCTGCCTCCGTACGAAGGCCAGGTCATTCCTGCGGTTCCTGAGCTGGACCTCGTGTTCGCCAACTTCATCTGCAACATCAAGCCAGCGGCGGTAGCAGTGGACGCGGTCGAGCTGTCGTTCGAAGACGGGCTCGGCAGCCCTCCCCTCAGCAACATGTTCGTGGTTGGAGTCGATTCCATCGCTCCCTCGCTCACCAGCGGCCTCATCGAAATCGTCGACAACGTGCCGTTCGTGCGCGGCGATGCAAATCTTGACGATCGCCACGATGTCGCGGACGCGGTCACGCTGCTCGGAGTGCTGACGTCCGAAGTCGATCCGCCGACGTGTCTCGATATTCTGGACATCAATGACGACGGTGCGATCGAGATCTCGGACGCGATCTACCTGCTGTCGTTCTTGTTCCAAGAGGGACCGGCGATTCCTGCTCCCTATTCCACGGCGGACTTGGACCCGACTCCGGACGATCTGCTGTGCGACTAGGCCAAGGTCTCGCCTGGCTCTATTCGCAGTCTCAGGAATAGTTTAGACGACAAGTGTCACGTCAAAGAGCCCACCCGGCCGACCGCCGGGTGGGCTCTTTCTGTTGCTGCTCCGGTTTCCGACCCGATGAGTCGGACTCGCGCCCGGTCGACCCGCCTGTTTTATCTCAAGTGTTTTTCCGGCGAAGATTTACGTCGAGCTGGCGGCGCCGTCGTTTGTTGAGTCGTTCCCCATGTACTAGTCTCTGATGGGGGGAGGGTCTCCCCACCCTATGGGCGACGATTCAGTGAGTGCGCGATATGTCCGGCAAAGATGAAGCCTACCTCATCATTCTGAACGGTCCCCTCAAGGGGGGCGTGTTTGTGCTCTCCAAGATCTCGGTTTTCGAGATCGGGCGAGCGGATGGTTGTCACATCAAGTTGCCCGATGAGCTTTGCGGGTTCAATCACGCACGGATCTCGGTCCGGCACAGCGAGTGGCGATTCACCAACCTGAACGAAGAGCGCGGCAGCTCGATCAACGACATCAAAGTTGATTCACGAGTTCTCGAGGGTTTCGAGGTGATTCGAGTCGGGACGACCGAGCTCCAGTTCACGCTCGTCGCGCCGAACAAGGATGGCGTGGTCGCAGAGGGCGCGGAGACCGTCGGACCGAAGGAGTCACGTTCGGTGGGTGTCGCTCCCACAATGTTGGGCGCGCTTCCAACCCAGAGGCCACCAGCCCCCGCACCAGCCCCCGCGGCGCCACCAGCCCCGGTAGTGCCGGCTCCGGTGACTCCGGCTCGCGTGGCTGCGCCACCTCCGACGCCGCCTGCGCCCCCGAAGCCGGTTCGCACCCCCGCTCCGGTCGCAACCGGGACAGGTTCGCCGGCATCCTCGCTTCCGCCGTTGGGTCCTCCGGCCGAACCAACTCCCGCCGCGGCGCCGCCTCCTCCACCACCGCCGGTTGCCGAAGCGCCGAAGCCGGTTGCTCGGGTCGCGGTCGCTGAGTCACCGGCTCCACCTCCACCGTCCGCGGCAGGTGTTACGGGTCAGACCGAGGCGTTGGCTGGAATGGATCTACCGCCGTCCAAGCCGACCGAAACGACCAAAGGCTTCCGCGTCAAAGTGATCGACGGATGCGATGGCGACCTCGGTCGAGAGGTAGATTTCCTGCAAGGCGCGACCTGCATTGTCGGTCGATCGGTCAGTTCGGACTTCATGTTGGTCGACGGGAAGATCTCTCGAGCGCACTGCTCCATCGAGTTGCGCGACGGCGTCTTGATCGCTTGCGATCTCGATTCGTCGAACGGGGTGGTCGTCAACGGAGAGCGCATTCAGAAGACTCTGATCAAGCCCGGGGACTACATTCGTCTCGGGTTTACGGTCCTCGGCGTCGAAGAGATCGACCTGCCGGTCCGGTAGCCCGAATCATTCATCAAGCGAACTCGTTCCGCGCCCAAACGGGCTCTAACGCGCGCCTCGCCCCACCGATCATCTTACGGCCTGGGATGGCAGTCTCGGTGGACCTGCCGCACTCGTTCGCGATCGACGTGCGTATAGATTTCCGTGGTGCGTATGTCGGCGTGCCCCAGTAGTTCCTGCACTTCGCGCAGCCCCGCGCCTCCTCCGAGCAGGTGGGTTGCGTAGCTGTGTCGCAACGTGTGCGGGGAGATCGGCGGGAGCCCCGCGGCGGCCGCGTACTTCTTGACGGTTCGGAAAACGGTCTCTCGTCCGAGAGTCCGTCCCCGCACAGACAAGAACACGATCGACGGGTTGATCTTGGCCCGGTCGCAGACGACCTGTCGCTCACCGGTGCGGTACCGCGATATCCACTCGAGTGATCGTTCGGCCACCGGAATGATTCTCTCTTTGTCCCCTTTTCCGCGAACTCGTAGGTAGCGCTCTTCGGTGAAGATCCGGCTCAGTTCGAGCCCACACAGTTCCGAGACTCGTACGCCAGCCGAGTAGAGCAGCTCGAGGATCGCGCGATCACGAACCCGAGTCGTGGTCCCGAACTCATCCGGAGCGTGGAGCAGTGCCTCGACTTGAGTTGGGTTGAGGATGTGGGGAAGACGCTGCCAGTCCTTGGCGAACAGGACTTCTGAGGCGGGGTCGGAGTCGGTCACCTCGATCGTTCCGAGAAATCGATAGAACCCGCGAACCGCCGAAAGATGCCGACGCAAGCTCGAGGTCGCCTGTCCTCGGTCTCGGCACCAACCCAAGAACAGCACGATCGTTCGGCGATCGACGTCCCCCGGGTATTCGACCTCGATTTCGGCGCAGAACTCTCGAAACAGAACCAGGTCCTGGCGATATGCGTCGATCGTGTTGCGCGCGAGTCCGCATTCAAAGCGTAGATAGTCTAAGAAGTTATCCTCGAGTTGGTCGACGTTTGGTTTCGACGGATCGTTCATCGAGCTCCCGACGCGAGTCGCTGGCAAAACCGCTATAGTGCGCACGAGTGGAAAGGTCCAGCCGTGACGAGTCTGCAATCAGAGTCAGGAACCCCGGTCGCCGCAAGCCGCGTCGACCTGTCGACCGAGATCCCGTCGCCGGGCGGCCCGCTGCGCCTGGCGCATCCGATCATGCCCGCGTCGGGCACGTTCGGCTACGGGGAGGAGTTCGAGCCGTTCGTCGATCCGGCGGTCTTCTCCGCGATCATCGGCAAGAGTATCTCTCGTGAGCGCCGCACGGGGAATCCGCCGCCGCGAACGATCGAGACCCCGGCCGGAATGTTGAACTCGATCGGACTCCAGAACCCCGGCTTGGACGCGTTCGTCGAAAGCTATCTGCCGCGCATGGCGCAGTACGGGGTTCCGGTCATCGTCAACACGGTCGGCCGCACCCTCGAAGACTACGTCGAGCTGACGCGAGTGCTCGATGTCGAGCCGGCCGTCGCCGGCTTCGAGCTCAATATCTCCTGTCCGAACGTTAATGAGGGACTCCAGTTCGGGCTCGATCCGGAGGCGACTCGGGCGTTGGTGGCGGCGGTTCGAGCAGAGACAAAACTGCCGATCATCGCGAAGTTGACGCCGAACGTGACCGACATCGGAGAGCAGGCTGTGGCCGCCGAAGAGGGCGGCGCTGACTGTATTTCTGTGATCAACACCCTGGTCGGCATGTCCGTGGACTGGCGCAAGCGAGGTTCGCGACTCGGTCGTGCGACCGGCGGGCTCTCGGGCCCGGCGATTCGACCGGTCGCACTACGAATGGTCTGGCAAGCAAGCCAGGCGGTGAGTGTTCCGATTTGTGGCATCGGCGGCATCACCCGGCCGGAGCACGTGCTCGAGTTCCTCGTCGTCGGCGCCTCGACAGTCCAGGTCGGGACCCACCTGTTTCGGGATCCCGCGTGTTTGACCCGTTGGCTCGACGAGATCCGAGACTTGGCCCACGACGAGGGCCTCGAACGGCTCTCGGACTTGGTCGGCACCTTCGAGGCTGCGGGCTAGCTGGTGTCTTCGGAATGTGGTGTGTCTTTTGCCGTTATGGGGATCTCGCTGGCCGAGAGACCAGTTACACTGTCACATTGACGTGACCGTCCCACTCGGGGGCGGCAAGCCTGCCAACTTGTCGGAGACCGACGAACGACTGCGAGACCTTAGAGTATCCCCATGAGCCTAATGACGAAGATCAACGCCTCGCTGACGAAGTGGTTTGGTTCGTCCAACGAGCGCGTCTTGAAACCGATGTGGTCGAAGGTCGAGCAGATCAATGCTCTCGAGCCGTCGATCGAGGCACTGTCCGACGATCAACTGCGCGAGAAGACGGTCGAGTTTCGCCAACGTCATGAGGCAGGTGAGAGCCTCGACCGCCTGCTGCCGGAGGCGTTCGCCTGCGTCCGAGAGTCGTCGCGTCGGTTCCTGAAGACCGCGACCGGCGTTGCCATGCGTCACTTCGACGTCCAGATGATCGGTGGGATCGTTCTCCACAACGGGTCGATTGCCGAGATGACGACGGGAGAGGGTAAGACCCTCGTCGCTACTCTGCCGGCCTACCTCAACGCCTTGACCGGCAAGGGCGTTCACGTCGTCACCGTCAACGACTACCTCGCTCGCCGCGACGCGTTGTGGATGACTCCGGTGTTCGAGGGGCTCGGCATGACGGTCGGTGCCATTCAAAGCAACATGGAGTCTGACGAGCGTATCGCCGAGTACTCCAAGGATGTCACGTACGGCACCAACAACGAGTTCGGTTTCGACTACCTACGCGACAACATGAAGGTCCGCCCCGGCGATCAGTGCCAGAAGCACCACGCCTTCGCCATCGTCGATGAGGTCGACTCGATCTTGGTCGATGAGGCGCGAACGCCGCTCATTATCTCGGGCCCCGCTGAGCACACGACAGACAAGTACTACAAGGCTGACGCGGTCGTCAGACAGCTCGAGATCGATACCGACTTCGAAGTCAAAGAGAAGGACAACTCGGTCCTACTCACCGAAGATGGCATCGACAAAGCTGAGAAGCTTGTCGGTGTCGATTCGTTCTACTCGCCAGCCAACATGACGTGGCCGCACCACATCGAGCAGGCGTTGCGCGCTCATCACCTTCACAAGAAGGACGTTCATTACGTCTCCAAGGACGGTGACATCATCATCGTCGACGAGTTCACCGGACGACTGATGGACGGGCGGCGCTGGTCGGACGGGTTGCACCAAGCGGTCGAGGCCAAAGAGGGCCTGAAGATCAAGCAGGAGAACCAAACCCTAGCGACGATCACCTTCCAGAACTTCTTCCGGCTCTACAACAAGATCGGCGGCATGACCGGAACCGCCATGACCGAGGCGGCCGAGTTTGCGCAGATCTACGGGTTGGGGGTCGTGGAGATTCCCACGAACCGCGAGATGCGTCGAGCGAGCGCTGCCGATGTCGTCTACCGCACGAAATCCGAGAAGTGGAAAGCGATCGCCGACCGCGTCGGTGAGATCAACGCCGAGAAGCGTCCAATTCTCGTGGGTACGATTACCATCGAGGACTCGGAGCTTCTCTCCGGAATGCTCAATCGTCGCGGGGTGAAGCACTCGGTACTGAACGCCAAGTATCACGAAAAAGAAGCCGAGATCATCGCCAACGCCGGCCAGCCCGGCGCCGTGACCATCGCAACGAACATGGCAGGTCGAGGCACGGACATCGTGCTCGGCGACGGGGTCGTCGAGCAGGGCGGACTGTTCGTTCTCGGTTGTGAGCGTCATGAGTCACGACGAATCGACAATCAGCTGCGCGGCCGTTGTGGTCGTCAAGGTGATCCCGGAACGTCGCAGTTCTTCCTGTCGCTCGAAGATGACCTCATGCGGATCTTCGCTTCGGAACGGATCTCGGGACTCCTCAAGCGATTCGGCATGACCGACGGCGTCGACATTACGCACCCTATGGTGACGAAGGCGATCCAGCGGGCGCAGAAAAAAGTCGAAGCGCGGAACTTCGAGATCCGCAAGAACTTGCTCGAGTACGACGGCGTCATGAACGAGCAGCGCAAACTGGTGTACGAGCTGCGCGATCGCATTTTGCGAGACATCGATCTTCGCGATCTCATGCTCGAGTTCATGGCCGAGATTACCGGTTACCGAGTCGCCGAAGACATAGTCTTCGACCGCGAGGGTACCGAGGGGTTGGCGGAGCTCGGCAGCTGGCTGCGTGACAAGTACGGTATCGAAACCGACGACTCGCAGTTTGCCAGCGCGCGAAATGCCGAAGAGATCAACGAGCAAATCCTCGACGTGTACGGCAAGGTCATCGACGAGAAGGCCAAGCTTGCTGGTGAAGAAGTGTTCGAGCGCCTGCTCCACTTCATCTTGCTGACCACGATCGACGAGAAGTGGAAAGATCACCTTCACGCAATGGACCAGCTACGCGCCGGAATCGGCATGCGGAGCATGGGCCAGCTCGATCCGAAGCTCGAGTACAAGCGCGAGGGCTATCAAATGTTCTCGATGATGCTGCAAGCTTTGAAAGAGGACACGTCCGCGCTTGTTCCCCGCGTTCAGCTGCGCATGAACGAAGACCAAGAGCGCGAGACTGAAAAGCAACTCGAGCAAAAGTGGGACGGAGGCGTGACCAGCGCGCAACTCCAACACGCTCACGAAGAACACAAAGCCCGCATGCAGCAGGGGATTCAAGGGTCCCAGACTCGACAGGCTCCCGAGCCGTTGAAGCCGATCGTGAATGCCGAGGACAAGATCGGGCGCAACGATCCGTGCACGTGTGGAAGCGGCAAGAAGTACAAGAAGTGCTGTGGCGCCTCCGGAGCGGCGTGAATGAGACCAGGACTGGCGAGCCTGTTCCTCGACGGAGTGTATTTGCTCGTCCTGTCGCCGTTTCTCCTCGGCTATCTCTTCGTGCTAGTCGTGATTCGGCGACGTGGGGTTGGCTCACTAGCGGAGCGCTTTGGCCGCGTCACACACGTGGTGCAGCCAACTCCGGGATGTCGTCGGATTTGGGTTCACGCGGTTAGCGTAGGAGAGCTCGAAGCGGCGGGACCGTTGCTCCAGCTGCTGCAGTCGGACGATCGTTACGACGTTGTCGTCTCGACCACAACCGCGTCGGCTCGAGAAGTGGCGAATCGTCGCTACGGCGCGGATCGAGTCTTCTACTTTCCTATCGATCTTTCCTTCGTCATTCGACGGACTCTCCGCACGATCGCTCCCGATCTCGTCCTCCTGATGGAACTCGAGATCTGGCCGAACCACGTCTTGGTCACGTCGTCGAAAGGCGTCCCGCTCGTTGTCGCCAACGGCCGAGTCTCCGACCGCGGTTTTCGTCGCATGCGTCGAGTGGCCGCTCTGTTCCGTCCGTTCTTGCGTCGGATCGATCGATTCCTCGTGCAAACCGAGGTCTACGCCGAGCGGCTCCGACAACTCGGGGTGCCGGAAGATCGGGTCGAGGTCCTCGGGAACCTCAAGTTCGACCGTCCTGTGATCGAGGATCGCGCTGCGGTTCGTGAGTCCATCTGCGACCGCTTCAGTCCGAGGCTTGGCGGCCGGTGGTGGATCGCGGGCAGTACCCACGCCGGCGAGGAGGCGAGCGTGCTCGTCGCCCACGAGGCGCTCCGCGACCAGTTCGATGGACTGGGTCTCGTGCTCGCTCCGCGCCACGTCGAACGGGCGCCTGAGGTGCTCGAGTTGGTGCGCGCCCGCGGATGGAGTGTCGCTAGCTACAGCGACCGGAGGCCCGCCGAGGTGATCGTCGTGGATACCGTCGGTGAGTTGGCGACCCTGTACGCCCTCGCAGATGTCGCCTTTGTCGGCGGTAGTTTGGTCCCGATCGGGGGGCACAACATTCTCGAACCGATTGCCGCCGGCACTCCAACCGTCCACGGGCCGCACCTCGACAACTTCGCGGCAGAGCGGCTTCTGTTTACGGAAGGTGGGGCTTCCGTTCAGGTTGACGACGTGGCTTCGTTGACCGAGCGGGTCAGAGTTCTGTTGGCGGAAGACGCCGATCGCGTCGCTCGAATCGATCGAGGTTTCGAGATCCTCGCGGAGCACCGAGGAGCCGCCAGGCGAATGCTCGAACGACTCGACGCGGAGTAGCCATATCGGTAGGATCCTCGCGATCGTTTTTGGGGACCATTGTCGCCAATGCGTGTCTCCCGCCCAACAGGATGACTTTGCCGGTGTCCGGTGAGTCGAAGTTCAACAATAGACGAGGCGCATTCCGCAGTCTTCGAATCCCGTCTATCGGTCATGCGATCAACGCGTGACTCGGCGGTTCGACAGCAGATGCGCAAGGCAATAAGGAGTCGGGCATGTCGTCCCGCGAGCGATTTCTCTTCACGTCAGAGTCGGTGTCCATGGGGCATCCGGACAAGGTCGCGGATCAAATTTCCGACGCTGTCCTCGATGCGTTCCTCGCAGAAGACCCGCATAGTCGCGTGGCGTGCGAAACCCTTGTGACCACCGGCTTGGTTCTTCTCGCCGGCGAGGTCACCAGCGAGGGCCGGCCTCAGCTGGCTGACATCGCTCGCAAGACGGTCGCAGACATCGGCTATACCGACGCCGCCATGGGCTTCGACAGTCTTACCTGTTCGGTGCAGATCGCACTCGATCGTCAGTCGCCCGATATCGCCATGGGTGTCAACGAGGGTGACGGCGCGTTCGAGGAGCAAGGCGCTGGTGATCAAGGGTTGATGTTCGGCTACGCATGTGACGAGTCGCCGGAACTCATGCCACTATCGATTGCGCTGTCCCATCAACTTGTTGCGAAGCACGCGGAGCTCCGCAGCTCGGGTGAGCTCTCCTACCTTCGACCCGACGCGAAGAGCCAGGTCAGCATCGAGTACATCGACGGCGTTCCGGCTAGGGTCGACACCGTGGTCTTGTCGACTCAGCACTCCGAGGATGTCACCCAGGAGCAGATCCACGAGGACATTCGCAACAAGGTTATCGCGTCGGTCGTCCCGGCCAACCTCCTCGACGACGACACGAAATACCTGATAAACCCGACCGGCCGTTTCGTTATCGGCGGTCCGTACGGCGACTGTGGTCTGACCGGACGGAAGATCATCGTCGACACCTACGGGGGGCACGGACGTCACGGCGGGGGAGCCTTCAGCGGTAAGGACCCATCGAAGGTCGACCGCTCGGCGGCTTACATGGCGCGTCACGTGGCGAAGAACGTCGTCAAGGCTGGCCTGGCGAAGCGTTGCGAGGTGCAGCTCTCCTACGCCATCGGAGTGGCAGAGCCGACTTCCGTGTTGGTCGAGACGTTTGGGACCGGCACGCTACCCGAGGCAGAGATCGAGCAAATCGTACGTAAGAACTTCGAGCTGAAGCCGAAGGGGCTCATCGAGTATCTCGACCTCAAGCGCCCGATCTACAAAGAGACCGCCCGTCACGGGCACTTTGGTCGTGAACTGCCCGATTTCACCTGGGAGTCGACCGACGCGGCCGGGCGACTGCAGTAGTCGTTCAGACTCACGTCGTACGTCAACAAGGGCCCGTTCGGAGTTTCTCCGCTCGGGCCCTTGTCGATGGCAGCGCCTGTCGTCACCCTTTGCGTTCCAAGTCGCCACCCTTCGTGTCTTCTACCAAGGATCAAATAATGCCACGCTCGATCTGGATTGCAGCAGCGGTCGTTCTTCTCGTTGGCTGCTCGACAGTCCCTCATTCACCGATCGTCAATCTCGAGCAGTCGCGCCCCGGGAACGATCGCGTGTCACGAACGATCACGCTGGACAATGGACTCGACGTTTGGCTCATTCATGATCCGAAGGCGCAGAAGTCGACGGCTGCCCTCGATGTCGCGGTAGGGTCGCTCGAAGATCCGTGGGAGCATCTCGGACTCGCGCACTTTCTCGAGCACATGCTGTTCTTGGGTACCGAGAAGTATCCCGACGTCGAGGAGTACAAGCAGTTCCTCGAGCAGAACCAAGGGTATTCGAACGCCTACACCGCTGCCGAGAACACGAACTATCACTTCGAAGTCAGCCACGGCGCGTTCGAGGGCGCGCTCGATCGATTCGCGCAGTTCTTTGTCGCGCCATTGTTCACACCAGAGTTCGTCGAGCGCGAGATGAACGCCGTGAACTCCGAGCATCAGAAGAATCTCCAAGATGATTTTTGGAGAGCTCGCATGGTCAAGCGTTCGCTTCATCGAGACGGCCACCCTCGACAGAAGTTCTCGACCGGAACCTTGAAGACGTTGAGTAACGTGACGCGCGAGGTCCTGACCTCGTTCTACGAGCAGTACTACTCTGCCAACGTCATGAAGCTCTGCATCCTGTCGGCACGTCCTCTCGACGAGGTCGAGGGTTGGGTGCGAGACAAGTTCTCGCCCATTCGAACTACCGACCGCGCCCCGATCATCTACCCAGGTGACGTGTTCGATCCTGCGCAACTTCCACAGCTCATCGAGATCAAGCCGCTTTCGGATTCGTTGATCTTGGAACTGAGCTTTGCGACACCGACCACCCACAACCTGTACGAGACAAAGCCTCACCGGTTGTTGGGAGCGCTCATCGGGGACGAAGGACCCGGATCTCTCTTGTCTCAGCTCAAGAAGGAGAGTCTGGCACTCAGTCTTTCTTCGGGCGCCCGTTCCGAGACATACGCCGCCTACTTCAACGTGACCATCGGGTTGACGAAGAAAGGGCGGGCCGATATCGATCGTGTGATCGAGTTGTTCTTCTCGCACTGCCGGATGCTGCGTAAGCGCGGCCTGCAAGAGTACTACT
The DNA here is from genome assembly GCA_021776775.1 of Planctomycetota bacterium. GTDB lineage: Bacteria > Planctomycetota > UBA8108 > UBA1146 > JAJFFE01 > JAJFFE01. Next base: position 17,604 of record JAJFFE010000269.1, on the reverse strand, counting down.
TCGCCGAGAAACGAACGATGGCGGAGCTCGACTACTACTTCCGGCCGAACGCGGAAGGCACGGACGCGAGCTCTCGGTTTGCGGCGTTCATGCAGCAGAGCCCCGCGTCAGCGGCGGAGCGGCGACTCCATCTCATTCCGAGATACGATCCGCGAGGATTCAATCGTTACCTCGGCTATCTCCGTCCTGATGTCATGCGAGTCACTTTGGTCGCTCCGGACGTGAAGACGGATCGCGAAGAGCCTGCGTACGGGACGGAGTTCTCGGTGTCCCGGATTGCGAAGGATCGCCTCGCTCGCTGGCGCGATGCCGACATTCACGCTGCTCTCGCGTATCCACTGCCCAATCCTTACATCCCCGACAACGTGCAGCTCCTCGTCGACGGGATCTCGACCGAGCCGGTTTCCATCTTAGAAGATGTTCCGGGTGAGTTTTGGTTCCAGAAGGACGCCAAGTTCTTGCTTCCGAAAGCGCGCATGTCGGTCTTGCTCGCCAGCGATCTGATCAGCGCTTCTCCCCGCAATCGCTTGTTGACGAAGTTGTTCGTGCGATGCGTCGCGGAGTCCATGAACGAGTGGAAGTATCCGGCGATCGAGGCGGGGCTTGACGTGTCGATCGCCGACGAAGGCAGCGGGATACGATTGGTCGTCGAAGGCTACTCTCAGCGGTTGACCGATCTCTTGCAGGCGGCCGCGAAGCGAGTCGTCGAAGGCCGGGTCGATCCTGAGACGTTTGCCGTTCTGCGCTCGGAGGTCGTTCGAGATCTCGGCAACTTCGACTTCAGCCAAGCGTACACGTTGGCGTTCTACGAGTTGGGATTGCTCGGTCGTTACCCCGGAGTTCACCAATCGCTCTACCGCCCGTTGGTCGAATCCGTCGAGCAGGCGGAGGTCGAGCAGTTCGGTCGTCGTCTGTTGAGCTCTCTCGCGGTCGAAGGCGCCGCCTACGGGAACTTGTCCGAAGAATCCGTCGAGTTAGCGATCCGTGGCATGCTGGCTACGTTGTGCGACGAGTTTCTTCCCGCCGATCGAGTGCCCGAAGTGCAAACGGTCAAGATCGAGCCGGGACAACTTTTCGCGCGCGTCATCTCTTCGAAGTCCAACAACAATGCGTGGATAAAGTACGTGCAGTTCGGTCCACGCGACGCGCAAACCGAAGCGGTGGTGCGCGCGGCCGATGCGCTTCTGCAAACCGGCTTCTACGCAGAAATGCGAACCAAGCAGCAGCTTGGCTACATCGTCTCGAGTTCGGCGATGACCTCCTACGAGCGACTCGGTCTGTGGTTCTTGATTCAGTCGGGAACTCACTCGGCTGTCGATTGCGCGACTCGAGCCGAGACCTACATCGAAGCAGCCGTGGACGACCTCGATACTGTCGAGGCTGAAACGTTTGCTGGCATGAAGGCCGCAATCGTGGGTGAGCTTCGACAAGAAGACAAAGACATGGCGGAGAGCGTCGATCGGCTGCTGTTCGAAGGCGTGAATCTCGAGGGCAAGATCGGTTACCGAGAGCAAGTGGCCAAGGCGGTCGAGATGCTCACTCTTGAAGAGGTCCGTGGCGCGCTCCGTCAGCGACTCGTCGGAACGGGAGAGGCGTCACTGTCCATCTACGTGGATGCGGCGGGCGCTGCGAAGTCGACTCCGATGAATCGCACGTTGATCGAGACACGAGGGCAACTTCAGGCCGCGGCCGAGCGCACTGGTCAACCGACCGGCGCGAGTCAACGCAACTGACGCACCGCTTCGTACATGGAGGCTGCGACTGCGTTCTGCAGGTTGATGCTCCGGTGGAACTTCCCCGGCATCGGAAGCGAGCACAGATCGTCGGCGTACCGTTCGTGGAACGACGGCGCGAGGCCCTTTGATTCGCTCCCGAAAACTAGGTAGTGGTCGTTCTCGAACGAGTAGTCGTACAGGCAGCGTTCGGTCTTGGTCGTGGCGAACACCATGCGTCTCGGGGATTCGGTTTCGAGGAACGCGTCCCAATTCGCGTGGACTGTTACGTCTAGGTGGGGCCAGTAATCGAGTCCGGCGCGCCGCACCGCTTTCTCCTCGAGCGAGAAGCCCAGCGGCTCGATCAGATGCAGTCGAGAGTTTAGGTTCACGCACAGCCGGCCGATCGACCCCGTGTTCTGCGGAATCTCTGGGGCGACCAGCACGACGTTGATTCGAAACACGGCACTCTTCTTCTGGGGCAAACACACGGTTCGCTGCCGGAGCAGCGATCGGTCGGGAAATCGTGTCGTGGGCGGGTCCGGCGTCTGCGGCCGTTCATCGCCGTCGAAACTAGACGCAAGCGGCCATCGTCACGGGTCGAGGAGTCGAGTTCAATCGGAAGCGAACTCCCGTCCGAGGTCCTCCTCGATTCGTTTCTGGCCCTCCGGGCACGGCTAGAGGCGATTCCGACCCTTGCCTGGGACCGTTCGTTGACCTCGGTGCCGACCCTTTCTAGGCTTGGTCCTGGCTAAAGATCCAAAGCTTTGCAAAAAAATCTGTGTGTTCAGTCGCCGCCGAAAGCGGCCTGTCGCGCTTTCGGCACTTTCTTCTGCGACCCTTGGGTCGCCCAGTGGGAGAAGAAAGGAGTCGTCCATGAAGGCAACTTCATTGCTAACGGGACTTCTCTTGTTGTGTGTGGGAACGGCTACCGTTTCCGGTCAGGTCATTTGGGAAGAGAACTTCGACGGTTATACCGCCGGTGAGTTTATCTCTGTTGCGGGGGTCGGCAACGGTTGGGAAACGTGGGGTTTAGATCCGGCGGTCGATTCGCTTATTGTCGATGGCCAAGCTCAAACTGCCCCGAACTCGCTCTTCGTCGAAAACAACCAGGACGTCGTGCAGACCTTTACCGGGCTCGACTCGGGAAGGTACGTTGTCAAAGCGTCGGTCTGGATCGACGCGACGCAAGCGGGCGACGCGTACTTCATCATGTTGAACGACTTCACGCAGCCTGCGGGTCCGTTCAACTGGTCGGTTCAGCTTCGCTTCAACGCGCTGCTGGGCGACGTCGCTGACCTCGGCGGGTCCGCTGGTGGTCCGCCCGGCGGCGGAACGCTGCCCCTTCCGGTAGACCAGTGGAATGAAATCGAGATCCAAATCGACCTCGACAACAATCTCCACAACATCTATTTCAACGGCACCGCGCTTCGCGAATGCGAGCTGTGGTCCGGAGGACTTACCGAGATCCAATGCATCGATCTCTACGCGGCGGCGGGTGTCGGTAACGGTGTCTACTTCGACGACCTGTCGGTAGAGCTGTTGGCTTCCGTGCCGTGCGATGTGCCGTCCGCGTTGACTTGTGATTCGGTTGGTTGCTCTCCCGGTCCCGGGGACATCGAGCTGACCTGGGCGAACACGAGCACGTACGACAACATCGAGGTCTACCGCAACGGGACGCTCATCGCGACCCTGGGTGGAACCGATACTTCGTACACGGACGCCGCTCAGCCGTCCGGTAACTATACCTACGAGATCGTCGGCCTCTGTGGCCTCGACTCGTCTTGCCCGGCATCGTGCAGTACCTCGCACTGTCCGGGGGCGCTCGACGATTCGATCCTCATGCTCAACTGGACGACGGGTACTACCAACCTCGCAGATGGTGTCAACGCGTGGGCCGACGACAACGGCTGGAGCGTGACTCAGGTACTCGACGGCGCGTCACTCTTGGCGGAGCTGAACGGTGCCTTCATCTACGAAGTCGTCGTCTACGAAAACCCGTGCTGTGCTTCGGCAGGTGAGATCGCGTCGTTGATCGACTACATCAATGCCGGTGGGAAAGTGCTCTGTAGCTACTGGGACCTCGATATTGATCCCGCGTTCCAAGCAGCTCTCGGTGTTGACTCCGCGGTCGACTTCACGACGCCGCAGGTGGTCTATACCTGGGATTCCGCGCACCCGATCTGGGATGGTCTGCCCAACCCGATCGAGGTTTCGGGGCTCGATCCGTGGCTCGACAACGGTGATTTGATGGAGCCGGCGGCCGGTGGTACCGCAATCGCTGGTTTCTCTGGTGCCGCTTTCGCGGGGCAAGCCGGAGTCATCATCGGCAATAGCGGAAACACGATTGCCAACGGCTTCCAAGCCGATGACATGAGCATCGAAGTGAGCGACCTCGTCTACAACGAGATGGAGTTTCTCGCCGGTGGTGGCCCCACCACGGGACCGCAGTTCATTCGCGGTGACTGCAACAACGACGGCGGCTTCGACATTTCGGACGCCGTCTCGTTGCTGAGTTCACTGTTCGTGCCGGGTTCGCCGTCACCGGTCTGCGCGGATGCGGCCGACTCGAACGACGACGGTGGCGTCGACATCTCGGACGCGGTCTACAAGTTGAGCGCGCTGTTCGTACCGGGATCGCCGAGCCCCGCGGCTCCGAACCCGAACTGTGGCGAAGATCCGACCGAAGACCCCCCGGGAAGCGGAGGCGATTTGGGTTGTGATCAATTCGACGCATGCCCCTAGAGCTCGTCGAATCGTACGCAGGGCCGAGGAAGACCGCAGGGTCTTCCTCGGCCCTTTTTCGTGGGACCCCGCCCGATCTCCTCCCCGTCTGTAACAGTGACGGCGCAAGTGTTTGTTTGGGAGGGCCTTCGGCGGTCTGGACTGGTACCGGCGTTGGCTTGCGGCGGTCGATTCTCCGCTTCCAACAACTTCCCAACGACTCCCCCCGATACTCTTGGCAGGTGAAGCGCGCCTCTGCCGGTAGCCCTTCGCCTCCTCGACTCTTCCCGGTCGCCGCGTGCGGACGGGACCAGGAGTCGAGGGGACTGGACCCTGCGAACGGAGAGCCCTATGTCGTACCGCGCTGCTAACCCGCCCGTCCCCCCGTTGGTTGTCTTCTGTTCTTGGACATGTTTCGCTGTCGGAGCACTCGTCTTGCTCGTCGCCGTCCGACCGTTGGGCGCGCAACCTCCGACGACTGGATCCGGCTCTTCTGCCGTGGGCTCTAACACGGCGCAGTCTTCCCGGTCGGCCCAGTCGCAGATTCTCGAAGCTGAGATTCTCGAGCTGGCCGACGGCGATCTCGACGGCGCCATGAAGATCTATCGCGCTCTCTCCACCGACGAAGGTGTCGAGGACAACATCGCGGCGCGGTCGCTGTTTGCGTTGGGCCGTTGTCACCGCAAGAAGGGTGAACTCGGCGCCGCGCGAGATCGCTTCCGGGAAGTCGTGGAGCGCTTTCCCAATCACCCGCGCTTCGCCGATCTGGCCCGGCGCTTTGCGGCCGAGATTGACGCGGGCCGCTCAGAGATCCCCGAGTTCGACTGGCTCGAGCAAGTCGGCGCGAATGCCGAAATCCAAGCGCGGATCTTTGAGCTTGGCATGGCCTTGGTGAATGACCCGCTCGTGAAAGACAGCCCGGCCCTGACGGCGAAGAAGCAGCTGCGCGCGCTGGGCGTCATCGTCGTTCCCATCTTGGAGCCCATGCTCGAAAACTCTAGGGATGCCCAGCACCGCGTTGCGCTGGCTGAGCTCCTCGTCGAATTGGGCCGGGTGGAACGATTCACGGCCCTGATCCCGACACCAGCGAGCGTGGAGCTCGCGCGCAACTTTCCGTACAAGTTCGCGCAACGGCTCATGCAGCTACCCGCGGACCGACAGCGGGCCGCCGTCAAAGTATTGGATTCGATCGAAGTTGGACCCAGCGAGTCTGGCCGGGAGCTCCTGGCGATCGTTCGTCTCGGCCTCGGCGGCCGAGCTCATCTCGAAGCAGATCTCGACTACGTTGGCTACAACTGGGGTGCGATTGCAGAGACCGTTGTTGCCGACAATGCGGCCGCTTCACGGATCGCCGCGTATCTTGCCCGTCACGACGGCACGACGGCCATTTCTTCTTTTGAGGCGGCGAATCACGCTCACATCGTGTCGGGGCTTATCTACCAACGTCCCGACTTGGTGACAAAGGCGCAGCTCGCCGCTCTGTGCAACGTTCTTCCTGAGTCGCAGAGCGCTGACCATCGACGTCAGAGGGCTATGTCGGGATCGCGGAGACCGGAGCGATCGTACTTCTCCTCGAGCCTCGATAGCGTCGCCACCGCGTTGGTCGTGGCCAAGCGAATCGACGATGTTCGATTCTTGGCCCGGGGCGATAGGGCGCCCGTGGTGCTCATGGCGCTGTGTGACCATCCGCAGTCGACGTTTTGGCAGGAGCAGGGGGCGCGAGTCGATGTCGTCGCTCAGGCCAAACTCCTGCGAACCGCGAGTGCATTCCAATCTCTGCACCGACTTGCTCTCGAGGATGATCGAGCCGTCGCAGAGTTCGAATCGTTTCTGATGAATCGCAAAGCGGAAGGGTTCCAGACGCTCGGGGGCGAGACCCGCCCGTGGCACGGCGTGTTGAGCGTCTACGGCGACGACGAGTGGCAGTCGAGCGTGAACTCGTACTGGGATCAGGTCGCACGGGAGGTCGGGGTCTCTCCGCGAGGGTACAAGGGGAAGTTTGAGAATCCGATCATCACGCCCGTCTTCGCCGACGCGATGGTCCGTGTGTCCCAACGTTCGGACGACGCGTACTCGAAGGCGATTGCGCTCGACGCGCTTGGTCGAGCCGCTCATCTCCGCAACCGAAGCCACGCGAATGCTCTTTTCGAATGCTTCCGCAACGGGGTGACCCAGCCCGGTCAACAAGACGCTTTTCTGACTCTACTGAGTGCAGTCGGAATCCTGAGTCACAGTTCCACTCAGGCTGCGCTCGCGGCTGAAGCGTTTCCACTCCTCGATGACTACTTCCGACGGTTCGCGGATCGAGAAGGCGTGTATGAACGTCTTTGCTCTAGCTGGTTCGTTGATCAGCGTAGAACAACGAGCTCAACGAACAACGAGGCGTCGAGCCCTGGCGGCGGTGTTGTCCTGCCGAGGTACCTCACATTCGCATTCATGACCTATCGCCTCGGCGTGTTGAACCCTGAGCGTGAGTCGAACGCAACACTCTTTCCCCTGGTGCGAACGCTGCTCCTGCTTCCGGACCGCGATCGAAAGGATCCAAAGCCGTACCGTGACGTTTTCGACGCCCTCATCGCCGGGCTGATCAGAGGTGACGGAGCTGCGATGTTCGATCAGTTCTGGGGGTCGGCTGAGGTGACTCTTCTGAAGGGGTTGAACGCTCAACGCGTGTTGGTCGCGCGGCTAAACGATATCACCCAGCCCGGGTCCGTCCGAATTGCGCTCGAACGGCTCGAACGAAACGGCAGCGCGTTCGTGCCGGAGACGGGTGAGCTTCCGATTCGGTTCTACGACGCGGCTTATCGAGACAAGAGCATCTCTTCGATAGTTCGAGCAAAGCTGCTCGACGCAATTGTGTCCGACAAGGACCGGCCCGAACTCGCTGCGTTTCTCGAGACCGTCGATTGGGCTGGGATTGTCCGCGACCATGAGGCGTTGGCGGCTCAACTCGGGAAAGGCGCGACGCCGTACCTCCTCCCGCACATGCCTCTCGCAGTCGAGAGCGCGAACAAGGCTGTTCGATCATTTGCGTACCTGCACTTCCCGACCGACGCTGACGGATTCGACATGGCCATGGAGAAGGGGCTCCGAGACCCCGATCCTAACGCCCAGCTCGCTGCTGTCCGAAGAGTGCTCGGCTTGGAGACGACCCGGGCGCTGCCGTGGCTCTATCAGTTGCTCACTTCGAAGGCGCAGAACCAACGCGTTAGCGCGATGAAACGGCTCGAACACCTTGCCGACGCTCGGAGCATGCCGGAGTTGGCGAAGTATCTCGAAGACGCAGACTTCACGGTTCGGGAGCACGCGCTGACAACACTTCAAGAGATCGAACGAAAGCTCGGCGAACGGAAGAAGTGGATCGAGCGCTACGGTAAGCGCAAGAAAACGGGTAGTGGGTACTGATGCTGTCTCGGCTTCTGCTTCCTATGCTCGTGCTCGGAGTCGGGCTCGCCATCGTCGGCGCGCTTGGCTTCGCGCTGATCGCTCGCGACGGTGACGCTCGTCGATCGGAGTCGCACGACGCACGTCAGTCGCTCGCCGACCGTTGGGCGAGCGAACTGTCGAGTTCGTACCAGAACTCAGCGAGCTCTGTGCGACGCGACCCGTCGCAAGCGAATCGCACGCTTTGGCACCATCGCGACTACGGCCTGTCGCCGATGCGCGCGCTCGCGAGCGCGGCGTCCGATGAGGAACAAACACTGTTTGATCGTTCCCGTCGTGGCGGAGACGCCTACGTCGCACGCGGAGATCTATCGCGTGCGGTCGACGCCTACTCGTTCGCGATGCCGGAACTCACCGATCGAAACCTCAAGGACAGACTACTTCTTAGAATCGGTCGCGCGTCGATCACGCGGGCTGCGTCGGGCGGCGACTCGGCTGCCGCCGACCGCGCGCTCGGTGAGCGCATCTTGCGCGAACTCGCGACACGCCCGTCGGTGGCGCAAGAGGGGTCTTTTCCCGTGGAGTTCCTGGCTCGGTTGGCTCTTGCCAGCGGCGGGGATCTTTCCTACTTGCCGACTCGGGCCGAGTTGGCCGAGCGGTTCGACTCACTCCCGTTCGCCGTGGTCGAGACACTGGCGCTCCGGCAACCGTTCTCCGCCTCCGATGAACTAGCGCGTAGACTAGAGCGAGATCGCGCTCTCTCGGAGGTGATCCAGCTTCATGCGACGAGGCTCCGGGACGGGCGGTCCGTGCTTCTGCGCCGATCGACTCAGGATACGCTCGTCGTTCCCGTCGAGTCCGGTGAGGAAGTTCTGGCCCTCGCTCTCGTCGACCGGCCGACAGTCGATCCCACCGCGGACTCTGCGGAGTACGCGGCGTACCACTCGACGGTAGAAGTGCTCTCCCCGGTTGATCCCGCGGCAGACGTGTCTACCTCCGACACCGCCCGCGCCCGGGTCGAACTCGATGGCGAGCCGATCGCGGAAGTTCGCATCGTCGATCCGCGGTACGCCGACACCATGGTCGCGATCGCTCGCCGAGAGACCGGACTACGAGTGGGACTCGTCGCTGTCCTACTGGTGATCGGGGTGGCGCTTCTTACAACGTGGGCGGCGATCGATCGACAGCGTCGCTTGGCCGAGCTCAAGGTGCGTCTCTTGGCGAACGTCTCCCACGAACTCAAGACACCGGTGACCTCGATTCGCATGCTCGGCGAACTCTTGGCGGACCCGAAGATGCCGCGTGAGAAGACCCAAGACTTCGGCCGCCTCGTCACGCGTGAAGCGAGAAGGCTCGGCCGACGGATCGAAGACATTCTCGAGACCGCACAGGGTGCCGACGAACGGCAGCCGCTCGAACGCACTCCGCTCGACGTGGCGCGACTCACGCGTGAAGTGGTCGACGGCTTCTCGAACCGGGCCGAGGATCGCGGCGTCGACGTGCGGTTCGAATCGTGCGAGGAGCCGCTGGTCTTTCCGATCAACCAAGACGCTGTGGAACGAATCGTGGAGAACCTCGTCGACAACGCCATGAAGTACGGGCTTCCACCCGATGGCGATACTGCCGCCAAAGTCGTCGTCTCTATCGAACGCACCGACTCCGCGGTTCACATCCACGTCGACGACCGGGGCCCTGGCGTTGCGGCCGAAGAGCGAGAGCGGATCTTTGACTCGTTCTACCGCGTCGCGTTCCAGAACTACGGCGTTCCGGGAACGGGGCTCGGCTTGGCAATATCTCGCTCGCTCGCCCGACGCATGGGTGGCACACTGGATTACTCACGGCGTCCCGAGGGAGGCAGTCGGTTTACCCTGTCGATGACCGGTGGCGCGCGGTCCGGCGAAGGGGCTACACCGTCGCAGAGTCGCGAGACGAAGGATCCCTTTCTATCTTCTACGGATCGACGGCGTAAGACTCGGAGGAACGCATGACAGAACCTCGCATCTTGGTCGTCGAAGACGACGAGGCGATTCGCACTGCGCTAGTCACGAAGCTGGAGATGGAAGGGTATCGCGTCGAGTTCGCCTCCGACGGCGAGTTGGCCCGACAGAGCCTCGAGCGACGGATACCCGACTTAGTGCTGCTCGACATCATGCTGCCCGAGCTCGACGGGATCTCACTTCTCAAGTGGCTTCGTCGTCGCGAGCGCGATCTTCCGGTTCTGATCTTGTCGGCCAAGGGTCGTGAAGAGCAGAAGGTCGAAGGACTCCGCGCCGGTGCCGACGACTACCTGGCCAAGCCGTTCGGGCTAGAAGAGATGATCGCGCGCATCGAGGCCCTTCTTCGCCGGGCCAGTCCGCAAGACATCACGCAGAAGGTGGGAGACCTCGAAATTGATCTCGGCGCCGAGCGCGTTGTGCGATCCGGGGAAGTCATCGACCTTTCCAACTTGGAGTGGCGCCTCCTCTCGTTCTTCCTCGGCAAGCCCGGAACGCCGCACAGCCGTGAACGCATCCAAGGCGCGGTCTGGGATGATCCCGACTCGAGTGACACCCGGGCGGTCGACTATCACGTCATGAACCTTCGCAAGAAGATCGAGCCCGACCCAGCGAAGCCAACGCTGATCGTCACCCGACATGGCCGTGGCTACGAATGGCCGGCGAGCTAAACCGCTTCGGCGTGGTTGACGTAGATCGAACCCGGCGCAACGCGACCTTGTCTTCGGGAGCAAGCGTGCCGTGCGGTTTCTCACGACATTGTGCACTTTTCGCGCGAGAACTCGCGGGGATGCGTTGACTCGGGCTCGCCATCGTCGGGAAGTGAGGTGGCGTTCGGGTTGTCCTGGTTCGCGGCCGCTCCGCTTGGCTTGGCTGCGATCCAACCGAATCGTTTGCGCACAGTAGTGGAGAGCGCGCCGTATGTCCGAATTTCATATTTATACCGAAGCTGAATGTGGGGGACGAGCATGGAAGCCAAGTGCGGGGCCCAGCCGTTGAAGTCGTTGGAAGGAAGGATCTCGTCCTGCTGATCATGGCCCAAGTCTAGCCACGGGGTTCGGCCGAGGATGTCAAGTTTTGGTCAAGGCGGTGCGAGACGAGCGACGGTTGGGTTTCTCCGGTTCTTGTCGGTAAACGTCCTGTTTCTCGCCGGGACGGTCGAGGGGCCATGAGGGCCCCTCGACAGGAGGACCGGATGTTGAGAAACGCTTCTTTCGTTCTGATCGCGCTCGCCGTCACCGGGGCACTGTCGGGTCAGGAGCCCGAGGTGGTGGTTCCCGGCTTCGTGCTGGACCGTACGATCCAGCTGCCCGACACGGGGACCCAGATCTCGGGAATCAGCTTCGACTCGAACGGCAACTTGTACTTCTGCGCTCGGGCCAACGATCCTGGCCTCTACAGGGCCGATCCGACAGATCTAGTCGCCACCGAAGTCGCGGACTTCGCCGGCAACGCCGGGGGATGTGGGGTGGATCCGCTCAGCGGCGACGTGTTCGTCAGCTTCGACATCCCTGGAACCATCTGGAGATACGATCACGCCGCGGGAACCTTCGAGCCGTGGGTCTCCGGTTTCCATGGCGGGGACGACGATCCCATGGGAATTGCGTTTCCCCCCGTGGACTTCTCCGGCACGACCGCGCTCTTTCCCGACGGCGCGGGCCTCGTCGTCGATCGCGGATTCGGTGGACCCGCTGACCTCTGGTACTTTGATCCGGCGGACATGACTGTGCCCGAGGGGCTGGTGGCGGATATCACCGGCGCTGTGTCCGACCCGGACGATATCGCGTTCTCGACGACCCAGCTCTACGTCGCCGCATCGGGATTCGCGCCCGGGGAAGGCGGGATCTACGAGCTCGACCTCCTGACCGGCGAACCCGTCTTGATCACCGGTGAGGTCTACGCGCCGGGCATCACGGTGGACCCCTTGACCGGTTCGATTTTGGCGATCGACTCCTGCCCTTCGGAGGGCGAGTGCGGGGGGCCGGTTCCAATCCCGGAGGTCGTCCGCGTGGATCCGATGACCGGAGATGTGGAGACGATCATCCTGTACCCGGTCGATCCCCATCCGGGTCAGCTGTTCGGGGCGATCGACATGTCGGCGGACGGTCAACAGTTAGCCATCGGTGGGCTCGAGCAGGTCTGGGTCTTTGAGCGCGTCGCGACTCCGTTCCGTCGGGGTGATGCGAATCTCGACGGGCTCGTCGACATCGCAGACCCCATCTCTGCGCTCGCGTATCTCTTCGCGAGTGGTCCCCTCAACTGCTTGGACACGGGAGACGTGAACGGGGACTCGGCACTCGACATCGCGGACCCGATCTACCTACTCAGCTATCTGTTCTCTCTTGGTGACCCTCCGCCCGATCCTTTCTTCGAGTGCGGACCCGCGCCGGACGTCCTCGGCTGCAACGAGTACCCTCCCTGTCCCATTCCATGATCCCGCCGGGGCCACCTCCTTGACCCTCGATCGTCCGCTCCGCTACTCTTTCTTCAAGTAGAGTAGTAGCGACGAAAGGTCTTCGAGGTGGCCGCGATGGACTTTGATCCCGAGGACCTCCCGTCGTCGGATGTCGACGACGCACGTGAGTCATGCGAGATCCAGGCTCTCCTTTTGGCCGTGAGCCGGGGGGAACGCGAAGCGGAAGCCGAGCTCTTCTCCCGGGTGGAGGATGACCTTCGCCGAAACGCTCGTCAGATGCTGCGGGCGGAGCGTGCTGGCCACACCCTCGAGACCGCGGCACTCATCAACGAGGCGTGGATCCGGATCGCCGGCTCCGACCGAAGCTACGAGGGAAGATCCCACTTTCTGCGGGTCTCTGCCCGCGCGATGAGACGAGTTCTGATCGATCACGCTCGCGCGCGAATGACCCACAAGCGAGGGGGTGAGCGAGCGCGGGTAGAGTTCAACGAGCGCGGATTGGCCACGGTATCCAACTCGGCGGAACTCCTCGTCGAGCTCGACGAATCGCTCGACAAGCTCGAGGAGCTCGATTCCGAGCTCTCCCGCGTCGTCGAGCTTCGCATCTTCGCGGGTTTGTCGTCGGCGGAGATCGCGGAGGTCATGGAAGTCTCGGCCCGAACCGTGGAGCGAGCCTGGAAGCTCGGCTCCGCTTGGATCCAGAACGCCATATCCCGCGAGTGATGGGAATCCACGGTGGATCTTCGAGACCCGTACTCCAACCCGGAAACGTTCGCGCGCCTCCGGGACCTCTACGATCGCGCCCAGGAACTCGATACGTCAGAGTTCGATGTTTTCATCGACGCCGAGTGTGGGGACGACGTCGCGCTGAAGCAGGGACTTCGACAACTGCTGGACGTCGAGGATTCGGAGAGCCTGTCAAAGGCGGCCTGGATGGCCGCGCACGCCGAGTACCGCTTGCTGACCGAGTTCCCGAGTTCCACCATCGGCTCCTACCGCCTCCTTGGAGTTCTGGGGAGCGGGGGGATGGGGGTGGTTTACGAGGCCGAGCAGTCGGGGCTCGACCGGCGAGTCGCCCTCAAGGTGGTCCGTCCCGAGTTGGTGGGCGAAGGCGCGGTTCGTCGGTTCGAGTTCGAGTCGCGGATGCTAGCTCGGCTCAAGAACCCGGGGATCGCCCAGGTCATCGAAGCGGGGTGGTTCGAATCTCCGGTCGGGCGCCGTCCCTACCTCGCGATGGAGCTCGTCGAGGGACGCGACATCCTGAGCTACGCGGAGACTGCCCAACTCGGCGATAAGGATCGCTTGCGGTTGATCGAGACGGTCGCCCGGATCATCCAGTGGGCTCATCAGCGCATGGTCGTTCATCGAGACCTCAAGCCTGCGAACGTCCTGGTGGAAGTCGACGGCTCACCCAAGATCCTGGACTTCGGGGTCGCCTGCCTGCTGGAGCCTGATCCGGATGCACCATCACTCACCGTCACCGGGCAGGTCGTGGGGACCGTCGCCTACGCGAGTCCGGATCTGATCCGAGGGGAGAGCACGAGTGACGTTCGCCTCGACGTTTACTCCCTCGGAGTGATCGCCTACCAGCTCCTCCCGGGACGACTTCCGCATGACCTCACGGGTGTCTCCCTTCCGGAGTCGACTCGGATCATCTGCGAACACGAGCCGGACCGTCCCACCCGCTGGCGTCCGGAGCTGAAGGGCGATGTCGAAGCCATCATTCTCAAGGCTATCGACCGAGACCCCGACCAGCGTTACCCGTCCGCAGACGCCTTAGCCGAGGACATCCGCGCTTACCTCGATCACCGCCCGGTGGTGGCTCGTAGTCCCAGCCCAGCCTATCAGCTCCGGAAGTTCATCCGACGACACCGAACCGGATCCGTCGCCGCGTTCATCACCCTGACGACGGCGGTCGTCGCGGTCGTCGCTGTTTTGCACTTCGCGTTCGTCGCGTCCTTGGAAGCCCAGAAGGCGACCCAGGTCCGAACCACTATTCTCAACATCTTCGCGGCGATCGCGGACACGGGAGACCAAGATCCGGAGACGCTGAGGGCGATGGTCGACCATGCCGCACAAGAGATCGAGGTCGAGCTCGACAGTCAGCCTCTCGTCCAGGCGGATCTCCAGTTTCTGCTCGGTACCATCTATATCGGTTTCGGAAAGGCCGAGTCCGGGGTCCCCCTTCTAGAACGGTGTGTGGAAACGCGTCGACGCGAGGGGGCACCGATCGAGCGCGTGGTTGCCGCCCTCGACCGGTTGGCTACCGCTTACCACGGAACCGGTCAGCAACTCCAGGCCGCCCGTTGCCGTCGAGAGATCGCGCAGCTTTCCGAGTCCTGGCCGCTGCTGAGTCCGGGAGCGCAGATCCGAAACGCGATCGAGGCCGCGGTGAGCGTCGGAAAGAGCGGTCAATACCTCCAAGCCTTCCACGAGTTGGAGGAGATCGGTCGGCTCCTCGACCAACGCTACCCGGCAGCTCAAGCTCTGCGGCTTCAACTCGACACTCAACTCGGGGCCATGCTCTACCGCTACGGGAGGTTCGCCGAAGCGGAGGTCGTGTTGCGTCGTACCCTCGAGCCGCGGGTGCCTTTCGTCCAGTGGGGTTGCAGAGCCTCCGCGGGATCGGGAACGATGGAGGTCGCGGCGCTCTCCTTCGAGCGAGACGACGGTGCCGCGTTGGAGTATCGGCCTCCCGCCGACCCACGCCGCGGGGGTTGGGTGCTGGATGGCCTCGGACACGAGGCCCGGGCGGAAGCCTCCCGGGGGGCCGAGGCCGCGTGGGTGATCCGCGACGAGAGTTCGGGAACCTCTCTGTTCTACGAACAGATGGCACCCCGTCTCGATCCGACCCGCTCCGGGTGGACGATGCGGGCCCGGATCAGAGCGCGCGACGGCGTCCCCGGGGTTCCGATGGGAGTTCGGTACGTCGATGAGACCCGCGGCTGGGACGTCTGGGTGGGTGTGGAGCGTGGGACTCAGGTCGTCTCGTTGAGCGCGGAGATCGGGAGTCATCGTGTGCACACGATAAGAGACCACGGTTTCCACGACTACGCGCTCGTGTTCGATCCAGATTCCGGGACTGCGACGCTGAGCGTCGACGGTGAATGTGTCGCCGAGAGCTACGCGGGGATCCCCACTCCTCATCGGACCCAGGAGTTCTGGAACGGCTGGCAGCTCGCCTTTCTGCTCAGTGATTCGGGTCGTTACCGAGAGGCGTTGAAGGAGCTCGAGCGCTGCGAGTCCGTTCACGCGGCGAGAAGACTCACCCGGGAGAACCACGAGGGGGCGTATCTCCCGTTCCTGCGGGGTCACCTGCTCTGCATTCTCGGGGAATGGGATGCGGCCGAACGAAACATCGAGCGATCCCTCGAGGTCTACTCGGAGCTTAGGATTCAGGGGGCGAGCTTCGCGCGACGAGAGCTCGGACATCTCCACCTGGCGCGTGGGCGGTTCGCGGAATCGGCGGCAACGTATCGAGAGGCGCTCGAAGGCCAGCTCGCACTGGCGGAGGCGGAACCCCGGCATGATGCTCAGGCCCGCTCGAATTTGAGTCGGGCCCTGCTGGCGCTGGGGAAGTATCCGGAGGCTCGCGCGCTCGCCGAGCGCGGTCGACGCGAAGCGGAAGTGGCCCTGCATCCCGAACACCCCGACGTGGCGGAGGCACTTGCAGTGGAAGCGCGGGCCCGCATGCATGCCGGAGACTTCGAGGGAGCAGGCGATGTGCTCGGGCGAGCGTTTGTCCTTCGGACGTCGCTGTTCGGCTCCGAGAACGTCCTCCTGGCCGAGCTTCATTCCCTCTGGGGTGAGATTCGCGTTGAACAGACCCGCTGGGCGGAAGCCCGCACCGAGCTCGGGCGCGCTCGCGAACTGCTGGATCTGTGTCTCCCACCCGACCATTCGCAGGTCTTGCGCGTCGAGCGGCTTCTCGCGGAATGCCAGATCGCCGAGCAGCCGGAACGGGCACTGAATCGGCTGTTGAAGGTCGAAGAAGCCTCAGGAGTGAGTTTGGGATCCGAGCATCCGGAGCTCGCCCACTGCGCACGCGCTCTCGCCCGAGTTCTCGGTGACCTCGATCGACGGGAAGAGGCCCGAGCTTGGCTCGCAAGAGCCCTCGAGCTCCAAACTCGTGCTCTCGGCACGGAACACCCCGAAACCGTATGGACGCGCGGACTCGTTCTTATCTCTGATGATCGAGATCCTGACCCGCGCGCGCTCCAATCTTGTCTCGAGGTTCTGACCGCGACGCAGGAGGGTCATCCTCGGGTGACGCTACTCCGCGAATGGTTGACCAACTGATTCCACCGAGATGACAAAACACGGGACCGGTCGAACACGGCGAACGCGTAGACCCCACGGGAACGTCGACCGTCGGAGCGAGATACGAGAACTCCGGTTGAGCGTCCGCGGGTGCGGAGAACCACAGGACGAAGACGGCTGACCAGAGGCAAGTACGCATGGCGGCTTCCTTTCGCGGGGCGGGCCCCGACGGCGTGATGATGGCGCAGCACACGGTCGGGCATGGAGTCCTAGGAGCGAAGTCCGTGATACGTATTTGCGGGCTGCTTTTAGGATCAAAGAAGGACCGGAGACGGCAGTTGCCATCCCCGGTCCCAACAATCAGGAAGTCGCTAGCGCGTTGCCGTTACGGGCAACCGGGATTCGAATCACAGCCCAACGAATCTGGAGTCGGATCCGCTCCACACGACGGGTACGGTGTCGGCGGCAGAGCTCCGCCCGAGAACAGTCCTCCGAGTTGGAACACCATGTCGGAGATCTGGAAGACACCGTCGTCGTTGACGTCGCACGCGTCTGCGCAGGTCGACGCGGGGCCGCCCGAGAAGAGGAACGCTAGGCCGTAGACAACGTCGGAGATTTGCGACGCCCCGTCGGTGTTGCAGTCCCCGCGAATGAACCCGCCGGTCACTGCGACGACCGAAGCCATGCAGGTCGTCGATCCAGACGTCGCCGTACCACAGTCACCTTCGACAGCGTACATGTACGATCCCTCGCCCAGCGCGGAGTCGACGTACGCGGTGGTGGACCCAGGCAACGTCGCCAGCAAGACACCGTTTCGGTAGACCGAAACTGCGGAGTAGCTCGCGCCATTGGACCAGGTCAAGGAAACGTCAGAGCCGGTCACGGAGCAAGCGAGACCAGTCGGAGTGGCGCAGACGCCGATCGAGCACGCCACTGCGGCCGCTTCGATCCCGCCGAGACAAACACCAACGACTTCGTAGTCGAGCGTACCCGCCGGAGGAGACACGTCGACGAACGAGGTTGCCGAGCCGCCGAGCGTCGCGATCAGAACACCGCTCCGACGAACCAGCACTTGCGAGTAGGTCGCGTCGTTGATCCAGTTCAACTGCACGTT